>NZ_JANOBI010000012.1:0-30631 GCF_031411595.1 Flavobacterium sp. | reverse complement strand
CTTCTTCTTTGGCAATATTGCGAACCAATGGCGAGAAGAATTTCTCTGAATGGTGGTAATCCTGAGCTGTCATTGCAGGTGCAGCAGGTGTTGGCGCAGCAACATAATCTTTGGCAGCTTCAACGGTTTTAGCCACATCGGCTATAGCAGCAATTGGCGCAGGAACTTCTTGAACCGCCGGTGCGGCAGCCACTGTAGTAGCGGCAACAGCGCCTCCTTCGGTTTCGATGATGGCGATGGTTTGACCTACCTGAACGAGATCGTCTTTTTGAAACAATTGCTCTGTCAGAATTCCGGCAACTTCCGAAGGCACTTCGCTATCGACTTTATCGGTCGCGATTTCTAGGACGGCTTCATCTATTTCGATTCTGTCGCCCACTTGCTTGAGCCAATTGGTAATGGTTGCTTCCGCAACGCTTTCTCCCATTTTCGGAAGCTTCAATTCAAATCTTGCCATATTGTTAGCCTAAAGGTATATTCCTATTTTGTGTTTGCGAAATTAATAAAATAAATCTGTTTTGATTATGAATTATTTACTTTTTCAATGTCGCCCTGTTTTATTTTTTATTGCAATTTGATAACTTCTCCACGATCATTACTGCTGTTGCTTCCGAGTATAAAATCGCTGTTCGAAGGTAAAATCTTGAACGTGAATCGTTTGCTTTGATGCCGTTCCATAAAATCAATGATTGCTTTAAACGACCACACATTATTATCAAAAATAATTTCGATGTTTTTGCTCGATTCGTCTGTAGGCGAATTTAAATCATTTTTAAGCGTAGAATCTGCGAGCGTTACTTTTTTTCCTAACAAGTTTTCAACTTTTACAACCTGTTTTTCATCTGATGAAAACAACCAATATTCCTCAATATTTCTGGTAGTTTTTACTGCTTGGTTCTTTTTAAAAATTAAAAATAAAAAAGCACCCATACTCATAAATACATCGAAAAAATAAGACACACGAAAATGTTTTTGGTAGAAAAAATGCATCGCTTCCCGAAAACGTTTCATATACAATCCGTCGCGCACAGTGCTTTCACCTTTATAATGAATCACGGAAGTTTCGGGAAAATAATAATTCGATTTTCCTTTTTGCAACACCATATACGACAAATCGATGTCGTCGGAATACATAAAACAATTTTCATCGAAACCACCAACCTCGAGATACAAATCGCGTTTCATAATCATAAAAGCACCCACCAGAATAGCTGTTTTTCCAGTTTCATTTTCATTGAGATGCTGCGCGTAATAGCGTCCGAACAATTTAGAACTCGGAAACAACTTGTATAATCCGGTTACTTTAGTAAACGCTACAAAAGGTGTCGGAACACCACGTTTGCTCTCAGGCAGAAAACGGCCGGTGCCATCAATCAGTTTGCAACCTACAATGCCAAGATCGGTTTTCGACTTCGCAAAAGCCAACACTTTTTCAAAGGTGTCTTCAGCAACTACGGTATCTGGATTTAAAATGCATAAATACTCGCCTCGGGCTTGAGCAACACCAATATTATTGCCTTTTGGGAAACCGCTGTTCTCTTTGTTTTCAATCAGTTTAACATGAGGAAAACGTTGTTTCATCATTTCACAACTGTCATCTAGCGAATTGTTGTCAATGACAATGATTTCACCATCAATACTTTGGAGTGCCTTTTCCACGCTGAGCACGCATTGCTCGAGGAAAAAGCGAACGTTGTAGTTGAGGATGATGACGGAAATTTGCATGCGCAAATATAATGGATTGTTCTATTATTAGATTATAAGACTATAAGATTTTAGGATTTTAAGATTCGTTCCTAGCGTCTTGAAATCTTACTATCTTGTAATCTGTTTTATGTAGACATGAAGATTTTAGATGTTGCCCTAGCCCCGATTGTAACGGTTATCCTTTTGTGCCGTTGTTCGGCGCAAAAGATATTAGTGGAAAGCGGGAAATTGCTCCTAAAAAATAACTTACTTTTGCCGAAAATTATCACTGTGAATTACTTATCCGTAGAAAATATATCGAAGTCTTTTGGCGAGCGTACGTTGTTTGAAAACCTGTCGTTTGGCATTAATAAAGACCAGAAAATTGCGTTTATCGCCAAGAATGGTTCGGGAAAAACTTGCATCATGAACATCATAACAGGCGAAGATGAAGCTGATTCCGGGCAAGTCGTTTTGAGAAAGGAAATCAAGATGGCATTTTTGTCGCAAACACCGAATTTGCAAGAGGAATTGACGATTGAAGAAAGTATTTTCGCTTCGGACAATGATGTTTTGAAAGTGATTGAGCAGTACGAAAAAGCGCTCGAAAATCCTGATGATTCGGAAGCATATCAAAGAGCTTTTGATCAAATGGACCAACACAATGCGTGGGATTTTGAAACGCAATTCAAACAGATTTTGTTTAAATTGAAGTTGGAGGATTTTAAACTTAAGGTTAAAAATTTGTCGGGTGGGCAGAAGAAAAGATTGTCACTAGCGATTATTTTGATCAATCGTCCCGATTTATTAATTCTCGATGAACCTACGAATCACCTCGATTTAGAGATGATCGAATGGCTTGAAAGTTACTTCGCCAAAGAAAACATCACGTTGTTTATGGTGACGCACGACCGGTTCTTTTTGGAGCGTGTTTGCAATGAAATCATCGAACTCGACAACGGAAAATTATACCAGTACAAAGGCAATTATTCGTATTACCTTCAGAAAAAAGAAGAGCGCATCGCTTCGGAAAATGCGAGTATCGATAAAGCACAAAACTTATTTGTGAAAGAATTGGATTGGATGCGCCGACAACCCAAAGCAAGAACTACCAAATCGAAATCGCGTCAGGATGATTTTTATGTGATTAAGCAAAAAGCGGAAAGCCGCAGAAAAGAAAATGTTGTAGAGCTTGAAATCAATATGGAGCGTATGGGCAGCAAGATTATTGAATTGCATAAGGTTTCGAAACGATTTAAAGACCGTGTGATTTTGGATAATTTCAGTTTTGATTTCCAACGTGGCGAACGCATTGGGATTATTGGAAAAAACGGCACGGGAAAATCGACTTTTTTGAATTTGATTACAGGCACGATTCCGTTAGATAGTGGTAAAGTCATTAAAGGCGACACGATAAAAATCGGGTATTATACGCAAAGCGGCATCAATCCGAAACCTGGACAAAAAGTTATTGATATTATTAAAGAATATGGTGAATATATTCCGCTCACGAAAGGAAAAATCATTTCAGCGGGACAATTGCTTGAGCGTTTTCTTTTTGATCGCAAGAAGCAACATGATTTTGTAGAGAAACTCAGTGGTGGTGAATTGAAGCGTTTGTATTTGTGTACGGTGTTGATTCAAAATCCGAACTTTTTGATTCTTGATGAACCTACGAATGATTTGGATATCGTAACTTTAAATGTACTCGAAAGTTTCCTTTTAGATTATCCGGGATGTTTGCTTGTGGTTTCACACGACCGTTATTTTATGGATAAGATTGTAGACCATTTATTCGTGTTTCGTGGCGAAGGTGAAATTGAAGATTTTCCCGGCAATTACTCCGATTTCAGAGCCTATGAAGACAGCGCAGATGTGGTTCAGAAAGAAGAAAACAAAGCCGAGAAGAACCAATGGAAACAGCAGAACAATACTTCGGGTTTGACATTCAATGAGCAAAAGGAGTTTCAAAAAATCGAGCGTGAAATCAAAGATTTGGAATACGAAAAAAAGCAGATTGAGCAATTGTTTTCTGATGGCAAAGTGAAGGATGATATGATTGAAAAAAAGGCAAATGAACTGCAAAGTATCATTACTAAAATAGAAGAAAAAGAAGAACGTTGGTTTGAATTGAGCGCGAAGATTGAAGGTTAGATTTCTAGATTTTAAGACTGTAAGATTTTAAGACATTAGAATTGTGTTTCATGAAAATTATATTCCAATTATCTTTACAATTTTAAACATCAGTCTATCAATTACGAAGGGTAATCTTAAAATCTTAGAGTCTTAAAATCTTACAGTCTGAATGCTACACCAAATAAAATCATACCTCCAATTCCTATGGAACTCCAAAAACCAACACGGCGTGCATTCGCCATTTGTGTTTGCTTTAGTGACGCAATGTTTTTATGATAAGCAATCAAAACCTGAATATGCAGTTCTAAAAAACTACAGAAACACACTTCTAAAAAACAAAAACACGATTGAAGTTACTGATTTTGGAGCTGGTTCGCGAGTATTCAAAAGCAACACCCGAGCTATTAATCAAATCGCTAAAAATGCGGGGATCAGTTCAAAACGTGCGCAATTGTTGTTCAGAATCACACAATACTTTCAGCCCGAAAACATTTTAGAAATTGGCACGTCGTTAGGATTGGCAACAGTAGCGCTTTCATTAGGAAACCCAAAAGCGACAATCACAACTTTGGAAGGTTGCCCTGAAACAGCTAAAATCGCGCAACAGCAATTTCAAAAATTCCAATTCACAAACATCATTTCAGAAGTTACCGAATTCGAGAACTTTTTCAACCAAGAACCGGCAACCGACAACCGACAACTGATTTACTTCGACGGCAACCATTCCCAAAAAGCCACTTTACACTACTTCGAACAACTACTGCCAACCGTCACCAACGAAACCGTTTGGATTTTCGACGATATTCATTGGTCTGCTGAAATGGAAGCCGCTTGGGAAATTATAAAAACCCACCCGAAAGTTTCAGTTACCATCGACACCTTTCAATGGGGTTTGGTTTTCTTCAGAGCCGAACAAGAAAAAGAACATTTTACCATTAGAGCATAAAAAAATGGCAACCATTGCTGATTGCCATTTTTCATTAATTAATTAAATTTAACCCAATTAAAATTAATTACATGCTTTTATTATTTTTTGGCTTCAGACATTTCGTCTGATTTCGCTCCGACTCTATTCACTTTTTGCATCGCTGCAAATTTGATTTTCAAACCGGCAATTTTCAAGTTGTCTTTACCACTCAATCCTTCTTTTTCAACGGTATTTTTTCTGCTGTCTAACGCTTCATACATCAATTTTACTTCATCCCAATCTTCACGAGAATAGTTATCTTTGTTGTCTTCTGCTGTGTGTACGAATTGTTGGTATACATCGTGGATGTTGTCTTTATTCACCCAGCTAAAATTCATATCATCGCCTATTTTTCCTTCACCAAACAAAGCGTTACGCAATTGTTGTTTAGGATTAGGATTAGATTTCATGTTTGTCGCCATTTGTGCTTCGGCATTGGCTTTTGCTGTTTCGTATTTGGCTTTACCGGAATTGATTCTTACCTGCGCTGCATCTTTGTCTTTCAAATCCTCTAAGGCAGCTTCAGCATCATTCATTCTTGTTTGATAAATACCGGCAATGCCTTCCCAATTTTGTGCCGCTTCTTTAGCGTTTACCGCTTCAATCGAATCGGTATATACTACAAAATTTTGTACTGATTGTTCTGCTTTTTCCGCTTTTTCGTCTTTACACGAAGTCATTCCTAAAGCGACTAACGCTATTCCGATAAATAATGAATTACTTTTCATAATATTTTGGTTTTAAATTATAAACAAATGTATAGCGCATCAATCTGCCTTCAATTTTTTTGTGTGAATTATGAAAACAATTCTAAAAGTTATGATAGAAATAGGACATATCTATTTTTGTTTAACACAGAATCACTTATTTTTTGCTCGCAAAGACGCGAAGCCGCAAAGAAAAAGTCATAGTCAAACTATTTTAAAACTTTGCGCCTCTGCGTCTTTGCGAGCCATTTGAAATAATTTAAATCACAACTGGCTTTTTTAAAACCCAACCGTAACATAAAACAAAAAACAACTACTTATTCGGAAATTTAGAAAAGCAATTTTGTACTTTTAAATTCGTAATTTTTAATTCCTAATTTTTAATTTTCAATGGCAAATCCATTAATCAAAATAACCGACATCAAACGCGATTTTATCCTCGGAAACGAAACCGTTTATGTGCTCAAAGGCATCGATCTAGAAATTCACAAAGGCGAATATGTCGCGCTCATGGGCCCATCTGGTTCGGGAAAATCAACACTCATGAATTTATTGGGTTGCCTAGACACGTCGACTTCAGGAACGTACATCCTCAACGGAAAAGACGTGAGTAAAATGCACGACGACGAACTAGCAGAAATCCGCAACAAAGAAATCGGTTTTGTGTTTCAAACTTTCAATCTGTTGCCTAGAACTTCCGCACTCGATAATGTCGCACTGCCCATGGTCTACGCCGGTTATTCAAAATCTGAGCGCAATATCCGCGCTTCCGAAGTGCTCACGCAAGTCAATCTAGCCGACCGCATGGACCATCAACCCAATCAACTTTCGGGTGGTCAACGCCAACGTGTCGCGATTGCCAGAGCGATGGTCAACAAACCGTCGATCATTTTAGCGGATGAGCCTACCGGAAATCTCGACAGCAAAACATCCATCGAAATCATGAAGCTTTTCGGCGACATACACGCCAACGGAAACACCGTAATTTTGGTTACGCACGAAGAAGAAATCGCCGCTTACGCCCACCGCGTGATTCGTTTGCGCGATGGTATGATCGAAAGCGACACAACAAAATAGTTGATTCGCGGATTCGGCAATTCAGTGATTTGATTGTTGGATTATTAGAAGCTGTTTCCCGCTATCCACTCCCAATCTTTTGCGCCGAACGACGGCACAAAAGGATTTCCGCTACTATCGGGGCTAGGGCTACCGATGCCGAATAACCAAATCCATAAATTACCAAATCCACTTTCTCATGAAAATTGCTTTACTCACCTGCGAAAGACTACCCAACCTAACGCCAAACGACCAACTGCTTATCCCCGAATTGGCAAATCACAACATCCAAGCGCAAGCCGCAATTTGGGATGACAAAACCATCAACTGGTCCGATTTCGATTGCCTGATTTTTCGCAACACTTGGGATTATTATGAGAAAGAAAACGAATTCAATCATTGGCTCAATCATATCAAAAAACTCGGAATCAAAACATTAAATGGGTTCGAAATCATTCAACAGAACAAACATAAATTCTATTTAAGAGATTTTCAAAAACAAGGCATTCCAATTCTGCCAACTGTTTTCATCGAAAAAACAAACGCTTTAAATCTCACCGAAATCATTCCATCGCATTGGAAAAAAGCCGTCATCAAACCCGCATTTTCCGCAGGCTCGTACCTAACCGAAGTTTTTGATATTGCCGATATCGAAAAAATCAACCAACAATACCAAGCGATTGCTGTAGCAAAAGAATTGCTGTTGCAGGAATTTATGCCGCAAATTCAAACTGAAGGCGAAACTTCATTCATCTTCTTCAACAAACAATTTTCACACGCTGTCAATAAAAAACCGGCGCAAGGCGACTTCAGAATTCAAGTGCAATTCGGAGGGCAATACACCGCTTTCAAACCCAACGCAGCATTAATCGAACAAGCGCAAAAAATCGTCAACACCTTTCCCGATGCATTGCTCTACGCTCGTGTCGACGGCATCATCATCAACAACCAACTCCAACTCATGGAAATCGAATGCATCGAACCCGATTTGTATTTTCAATATAGTGAAGGTTCACTGCAACGATTCGTCAATTCCATTCTAGAATTAATCGCATAACAAAAAACCTTAGTACCTTAGCGCCTCAAAACCTTAGCACCTAAATTAGAATGAAAGTATACACCAAAACCGGCGACCAAGGAACCACAGCGCTTTTCGGCGGAACCCGCGTACCGAAAGACCATGCCCGAATCGAAAGCTACGGCACCGTTGATGAACTCAATTCCTACATCGGACTCATTCGCGATCAGGAAATGAACCAACATTACAAAGAAATCCTGATTGAAATTCAAGATCGTCTATTTACCGTTGGCGCCATTTTAGCAACGCCACCCGAAAAGGAAGTCATGAAAAATGGCGCATTGCGATTGCAAAATCTGGGCATCGTAGAAACCGACATCGAATTACTCGAAAACGAAATCGACACCATGGAAGACAGTTTGCCCCAAATGACAAACTTCGTTTTACCGGGCGGTCATACTACGGTGTCATATTGTCATATTGCGCGCTGCGTATGCCGTAGAGCCGAGCGTTTGGCAGTACATTTAAGTCATAACGAGCCTGTTGCGCCGATTGCAATTAAGTACTTAAACCGACTTTCTGACTACCTTTTTGTGCTGGCACGGAAGTTGACTTTCGACCTGCAAGCCGAAGAAGTAAAATGGATTCCGAGGAAATAGTTGGCAGTAGGCAGTTGTAAGTAATCAGTCGCGGATCATATATTGGGAGTTCATATTTACAGAAGACAAACTGAACACTTTACTACTGAACACTGAACACTAACAAAAGACGTTCTTAACTTTTTTTAAAATAAATCGATTTTTACTTGACAGTTTGAGTAAAAAAATTATTTTTGCACAAACTAAAATCGAAAGAAGATGTATTGGACATTAGAATTAGCATCATATTTAAGCGATGCACCGTGGCCTGCAACCAAAGATGAACTTATAGACTACGCTATCAGAGCGGGTGCTCCATTAGAAGTAGTTGAAAATCTACAATCTATAGAAGACGAAGGAGAGATATACGAATCAATGGAAGAAATTTGGCCAGATTATCCGACCGACGAAGATTATCTTTGGAATGAGGATGAATATTAAAAAAAAGATAAAACCAATGAAAAGTCTCAAACGAGGCTTTTTTTTTGTTTAAATTTGCGCACCTTTATAAATTAGAAATTACACATTCATTATGAGTTTCATCAATAGCATTATCAAAACATTTGTAGGCGATAAATCACAGAAAGACGTCAAGGCTTTACAAGGAAATCTGAATAAAATCAAAGCCTTGGAAAGTACCTTAACGAACTTATCCCACGATGAACTAAGAGCAAAGACTACGCATTTCAAAGAAAAAATACAACAAGCCCGCGCAGAGAAAGATGCCAAAATCAATGCATTATTACAAGAAGTAGAAACCATCGAAGACATCGATAAAAGAGAAGACATCTACGCTTCCATCGACGCCTTAGAAAAAGAAGCCTACGACATTTCTGAAAAAACACTCAACGAAATTCTTCCTGAAGCGTTTGCGGTGATCAAAGAAACCGCTAAACGATTCAAAGAAAATACACAACTTACCGTTACGGCTACTCCAAAAGACCGTGAATTATCGGCTACAAAATCATACATCACGATTGTTGGCGATGAAGCCAATTGGGCCAACACCTGGAATGCTGCAGGAAAAGAAATTACTTGGGACATGATTCATTATGATGTTCAATTAATTGGTGGTATGGTATTGCACGGTGGAAAAATCTCCGAAATGCAAACCGGTGAAGGAAAAACATTAGTAGCCACTTTGCCTTTATATTTAAATGCGTTAACCGGAAACGGTGTGCACTTGGTAACCGTAAATGATTACTTAGCCAAACGTGACAGCGCATGGAAAGCACCTTTGTTCGAGTTTCACGGATTGTCTGTTGAATGCATCGACAATTATCAACCGAATACTGAAGAAAGAAGAAAAGCATACAACGCCGACATCACTTACGGAACCAATAATGAATTTGGTTTCGATTATTTGAGAGATAACATGGCGCATTCGCCTGAAGATTTGGTGCAAAGAAAACACAACTTCGCGATTGTCGATGAGGTCGATTCTGTATTGATTGACGACGCCAGAACACCATTAATTATTTCAGGCCCAGTGCCTCAAGGTGATCGACATGAATTCAATGAATTGAAACCAAAAATTGAAAACCTCGTCAACTTACAACGCCAGTTATCAAACGGATTTTTAACCGAAGCCAAACGTTTGGTCAAAGAAGGAAATACCAAAGAAGGCGGATTCAACTTGCTCAGAGCTTTCAGAAGTTTGCCGAAAAACAAAGCGTTAATCAAGTTTTTGAGTGAAGAAGGCATCAAGCAATTGCTTCAAAAAACGGAGAATCAATACATGCAAGACAACAACCGCGACATGCATATCATTGATGAAGCGTTGTATTTTGTGATTGAAGAAAAAAACAACCAAGTAGAATTGACCGATAACGGAATCAAATTCCTTTCATCCGATACCGATGAAAATTTCTTCTTACTTCCCGATATCGGAACTGAAATCGCACGCATCGAAAAACAAGGTTTAGACAAAGACAAAGAAGCCGAAGAAAAAGAAAAACTATTTCAAGATTTCTCTATCAAAAGCGAGCGTATTCATACACTAACACAATTATTGAAAGCATATTCACTATTCGAAAAAGATGTTGAGTATGTGATCATGGACAATAAAATCCTAATCGTAGACGAACAAACCGGTCGTATCATGGATGGCCGTCGTTATTCTGACGGATTACACCAAGCGATTGAAGCCAAAGAAAACGTAAAAATTGAAGCGGCTACTCAAACTTTCGCTACTGTTACTTTACAGAATTATTTCAGAATGTATAACAAACTTGCTGGTATGACTGGAACAGCAGTTACTGAAGCGGGTGAACTTTGGCAAATCTACAAATTGGATGTGGTGGAAATTCCAACCAACCGTCCGATGGCGAGAAAAGACAAAGAGGATTTAATTTATAAAACCACCCGTGAAAAATTCAACGCCGTTATTGAAGACGTTACCGAATTATCGAACGCAGGTCGCCCGGTTTTAATTGGAACAACTTCAGTTGAAATTTCGGAATTATTAAGTAGAATGCTCAAAATGCGCGGTGTAACACACAACGTATTGAATGCAAAAATGCACAAACAAGAAGCGCAAATCGTTGAAGAAGCTGGTAAATCCGGAGTCGTAACGATTGCAACCAATATGGCCGGTCGTGGTACCGATATCAAATTATCAGCTGAAGTAAAAGCTGCCGGTGGTTTAGCGATTGTAGGAACAGAACGTCATGATTCGCGTCGTGTCGATCGACAGTTGCGTGGTCGTGCCGGACGTCAAGGAGACGTGGGTAGTTCACAGTTTTATGTTTCTTTGGAAGATAATTTAATGCGTTTGTTCGGTTCTGAAAGAGTTGCGAAAGTGATGGACAGAATGGGACTCAAAGAAGGGGAAGTGATTCAACATTCAATGATGACCAAATCGATTGAGCGTGCGCAGAAAAAAGTAGAGGAAAACAATTTCGGTGTTCGTAAACGTTTGCTAGAATATGATGATGTAATGAATGCACAACGTGAAGTGGTTTACAAACGTCGTCGTCACGCATTACACGGAGAACGCTTGAAAGTCGATATCGCGAATATGATGTACGACACGAGTGAAGTCATCGTGGAAACCAACAAAGCCAACAATGATTTCAAAAATTTCGAATTTGAATTGATTCGTTATTTCTCAATTACATCGCCGGTTACAGAAAGTGAATTCGAAAGATTGTCTGAAATGGAACTCAGTGGAAAAGTCTACAAAGCGGCTTTAGAATTCTATACTGCAAAAACAGAAAGAAGCGCTCGTGAAGCGTTGCCAATCATCACCAATGTATATCAAGATCAGAATAACCAATTCGAACGTATTGTAGTGCCTTTTACCGATGGTATCAAAACGTTGAATGTTGTAACCGATTTGAAAAAAGCATTCGAAACCAATGGAAAACAATTGGTAGCCGATTTCGAAAAGAACATCACCTTAGCGATTGTAGATGAAGCTTGGAAAAAGCATTTACGCAAAATGGACGAACTCAAACAATCTGTTCAGTTGGCGGTTCACGAGCAAAAAGATCCGTTGCTTATCTACAAATTTGAAGCTTATAACTTATTTAGTTCGATGTTGAATGGCGTGAATAAAGAAGTGATTTCGTTCTTATTCAAAGGCGATTTACCACAACAAAATGCACCAGCCATTCAAGAAGCCAGACAAGTTAAGGTTAAAGAAAATTATAAAACCAGTAAAGACGAAATTCCAAACAGCGATTCTGCAGCTGCGGAAAACCGGGAAGCCGGACAAACGCAACAGCGTCAAGTTACAGAAACGATTGTTCGCGATATGCCGAAAATCAACAGAAATGATAACGTTACGATTAAACATATCATGAGCGGAAAATCGGAAACGATGAAATATAAAAAAGCGGAAAGCATGATCAACTCCGGAGAATGGGTGATTGTGAATGAGTAAAACGAAAGTGGTCAGTCAGCAGAAATTAGTGCTCAGACGCCATTTTTAAACTTGTCATCCCGTGCGCCGTCGAGGGAAATGTACTAAATAAATTGAATCCTCAATTGTGAAAGCAGTTGGGGATTTTTTATATTTGAAAAAAAATCTATCATGAAATTCAAAACCTACATCATACTCTTGCTTCTTTTATCCTGTTGCGCTTTCTCCCAAACCATCGAGAAACTCAAAACAGCAACCAAAAAAATCTACGACGCCAATTACACTATGGATTTTGATTCGATCGTCAAGTTTTCATATCCTAAAATGATTGCTGATTTTAGTAAAGGTAAATTTCTCGAAAAGCTTGATCATGATTATCAGAATGAGGAATACCGCATGCGGTTGCAATTGGTGACGCCAGTTTATGAATATGGTCCGATCAAAAAAATCGAAGGCATTACTTTCTGCGTGATTTCCTATAAAAATCCTGTTCGGTATTTTTATGAAAACAAATTAGACTCAAACACTTCTTTACTTAAAGCCAACTTCTTAAGAGAAAAAGACCGAACCAAAGACGTTACTTTCGAGCCTAAAAGAAACAGTTTTAATGTAAGACGTATTTCTAAATTTATAGCTGTTTTCGACGCTACGACCAACAATCAATGGAAATTTTTCAATATGGATGATCTAGTGCAACGTCAAATTTTCGAAACGCTTTTTGAAGATTATATCAAAAAACAAGTTGGATATTAAGTCCATATTCCATAAATATTTTTTTATATTTACTTGAATTTAAATTAAAAAATAAACTTTAAAAACTCATATCATGGCAAAAAGTCAAGACGCAAAAAAAACGGAAAAGAAAGAACCTTTGAAAACTGCTAAAGAAAAGAAGGCAGAAAAACGCGACAAGAAGAACAATCCAAAAAGAGATTAGTTCTAACGCAAAAAAAAAGATTAACCGCAAGTTGCGCAAAGTTTTTACTTCGTCAGTTCGCTTCGGTCGGGTCGCAAAGGGCGCAATGTCCTTACTTATTTTCTTAGCGCTCTTTGCGTTAAACTTAGCGAACCTTGCGGTTAAAAACCTTTGAAGTCACTGTCTAATTATCCGGAAATATTTTCCCCGGATTTAAAATCCCATTCGGATCAAAAATGGTTTTAATGCCTTTCATCAATTGCAATTGGGTTGGGTTGAAAGCAATATCCATATAGTTTTTCTGTACGTAACCAATGCCGTGTTCGCCCGAAAGTGTTCCTTTTAAAGACACCGTCAATTCGAAAATTTCTCGAATACCTTTGGTGACTTCTGTATTCCAAGCTGCATCCGACATAGTGCCTTTTACAATATTGACGTGCAAATTTCCATCGCCAGCATGACCGTAACACACTGATTGAAAACCATATTTATTGCCGATTGATTTGATTCCAGCAAGCAATCGTGCCAATTCATAGCGCGGCACAACCGTATCTTCTTCTTTATAAATCGAATTTGATTTTACTGCTTCCGCTACCGAACGACGCATTTTCCAAAGCGCATTTTTTTGGTCTTCGGTATCGGCAAAAAGCACTTCATCGATTTCAAATTGTTCCACGACAGCCATGATTTTTTCTGCTTCTTGAAAAAGAATATCTGGGTAATTTCCATCGACTTCTATGAGTAAATGTGCTTCGATATTTTCGGCCACTTCCACGCTTAGTCCTTCCACAAATTTCAAACTCCAATCAATCGCGTCGCGTTCCATAAACTCTAATGCACTTGGCATCACGCCCGCTCTGAAAATCGCAGAAACCGCTTCACAAGCTTCGTTGGCTTTATAAAACGGAACCAACATCAACACATTATGCGAGTTTTTGGGCAACAATTTCATCACAATTTTGGTGATGATACCAAGTGTTCCTTCGCTACCGACCATGAGCTGCGTGAGGTTATATCCTGTTGAATTTTTTAAAGTATTCGCACCTGTCCAAATGATTTCTCCGTTGGCTAAAACTACTTCAAGATTCAACACATAATCTTTGGTAACGCCATATTTTACAGCACGTGCGCCACCGGCATTTTCGGCAACATTTCCTCCTATCCAACAACTGCCTTGACTGCTCGGATCGGGCGGATAAAACAACCCTTTTTCAGCAACACTTTCTCTGAGCACTTGCGTAATCACAGCCGGTTCAACAGTGACTTGCAAATTTTGTTCATCGATGTCAAGGATTTTGTTGAAACGATCCATCGCGAGTCCAATGCCTTCATAAATCGACAATGCGCCACCGCTCAAACCGGTTCTTCCGCCGATTGCAGTTACCGGAATCAAATGCTGATTGGCTAATTTTAAAATGGCTGCGATTTCTTCTGGTGTTCCAGGTTTTATGACAACTCCAGGTGGAAAAACATAATCCTCTGTCTCGTCATGTCCGTAGTGGTTTCGGGTTTCGATGTCGGTAAACACATACGAATCGCCAACGATAGCGCTTAGTTTTTGAAGAATTTCCGAATTGATTTGTGAATTCATGCTATATAAATTAAGGCTCGCAAAGCCGCAGAGACGCAAAGATAAAAGAATGTAATTAATGAATCGAAAAACTTTGCGCCTTTGCGTCTTGGCGAGATTAAAAAATTGTCAGTTATTGGTTAGGAGCTATTTCCCGCTTTCCACTAAATCTTTTGTGCCGAACGCCGGCACAAAAGGATACCGTTTCAATCGGGGCTAGGCATTGTCGTAACTAGAAACCGCGTGAGGGATTGCAGCATTGTCTGAGCTCTTTTTGTGCTGGCGTTCAGCACAAAAAAGCGAGTGCAAAAGCCCGACCCTTGTGGTCACGCCCAAAACTTACAACTACTTCTTCTTCAAATTCGGAAGGAAATAACAAATCACGCCAATAATCGGCAGCAACGAACAAATGTGATACACGTACTGAATCGAAGTGTGATCGGCCAAAATACCCAATAATGCCGAGCCCAAAGCGCCCATTCCGAAAGCGAATCCGTAAAACAATCCGGAGATCATACCTAGTTTTTTGGGAATCAATTCTTGTGCATAAACGATAATCGCCGGAAAAGCCGAAGATATGATCATGCCGATGATAATCATGAGCACGTCGGTCCAAAATAAGTTGACGTACGGTAGCATTAGTGCAAACGGTGTCGCGCCAAAAACCGAAAACCAAATGATGTATTTCCTGCCGAATTTATCACCCAATGGCCCGCCCATAATGGTTCCGGCTGCATACGCAATCAGGTAAATAAACATGTGAAATTGCGCTTGCTGTATCGAAAGGTGGAACTTATCCATCAGGAAAAAAGTGTAATATGTTGACAGGCTCGCCGAGTAGAAAAATTTAGAAAAAATCACGACCAATAAAATCACGATGCTCCATTTGACACGGCTTTTGGATAGGTTGTGAAAATCGACAAACGGTGTGGTTTTGTGGGTTCTGTAGATCAGATGATCGCGGTACCAAAACGCAATTTTGCTTATGATTCCAAGTGCGATTACCGCTGCTATGACAAACCAAAGAATGTATTTTTGAGAATTGGGCACGACGATTAACGCCACCAATAATGGCCCTAAAGCAGTTCCAAAATTACCCCCGACTTGAAAAATCGATTGGGCCAAACCGCGTTTTCCGCCCGAAGCCAAATTAGAAATACGCGCTGATTCGGGGTGAAAAATGGCCGAACCGGTTCCGATAAGACAAACGGAAATTAATATCCAATAGAAAC
This sequence comes from Flavobacterium sp., assembly GCF_031411595.1. GTDB lineage: Bacteria > Bacteroidota > Bacteroidia > Flavobacteriales > Flavobacteriaceae > Flavobacterium. Next base: position 14,840 of record NZ_JANOBI010000012.1, on the reverse strand, counting down.
TATCGGCGAACGAAAGGCAGATGATGCCCATAAGCGAAAACACCATGCCGTAAATTTGAGAAAACGGTTTCGGGTGTTTGTCGGTGTAATAACCAACGAACGGTTGCAGAATGGATGCGGAGAATTGAAACGCAAACGTGATGAGTCCGATTTGGGTGAATGATAGGTTGTAGTTTTCTTTCAAAATCGGATACACCGAAGGTATAATCGCTTGAATCAAATCGTTGAGCAAATGCGCAAAACTGATCGCGAATAAAACGGAGAATAATGTTTTTGAAACTACGGCTTCTTTGCTGGTATCGGTGGTTTCCATTTAAAAGTTGTTTAGCATGAAATACCAAAAAGCCAACGTGATAAACGACAGTGGAATGCCCACGCCGACCATCATGTTACTCAGTTTTGGTTTTAGTCCGTACGATGCCGATAGGATGGTTCCGGTTATCATGGGCGCCATGGCGGCTTCCATTATGGAAACATCGACGGTTAGGCCTTTTCCGTGCAGTAAGATTTTATACAACAAAAAGAAAATGGCGGGTGTCAGTATTAATTTAAAGAATAATCCGAATCTCAAGAATTGCCAATGCTGGCTGTTTCTGTCGATTTTGAGTTGCAATCCGACCGAGAGTAAAGCAATTGGAGTTACTGTAGCACCAAGTTTTTGAAAAACGGTTTGCACATCGGGAATAAAATCGAATTTGAAAATATTGAGTATGCAAGCCACTACAAATCCCATAAACGGTGGAAAAAACAAAATTTTAGACGCAATGGTTTTGGCTTCGGTTTTTCCTTTTGAGTAAATCGTAGCGGTAATCACACCCAAAGTGGCCATGACAACAAAAGAACCAGGTTGATCAACGACAATGGCGGTTTTCAAACCTTCTTCGCCATACAAAGCTTGAATTACGGGAAAACCAACGAATGAAGTATTGCCTAAACCTGCGGTAAGCGTGAGGCAACCGATAAGTTTGTTAGACCATTTGAGTTGGCGTCCAATACAGTAAAAAAATACAAATGAAAAAAGAAAGCCAAGCCATGCTATCCCAAGTGGATATAGCAATTGCGCGTTCAGTTGAATTTTCGGAATGTAGAACAAAGCTAACGCCGGCAACGAAATATAAATGACAAACTGGTTGAGTGTCAGGTGTGCATTCTTGGGAAATGACTTTACATATTGCAATCCAAATCCCAGAATCAAGCACAAGAATAACATGATAATACTATCCATTCGGATTGTCGTTATTTTTTTGCAAAGGAACGTCAAAAAAAGACAAAAACAAGTTTTAAAAAGCAAAAGGTATCTTAAAAATATCGTGATTAAGATTTACAAACCATGATTATTTTACTAAATTTACCCAAACGTTTTTCCTTTGAGTACCAACAAAAAGAAACCCACTGCATTGCATGAAAAAGCTGGCATTCCTCCACCGGAAATGATTAGCGCATGGTCTGTCAATCAAATTCAACAATCGCGAAAAAAACTACCGACCACGCAAGAACTAGTTGATGGAATTTTATCAGGCAATATCACAGCTTTGAGTCGTGCGATTACGCTTGTGGAAAGTACACATCCGAATCATCTGACTAAAGCCAATGAAGTCATCAACGCTTGTCTGCCACACGCCAACAAATCAGTTCGCATAGGAATTACAGGCGTTCCCGGCGTTGGAAAAAGTACGTTCATAGAAGCATTCGGAAAACACTTAACAAGCTTAGGTAAAAAAGTAGCTGTGTTGGCGGTTGATCCTAGCAGTACGATTTCGCATGGTAGTATTTTAGGTGATAAAACCCGCATGGAAGAATTGGTCAAAGATGCCAATGCTTACATTCGACCTTCGGCTTCTGGGGAAACTTTGGGCGGTGTGGCGAGAAAAACCAGAGAAACGATTACCCTTTGTGAAGCGGCGGGTTTCGATACGATTATCATAGAAACAGTTGGTGTCGGACAAAGCGAAACTGCGGTGCACAGCATGGTTGATTTCTTTTTGCTATTGAAAATATCAGGAGCCGGCGATGAACTGCAAGGTATCAAACGCGGTATTATGGAAATGGCCGATGCGATTGTGATTAATAAAGCGGATGGCGATAATATTAAAAAGGCAAAACTGGCCAAAACAGAATTCAATAGGGCTTTGCATTTATTTCCGGCAAAAAAATCAGGTTGGACACCAACAACGGCTACTTGTAGTGCAATTACTGGCGATGGCATTGCTGATGTTTGGGAAACGATTGAGCAGTTTTTAGCATTGACAAAGTCTAATCAATATTTCTTTGAAAAGCGCCAAGAGCAAAATCAGTTTTGGATGATGGAAACGATTGTTGAGGAACTTAAAATAAATTTCTACAATCATCCTGAAATTTTACCTTTATTGGAAGCCAATAAAAAAGCAGTTGCAAACGATGAAATGTCACCTTTTACAGCTGCTCAAAGTATTTTGAAAGTGTATTTCGAAAAGTAATTTTCTAGTACTTTAATTTTTTATAAATTTTTGAACTTTACTGCCTTTTTCTGTTGTTATTTTTATTACATAAATACCTAATTTCAAGTTACTGACATCAATAGTTTTGCTGGGTTTCTTTTGAAATAACACTAGCCTTCCTTCAATATCGAATATAGAAATTGAGAGTGTCTGTTCTTGATTCGTAATATTTAAAATATTTGAAGTTGGGTTTGGAAATACATGAATTTTAGAAAAGTTCGAAACTACGTCAATGCCTAAAATACAACCAGCAGTTATCAATATTGGCAACGTACTATTCGTAGTTGTCCCATTGCCTAATTGCCCACGTTGATTCCAACCCCATGAATACAAAGCACCATCGTTTTTTAAACCATAGCTACAATTGGAGCCTGTAAAACCATAATTCCAATCAGTATCAGTACCAACTTGAGTGGGGGCTGTAGTATTAACAGTAGTATTGTTCCCCAATTGCCCGTAATTATTGATTCCCCAAGTCCATAAAGTGCCATCCGTTTTGGTTGCTAACGTGTGGAATATCCCCAAAGAAGCAGATTTCCAATTGGTATCTGTGCCAATTTGAGTGGGTGTATTTTTGCTAATAAGTGTTCCATCACCAATTTGTCCGTAGTCATTTAATCCCCAAGCCCATAAAGTACCGTCTGTTTTGATGGCCATTGAAGTTATATTCCGAGCTGTGATTGACTGCCAATTCGTGCCGGTGCCGATTTGTGTTGGTACATTCTGATCGATATTCGTTCCATCACCAACAGTCCCATAGAGATTCCAACCCCAAGCCCATAAAGTACCGTCGGTTTTCAGTGCTAGCGTATGATAATCAGCAATAGCAACCGATTTCCAATGGTTATCCGTTCCTATTTGTTGTGGCGTGTCAATCTCAACTGTGGTGCCGTTGCCCAACTGCCCTTGCGCATTGTAACCCCATGCCCAAAGTGTTCCATCGGTTTTTATGGATACCGTTGAATTTAATCCCGTTTCAATCTGCTTCCAATCGTTTGCTGTTCCAATTTGTGTGGGATTGGTTGTTGTTATTATACTAACATCACCCAATTGCCCTTGAAAATTACTGCCCCAAGCCAATAGTGCACCAGGTATTTTTAATGCTACGGAATGTGACATCTCAATACTGATATCATTCCAATTGGTAGCAGTACCGATTTGTGTTGGTAATAGCAAATCAGCATTAGAGCCATTTCCAAATTGTCCATTATCACCACTACCCCAACCCCATAATGTTCCATCAGTTTTGATGCCCATCGTATGAAGATATCCTGGCGAGATGGTTTTCCAACATTGTCCTTGTGTTGTTATGGCGATTAATGCTACTAGTAAAAGGATACTTTTTTTCATTAAATTTTTTGAATTAACCATTATTTTTTAATCAATTTATAAGTGCTATTCGTTTTGGAAGTTGCTATTTTCAACATATAGATGCCGTTAGCAAAAAGTTCTATATTCAACGTGACATTTTGTGCGTTTTCTGTTGAAGAAAGTATCATTCTGCCATTGAGGTCATACATTTCAATCTGTGTTATGGCAGTGTTTGCTTTAATACTTACGATGCCATTGGTTGGATTTGGCCCAACACTGATGTCGTCGTCGGTTCCAACACTAATTAAACCTAATGCTGGAGTTACTTCAATGGTTATAGTGGCGTTGTATACAGGTGTCGGACAAGACGTTGAAAAGCCATAATACTGGAGTACATAATTCCCAGGCGGAGTACCCGGTGCTATAGTAACCGCACCATCGGTTATCATTGTAAAGCCAGGATATACGGTAGAAAGGTAGCCCACGGTTTCCATGCCAAAAAATGCTGGCGTGGTGTCTCCGGCATGATAATCAGAAAAAAACTGGTCTGAAACAAGAGCCGGTGGTGCAAAATATATTCGCAGTGTGCCCTCATTCGAGAGATTTCCCAAATCATCCATAAAGGTGTAAGCTATATTAAATGCTTCTGCAAATGCAAATCCGGTCCAGGTAACCTCACCTGTGGCGTCTGCATTAAACTGAACACTACCAATGATAACACTAGACTGAATACCGGCCAAAGTTTGATCTAAATCTAGTGAAGTAAAATCTATGCTTCTCACCGCGGGTACGTCATCATTACCTAAAGGCCTAATAGGGTCAAAACTTCCAGCGCAAATGACATAATTATCATAGTTAGCAGTCTGCGCATGCATCATTGTTGTAATGAATAAACAAAATAGTATTCTTAGTGTAGTTTTTTTCATAATTGTTGTTCTTATTAGTTATATTAATTTCTATTTTTTAATAATTTTTTGAATGCTAGTTCCTTGATCTGAAATAACTTTCAATAGATAAATTCCATTTGAAAAACGTTCGATATTTAAAGTAACGTTTGAAGTATTTTCTTTTGAGAAAAGCATCATTCTGCCATTCAAATCATACATTTCAATCTGCTTTATTATGTTATTCGATTCAACATTAATTTTTCCACTTGATGGATTTGGATAAATCGTAGTGGCTATTTCCGAAAAGGTTTCATGGGTATTCAAAGTAGCGCAACTAACCATTATTGGCGATGATTGATTGGTATTGGTGCCGTCTCCCAATGCTCCGAATAGATTTCTGCCCCAAACCCATAGACTTCCATCCGATTTCATGGCAGCGGAATGGTTGTATTTTGCAGAGATTTTGACCCAATCGGTATCGGTTCCAATCTGCACTGGCGTGCTTCTATCTGTTGTCGTTCCATCCCCCAAAGCGCCAACCTGATTGACACCCCAAGCCCATAAAGTGCCATCGTTTTTGATTGCAAGCCTGTGGAAATATCCTGCTGAAATAATGGCCCAATTGGTATCGCTACCCACTTGAATTGGAATATTACTATTGGTTGTTGTTCCATCGCCTAATTGCCCTAAGGTATTTTCACCCCATGCCCACATAGTGCCGTCATTGAGTAATCCTAAAGTATAACGTCTGCTTGCTGAAACTGCTTTCCATTGGTTAAAACTAGCGGCTGTTCCTGTTGGAATTGGACTACTAACATTGGTCGTTGATGCATTACCTAATTGACCTCTATCGTTAACGCCCCATGTCCACAAAGTCCCCGTGGTTTTAATTGCCATCGAATGGGCATCACCTACAGAAATGGTTTTCCAATTGGTATCTGTTGAGATTTGAACGGGTGTCGTCTGATTGATAGTGGTTCCGTTTCCTACACTTCCCATAGTATTATCGCCCCAACACCAAAGCGTATTGTTGGTTTTTATAGCACTTGAACTTCCGTATAAGGCTGAAGCAAATTTCCAATCGGTATCCATGCCTATTTGTATAGGACTGTTTCTATTGATGGTTGTACCATCACCCAATTGGCTGTACTGATTCCAACCCCAAGCCCATAATGTCCCATTGTTTTTAATAGCTAAGGTATGATAATCACCAACGGCTATGAATTTCCAATCGGTATCGGTTCCGACTTGCACCGGAAAACTAGAATCGGTTGTGTTACCTATCCCTAAATTCCCTAGTCCATTACCACCCCACGACCATAAAGTGCCATCCGTTTTTATCGCAGAAGTATGATAATCGCCAATAGAAACAGATTGCCAACAAGAAGGCGGTGGCGCCAGAACCTGAACTGTTGCCACGGCCACATCGCAATTTATAAAACTTAAAACTTCACAGATTTGGTAGGTAAGTGTATACGTTCCCGCCGGAGTTCCCGGTGCCACAGTGATGGTGCCCGAACTGTTGAGGAATAGATTTGCACTTGTAGTCGATACCAGCGAAACCAACACATCTGTCGGGGTAACAGGAATTCCGTTGATGCTATCATTGAGTAAAACTGAAGCTGTATTCGATCCAAATGCGCTGTAGATTCCCGGAAAAGCGTCGTCCAAAGCATTAATATTACCAGCCGCATAAAAATATACATTCGCCGAATAGCAATTGCCCGGATTAGTCGCTTCGCATATTTGATAAGTAACAATCAGCACGCCAGACGAAATTCCCGGATACGAAATCAATCCGTTAACATCGATAGTAAAATTCGGGTCTGTGCTGGTGTAGGAAATAATCACATCAGATCCTGTAACAGACTGTCCGTTTAAGGTATCATTCCATAAAATATTGCCAGGTGCGCCAAGTGTGTAAACTGAATCATTGTTGGCGATAAGTTGACCGTAAGTGTTGTTAAAAAAGCAACAAAAGAAAAGTAATAGAATGGGTTGGCTGAAATATTTTTTGATCATGGTAGTTTTGTTTAATGTTTAATTATTGCGTGTGGATTCGATTAACCCATTAAGGTAGTTCAACATACAGAAAATAAATGATTTTGAATTTAAGTAGTTGCTATTCCTATAAAAAGCATCAATAAAACCCAGAAAAGTAAGTTTATCTGTACACATAAAGAAAATGTCTGAACTAAAATTCGTTCAATATCCGTTATTGTAATTTAGAGACTTTGGCAAAAATTTCAAACCAAAGCTTTAACAAAAAGCGGTTGCAACGCATCGTAATTGAATATTTGCAACCGCTAATTATTAGATTATCGTTTAATCACACGCAGGGTTTTTACATTTTCACCTTGAGTTACAATCACATTATAAACTCCTGATGCATAGTTTTTTCCAAATGCAATTGTACTCAAATCGGAAGCAGTAAGTTGTCGCGACTCTATCAATCTTCCCATCATATCATAAATTTTAACCGCTATACTGCTTTCATTTATAGTATTGATGTCGAGATTGAAGTTATCATTATACGGATTTGGGTAAGCCATCACAGTGAAATCCATGTCTTCGGAAGCTGGTTCCGATAACTTATGAAACGAAGGCGATGTGGTGATGACACAAGTAGTACCATATAAATCAACTCCACCTGGAGCTTGCCACACATTATTCAATTCTATTTGATTACTAATCAAGTAAGTATTATTAGGTGTCAAAATTACTGGAGGAACAAAAGCGCCGTTTCTTAAGTTAAAACTAGTTGGTCCGGGAACCGTCAATGGCAAATAACTACTAACTCCTGTATTCACATTAACAACTTTAACTCGATATCCTGTTACTGCAAAGCAAGGCATACTTCCAACAGGATTGACAAAGAAACTATTCCAACTCGACGAAACTGTGATGCCACAAGAGGAAGGAACCAGCGAAGTAGTAAGTCCAAGCGGTGTAGTGATAGTGCAAGTTGGACCATAAGCCCGCCAAAACCCATTGACTTTTACAGCCACTCTAACCGAATAAGTTGTATTGAAAGCAACACATGGGAAATTATACATCGTGCATTTGTATAGCTGCGATGGAGTACCAGAAGTATCAAAAGCTCGAACAAAAGGCGGGGCAGAAATTTCAAAGCGATAACTGGTGGCAGTACCATTGCCAGAATATTGTGTAGAGAAAATGGTATCCCAAAGTGACGTTAAGGTAGTACCACATTGCTGAGGAATGACTTTAACCGTTGGATATACTTCATCAATAGTACCATCGCAGTTGTCATCAATTCCATTTCCGACAACTTCTACGTGGTTAGGATTCACGTCTGGGTTTGAATCATCACAATCCGTTCCCAAACTCGTTAAGGAATAGCCCGACGGAACCGTCCCGGAGCAATCTGTTACTGTTCCATGATCATAACCATCGTGATCGGCATCTACATATAACGTTTGGCAATGATCGTTAATATAACCCGACAACAAAAAGAAACCACTATTGTCGAGGAATAAAACTTTCGCTTTTATTTTCCAAGTTCCGGCCATTGGATTCGAGATGACATCGGTAACAGGAGTCGATAAGAAAAAAGGTATTGCTGATTGAACAACGTTTATCGGAATTGTTGTTGCATCTGGTTTTACAAGTTCAAAAGAATATAAATACTCGTCACAGGCCACGGAAAAGTTACAGTTTAGATTAGCAGTTCCCGCTGTCACATTAAAGCTTCTCTCGAAATAAAAAATGCCCGTTAAACTGTTGCAGCAGGTGTCCTCAATGTTAATCAAATTGGCATTGGTTCCTAAAATCGGGGTATTCTCCCAAATCACTGCTAAACTTTGCGTTACTTTAGCTGGGACTGCAGTAGGAAGTGGGCCACCTGAAATTTGCCAAAACGGGTCGGTACTGCCATAAGCTAATGCATTTCCAGAAGCATCAACTCCTGTGCTCACATTAATTTGTGCTTGTAAATTCAATGCTATGAATAGTATTAAATAAAATATTTTTTTCATACTAGAAAATTTTAATTGCGTTACGTTGTTTGCGCATCAACGCTATTAAATAAAATTCCAAACAATAATAAAAAGGCTGTTTTGAGGTAGTGTTTTGTGATCATGCTATGTTGTTTTCGTTAGTAGTGGCTTAAATATGTAGATTAATAAGATATATTTTGTTAAAAAATTTATAAACATACATATAAATACAACACAGAAAACATGCTCCGATGATAATTATAATATTATCATTTATCACTGGAAATTCAGCTGAATATTATGAATTCAAAGTGCAATTCACTTAAATAAAGGTAATTAGATAAAAAAAAAACGACTGTAGATAATAAAATAATATCATCTACAGTCGCCGTTTCGAATTGATTTGAAGGTTATTCCTCGTAACGCTCCACTTCTCTATCGTAAAATTCGTTCGCTAAAACAATCAATCCTTCCATTTCGGCGTTGAGTTCACTCTCGTCAAGATCTTCAGCTTCTTCTAAAAACTCCACTTCATCGTCTTTGAGATTGATGATAAATCTTGGGTAATCCAAATGAATGATGAAGATGTCTTCGGGAAAATCGGTGTTGTCTCCGAGGAGAAATTTTGGTAATTCCATAGTTTTTTGTTGTAGGTTGTAGGTTGTAAGTTGTAGATCAAGCCTTTTTTAACCTACAACTTACAACCTACAACATTTTGTTATTTATCCGATAAAATCACCGGTGCACTTTTTCCATTCATAAAAATGATTTTGGAATTCGGTGATGCCGCCAATTCTTTCTGTGCTTTAATTTGTTCGTATTGCAATTGCTTATCAGACAATCCTGTCGATATAATCCTTTGATAATCAGCAATACCTTGTGCTTCTACCCTTTTACGTTCGGCTTCTTGCTTTTCTTTTTGAAGCACAAACGTCATTTTTTGAGCGTCTTGTTCAGCGTTGATTTTACTTTCAATCGAGGCTTTCACAGAAACTGGCAAATTGATATTTCGAATCAACAATTGCTCTAAAACCAACCCTCTAGATTTAAAATCCTCTTCAATACTTTTGAAAATGCGCTGTTGGAATTCGTTTCTTTTGGTCGAATATAAAGCTACTGCATCGTAATAAACAGCGTTGTCTCGAATGCGGGTTCTGGTTACCGGGCGTACAATTTTATCAGTGTAATTCACCCCAATTTGTTTGAAGATTTTTGGAGCAGATTGCGGCACTATTCGGTATAAAACCGTCAAATCGATAACCACTTCCAATCCGTCATTCGATAAAACACGAATCGCATCATCGCCTTGTTGTGCACCTTCATCATGAATGGCAGACATCGTGTAATTTTGAGTTTGAATGTCGAAATCAGTAATATCCAACAATGGATTAATCATGTGCAAACCGCTTTCTAACACATCAGGTTGCACGCTACCATAAAGCGATTTTACGCCGACTTTTCCAGCATCGATTTGCTTGAACATCGATGAAGTAATCCCAATTAGGATTAAAATAAAACCGAAAAATTTTAAAGGTTGTGAGAATTTTGAAAGCGGATTGGCCGTATTGTTCTTCAAAGAGAGGCTGGCAATCAGAAAAATAACGCCGAGAATAATGAATAGTATCATCTTTAGTGTTTTAAATGTGGTGTTTTTACGGAAGATTGTTTCTTTAGTTACATTTCAAGAATACTATTTACACTGTATGGTTTTCGAGTACTAACTTTTTTGTCAATCTTGCAAAGCGAATATACAAAAATAAAGCAGCGGCCGTGAGTCCAGCCAAAAGTCCAATCCAGATTCCGGTGGCCTTTAATTCGGTGTATTCTCCGAGATAAATTGATATCGGAAAACCAATAACCCAATACGCTACAAAAGTAATATACATCGGAATCTTGACATCTTGCAATCCTCGAAGTGCCCCTAAAACCACCACTTGAATGCCATCTGAAATCTGAAAAACCGCCGCAACAATCAACAATTTAGACGCTATCATAATCACTTCAGCATTGTCAATCGCTAAATTCTTATCGTTCATATTCAAGAACAAATGCGGCAGAAAATCGTGCAGCAGAATGAATAAAATTGCAAAAATAGTCTCGACAATTATCGCCAATAAAAATATAGAGCGCGCAACGATGATTAAATTTCTATAATCATTCAAACCTTTCTGATTGCTCACTCGAATCATCGCCGTAACATTCAAACCCATCGCAAACATAAACGTTGTTGTAGCCAAAGTCAATGCAATCTGATTGGCGGCTTGACTGGTTTTTCCAATCGATCCTGAAAGCCAAATTGCAGCGGTGAATAAAGTCACTTCAAACAGCATTTGCATCGCCGAAGGAAACCCCAAATTGATGATTTTTTGGAGCACCGATTTTTTGATGTCACGGAAACTAAACTTCGAAAAATACTGCTGCAACTCTTTGTTGTGTTTGAGCAAATAATGCATAAAAACCACCATCATAATTCTCGAAATCACGGTTCCTAATGCGGCGCCAACCACACCCAATTTTGGAAAAACCCAAAAACCGTAAATCAATACATAATTGAAAAAAACATGCACTACATTGGTTAGAAAAATCGCATACATCGAATATTTAGTCAATGATAATCCGTCGGCAAATTGTTTGTAACCTTGGTAAATAATCACCGGAATCAACGAAAAGGCAACCCAATCAATATAAGGTGTTGCCAATGCTACAACGGCTTCTGGTTGGTGCATCAAATGCATTAAAGGTTTTGCCAGCACAATCATCGTGAATAAAGCCAACCCGATAATCGTACATAAAAACAATCCGTGGTGGAAATTAGCTCGAATCTTTTTGGTGTCATTTTCAGCATCAGCTTCTGCAATAATCGGTGTAATGGCAGTCGAAAAACCAATCCCAATCGACATCCCAATAAAGATAAAACTATTGCCTAAAGACACTGCAGCCAATTCAGTAGAACCCAGATTTCCAACCATAATATTGTCGACAATACCAATTAAAGTATGTCCTAGCATCCCCAAAATTACTGGATAGGCTAGTTTTATATTATACGAGAATTCTTTGGTATACTGGGCGAAGTTCATTGCTTAATTTTTTTGCAAAAGTAAGTCAGATATTTTTAAAATCAAGCGCTATTTTTTTTTTACATTTGTTGAATAACAAGGCATCAAATGCACCCTAAAAATAATATCCAATAATTCAATCTAATTTCTAATCATGAAAACAAAATTAATTCTGATCGCACTCATTGGTGCTTTTACGACCAACGCACAAAATATTTTTCAAGATGATTTTTCAAGTTACACTTCTGGCACGCAACTCAGTGGACAAGGATCATGGACAAACAATTCCAGCAATGGCGGTTTAGGTTCTTGCATTGGGGCGCTGTGTACCAATGCTCCTGTTATCAGCACGTTTTCTAATTATACTGATTTTGGTTCATCCGAATATGCGTTGCAAATCATCCCGAATACGGATGGTGTTGGTAGACTCTTCCCAGCAGTAACCAGTGGCGATTTGTATGTTGGTTTTGTATTAAATATTTCCAGCGCACAAGTCAGCGCTGCTTCAAATCCGAATGATATTTTTAGAGTCATGAATGGTGGCGCATTTACTACCACTTTTAGAATGAATGTTGTAGCTGTTAGCGGTTCAACATACAGCATCGGAATTAAAAAAGGAGATTCCAACAATGCTTATGTTACCACTGCGGGTACGTTCAATTATAATGAAGATGTTTTAATCATTTTAAAATACACCCAACTTCCTGATGTTAATGATGATGAATTGCGTTTGTATGTCAATCCAGACTACGCTTCTGGAGAACCTGCCGTTCCAACCGCCATTAGCGCCTTGCCAGTTGCAGTCGGTGGAGATCAATCTGGGAATGTAGATCGTATGGCTTTCAGACAAAACTGGACCACCGGAATGCCTTCTGGTAAAGTAAGTTTGGTAAGTATGGCCAGAACATGGGAAGATTTGACTTTCCTTCCATTGGCTACAGCACAATTCAATTCGAATACGATTAGCATCAATGGCGAACATGCCAAAAACGGTATGCTTGCCATTCAATCTTCAATGCTAGAAAAAGCTACTTTAAAAATATTTGCTCTGAATGGTGCTTTAATCGAGCAAAAAGCAATCGATCTAACAACAACTACTGATGTTGCCATTGCGCCTTTGAATGCTGCTGTTTATATAGTCGAAATAACTGGCAATTCAGGAAAAAGATACATTCAAAAAATCATCGTAAATTAATTCGAAAACAATCCTACTAAAGTCTCGCTATACAACATAGCGAGATTTTTTTTACCGTAAATTATGCAAGTAAACCCAAGAATTACACAATCAAAAAACCATAGAAACTAGTAATTTCACTTCATAAATTTGAAAGCCTTAATACTTTCAAAACCAATTGTGTATGATGACCATTACAAAGCATTTCAAAATACTTACTGCCATATTCACAACATTTCTTTTTGCTAATCATATAACCGCGCAAGAAAAAACACATTACGATCAAAATTTTAGATTGGGAATTGGCATCAATGCCGGGTATATTTTTCAAGAACCTTTTCAATATGCTTTAGGTGGTGATGTTCGATTGCAATATGATCTTTCCAAAAGATACTCACTCACTTTAACTACCGGTTATACAAATCTTAAGGTCAGTGGAAAAAACAATGATTTAGGATTGATTCCGGTAAAAGCAGGCTACAAGACTTTTATTTGGGAAGACAAATTCTATGTCATGGCCGAAATGGGTGTGGCGATTTCCGTGACTCATGATTATAGCAAAACATCATTGGTTGTTGCGCCTTGTGTGGGTTATGCCTCAAAGTGCATCGATATCAGCCTGCATTACGAACGTTACGCCGATTTCGCAAAAGAAAATAATGACGGAAGCGTCGGTCAAGGTGTTGGACAAATCGGCATTCGGTTGGCTTATGGGTTTAAGCTATAAAACTATTCCTCAGCTTTGTATATTAAAACTTTGCGCCTTTGCGTCTTTGCGAGCCAATTTTTTATATCTCGCAAAGACGCAAAGGCGCAAAGAAATTTCTTTATTTACATTCAGATTACTCCAACTGCTTTCTAAAAAATGCCATATCTTCTTTCACCTTCTCATCCAATTCCGGTTCCTGAATATCGCTGTGCTTTTGCATTTCCTCCCAAATAATTTTAGCCACAATATACCGCGCCATTTCCTTGTCATCAGCTGGAATCACATACCAAGGCGCATGTGGTTTTGAAGTGCTGTTGATCGCTGTTTCATAACACGCAATATAATCATCCCAACGCTCGCGTTCTTTCAAATCACCCACAGAAAATTTCCAATTGTCTTGCGCATGATCCAAACGGTGCAACAACCTTTCACGCTGTTCCTCTTTGCTCAAATGCAAATAAAACTTCAAAACAATCGTCCCATTTTGCGCGATATGCTTTTCAAAATGATTGATTTGTTTCATGCGTTTTTTCCAAAAATCTGGCGTAATATCTTCCACTTTTTCAATGCCTGGCAGGTTCTCATTCAATAAATATTCAGGATGAACGCGCGTCACCAAAACATTCTCATAATGCGTTCTGTTGAATACCGCAAACTTCCCTTTTTCAGGCAACGCCAAATAATGCCGCCACAAATAATCATGTTCGAGTTCGGTTGAATTCGGCGTTTTAAAGCTATGCACCTCAACGCCTCGCGGATTAAATTCCTTAAACACTTCACGAATCAAACTGTCTTTTCCCGACGTATCCATGCCCTGCAGGCAAACCAAAACGCCATAACGGTTGTGCGCATACATCACATCCTGCAGTTTGCTGAGCTTCTTCCGCACCTTGTCGAGTTTGTGTTCTTTATCTTCTTCGTCGGCATCGACTTTCAAACGCGTCGGCAGTTTCGAAAGCTTGATCGCAGCGGTTACTTTAAAATCATCAGGATGAATTGATTTCATAATTGGGTGTTTATTTGAGTAAATATAATTATTTTTAGGAGCTGTTTCCCGCTTTCGCCTTTATCTTGTCATTGCGAGCTTGCGCGGCAATCCCGCAATACCAAGGATATCGGCTCTATCGGGGCTAGGGCAATATCAATACCAGTACGTTTTCGTAACGGATTAACGATTACACAAATACACGATTACACAAATACAAAAATATGACTATCCCAGCACAATTCGATGCCAAAACCATAGAACAAAAATGGTACGACTACT
>NZ_JANOBI010000011.1:0-127145 GCF_031411595.1 Flavobacterium sp. | reverse complement strand
CACCTCATAGATAATCGCTTCTGTTGGCGCATTAAATGCGTGTTGTTGATCGTCATCTGAATGATGTCTGTTTTTACCTTTAGGCGCACGCCATCCAGCTTTGCCCGCGGTGGTATCGCCACGTGTTTTTAAGCCTCGCTTTTTATTCTCGGCATCAGTCCATTCTTTATTATTGCCTTTGACTTTTTTAGCATCTTTAGCAGCAGCAGGTTTTGCAACTACACCTTCTTTAGCTGCAGGTTTATGCAATGTACCTTCAGAAAGTTTTGCGGCTTTCAGTTTAGCCGCTTCAGCATCAGCTGCTTTTTTAGCTTCTTCATCAACACGGCGTTGTGCGAGCTCTACTTTTTTACGTCTATCTTCTGCTTGCATCGCGGCTAAAGTCGCGTGACGCTTAGCTTCATGTTCGCGCAGAGCAATTTCATCTGCACCTAATAGATCTTTACGACTAATCGTTTTGACTACTGCTGGCTCAGCCGCAACTATTGGTTCGACCGTAGCAGCTACAACAGGCTCAGCAATCACTACAGGCTCGACAACCTCAGGTTTAGCTTCAACCACTTCGACCGCTTTAGGCACGATTACTTCTTCTGCAACAACTTCAGGCACTTCAATCTCAGCCTCTACTGGCTCAACATTCTCAGCAACCAACTCTATGGCTTCGGCTTCAATGATTGGAGTGAACTCTTCTTGCTCATTTAAATCCGAATCAGACTGCTGCTCAATAACACGTTTTTTACGCACTTCCACTTGAATAGTGCGCGCTTTACCTGTGTTGTCCGTTTTTTTAATTTCGGTATTTGATTTACGTGTCAGCGTGATTTTATTTTTAGGCGCAAGCGTACCGTGCTCTTTACGCAGATGGTCAAGTAAGGCAGTTTTATCATCTTCACTCAACTGATCTTCAGCATTCGATTTATTCACGCCAGCACTCTTTAGCTGATCTAATAACAATGCTGTTGGCAGCTTTAATTCGCCAGCAAATTGTTCTACGGTTGTTTGTGCCATCTTGTTGCTCCAGTGTTCTTTTTCTAAGCTTTATTGCCTAGCATTGCTACTTTTATTACTTTATATTTGTGTTACCAAGCAATTCACTCACTCAGTAACACAACTACCACCATTCAAATTCAGCCTTATTTAAACCAAGGCGCGCGCGCAGTCATAATCAATGTTTTTGCACGCTCTGCGTCCATGTTGGTCATTTCCACCAACTCATCCACTGCTAGTTCAGCTAAATCATCCATCGTCGGTACGCCTTTAGAAGCTAATAGATGTGCAGTTTCGTCATCCATGCCTTCCATTGTGAGCAAGTCATCTGCCGCTTCATCTACTTTCTCTTCTTTAGCAATCGCCTCAGTTAACAAAGCAGCGCGCGCACGTTTACGTAGCTCTTCAATGGTATCTTCATCAAACGCTTCGATTTCATTCATTTCAGCTAGCGGTACATAAGCGATTTCTTCTAATGTACTAAAGCCTTCTTGTACCAAAATTTCAGCCACTTCTTCATCTACATCCAATTTATCCATGAACAACTGGCTAACGCCTGCAAACTCTGCCTGATTTTTCTGCGCTGCTTGGTCTACGGTTAAAATGTTCAATGTCCAGCCCGTTAACTCTGAAGCTAAGCGTACATTTTGACCATTACGGCCAATTGCCAAAGCCAACTGCTCTTCATCGACAACCACGTCCATGCTGTGAGCATCTTCATCCACGACGATACTTGAAACTTCAGCAGGCGACATCGCATTGATTACAAACTGCGCTGGCTCCATGCTCCACAACACAATATCCACACGCTCACCAGCCAACTCACCAGTGACGGCTTGTACGCGTGAACCACGCATACCAACACAAGTACCTACCGGGTCAATACGTTGATCGTTACTTTTTACTGCAATTTTAGAACGCAAGCCTGGATCACGTGCAGCAGCGCGAATCTCTAATAAGCCCTCTTCGATTTCTGGCACTTCTAATTCAAATAAGCGCACTAAAAAATCTGGTGTGATTCTTGATAAAATCAATTGTGGCCCACGACCACCGCGCTCAATGCGTGAGAGAAATGCACGTACACGGTCGCCCACACGTAGATTCTCTTTAGGGATCATTTGTTCACGCGGCAACAAAGATTCTATACGACCGACTTCAATAATCGCATTGCCTTTTTCCATACGCTTAATCACGCCTGTGACTAATTTTTCATCACGCGCTAAAAAGTCTTCTAGAATTTGTTCACGCTCAGCTTCACGCACTTTTTGCAAAATGACTTGTTTTGCGGCTTGTGCGCCAATACGGCCAAACTCAATGCTTTCTAGCGGCTCTTCGTAATACTCACCTATTGTTAAGCCAGCAGCATGATCGCTCTCTTCATCGATTTGATAGTTTGAGTTTTCAAGTAAATCATATTCAACATACTGCCAACGTCTAAAGGTCTCGTAAGCACCCGTTTCACGGTCAATCGCCACGCGCACATCAGCATCATCATGATGTTTTTTCTTGGTGGCTGAAGCCAAAGCAAGCTCTAACGCGATAAAAATCACTTCTTTAGTGACGTTTTTTTCATGCGCTAAGGCATCTACCAATAATAAAATTTCACGACTCATTTTCTATCTCCGACTATAAATTGCAGATTACCTGCTTAATATTTCTAATTCTTATGTATCTATAATTTAACTAAAGCACTGGTATTTATCTAAAACACGGGATTCAAACGCGCTTTATCAATGTTCGTTAATGCAATTTTATACGTTACACCATCACACTCAAGCAGCAACTCACCGTCTTCAAGCCCGCGCACAAAGCCGACAAAATTCTTTTTTGTCAGCTGCTTGTCTTTACCATCTGCTTTAGCGCTGGCAATCAATTCAATAATTGGCACACGTAATTTAACGGTAGCGCGCTCGCCGTTAAATCGCACAAAATCCGCCTCTTTCTTCAATACCCGATCCATCCCTGGCGACGACACTTCCAAACGGTCGTAATCAATATCATTTTCAACCGCCAGCAAATTGCCCAACTGATTGCTCACCAAACTACAGTCATCGATATTTACACTATCTTTAATATCTACAGGATTTTGCTTATCGATAAACACGCGCAATACTTTGCCTCGATTTGAAATCTCAAGATCAATCAACTCGTAGCCCAATTGGCTCACCGAAGTTTCTATCAATGTATGCAAATCTTGCATGGCGCGACTACCTTTTAAATCTGGCCTTAAATTTCTTAGCCCAACTAATGCAACCTCGCCACTGATGCGTAAGTTGCAGAAACAAAAAATGGGCACAAAGCCCATCGAAAAATTACCAGCATATTATACCAATGAATTCAATGAATTGGAACCACGTCTAGCAAATAGCAATGCCACTCCCTACTTTTTACTTTCTTAGTTCACTTTATATTCATTTTAATTATATCAATATAAAAACAAATTATTTTTAATTATTATAAAACCGCCTTAAAGTGCATGCATTCGCTTTTACACATACAGGTTAGAGGTTCAATCATGTCACTTAATCATAGCGCTTCACACAATGTAGCCAATCATTCTGTCGCCAGTACACCTAAAAATAGTCACGACCTTAAGCTTGATATCTCGCAAAGGATTTTACGTGCTGTTGAAGAGTTGCAACAAGGCTCTGGCTTTGGTTCTATTGAAATAGTGTTGCATGAAGGTCGCGTGACACAAATTGAAAAGCGCGAAAAACTTAGATTTACCCCAGGATTATCGCAAGCGCAATAATATTTATAGTTTAGCGCTCACAAAAAAATATTGCCTTCTGAGCTAAACAAAATCCCGCTTACTGCACCAGCAGCAGCTAAATAAAATAATTAAAAACATGAACATATTCGCTGACCAGTAAGCTGGAAGCTGAAAATCAGGAGCTTAAAATGCAATTCAAATTTTCAAAGTTTGCCACTGTACTTATTGCTAGTGGCATTATTTCAATTCCCTTATCTGCTTCTGCAAATGACAGTACAGAACTTGAGGAGTTACGGGGCTTAGTGCAAGAGCTGAGCCAACAGGTAAAAATATTAGCTCGTAAAGGTGAAGTGGCGGAAGAAGACGCAACAGCAGCAAAAAAAACGACACCCGTAGTAAAAGCCAGCGCTAACGGCTTTGGTTTGGAGTCAGCAGACGGTAAAAACTCTGTTAAATTCAGCGGCTTATTACAAGCTGATTACCGTTCTTATCAAGACGGTGCAAATGATGTGCGTGGCCGTTCTAATGGCCGTGCGGGTTCACTAGATGACGAGGGTTTTCATGATGCGAATGACACTGCGTTGTTACGCCGTATTCGCCCAACGATTCAAGGTACGTTATTTGGCAAATATGATTTCCGCTTCACGCCTGATTTCGCTGGCGGAAGCGCAACGGCAGTTGATGCTTATTTAGATGCAAGGTTTGATCCAGCATTTAAAATTCGTGCTGGTAAATATAAACCATTTGTTGGCTTAGAGCGCTTACAAAGTGGAGGTGACCTTAAATTTGTGGAACGTAGCTATGTTACCAATGCAATTCTACCGAACCGTGATGTTGGTATTTCACTATATGGTGACATATTGGGCGACAAACTTGCCTATGCTGTCGGCGTAAACAATGGTGTGGTAGATGGTGGCAATGCGAGCACTGGTACAGAGTTTGACGGTAGCAAAGAAGTGACTGCACGCTTATTTGCCACCCCATTTAAAGATGACATCAATGCATTATCAGGCTTAGGCTTTGGTATCGCAGGTACTTATACCAATATTGATGGTGAAAAGAATCTAAACTTTACCGACACTAGCGCGGCTGATGCAACAAGAAATGGCTTACCTAGTTATGTTACTAATGGCCAACAAACATTTTTCCGTTACGGCGGCGGTGTAGTGGCTGATGGTAATCGCACACGGATTGCACCACAAGCTAATTACTATTATGGTCCTTTTGGCTTGATCACTGAATACGCTAGAGTTTCTCAAGAGGTCAGTAAAGCTGTTGGCGGCTCACCTGCTGCAGGTGGCGCTTTACCTGCTGTGAATGGCGTTCTTGACAACACAAGCAGAAAATTAAAGCATGATGCTTGGGAAGTGGCAGCTTCATATTTAATCACTGGTGAAGACGCATCATTTAAAGGTGTTAAACCTAAGAATGACTTTGATTTAGATAAAGGCGGCTGGGGTGCTTGGGAGTTAGTTGCGCGCTATAGTGAGATTAACCTTGATAACGATACATTTAAAAATGCGAATGGTGTTAAATCTGGCGAGTTTGGTGCAGGGTCGACGACAGCTCAAGCTGCTGGTTTAGCCTACGCAGATGCATCCAGAAGTGCAAAATCAGCTAAGTCTTGGACTGCTGGTGTGAATTGGTACTTAAATCAAAATGCAAAAATTCAACTGAATTATGAGCACACTAAGTTTGATGGTGGTGCGCTTGCAGAAGGTTTAGCACAAGCGACCAATGCTAATGCTACAGGCTCTAACGTACGTGATCGTGAAAGCGAAGATGCCATTCTAGCCCGATTCCAAGTTGCATTTTAATCAATGCCAAACGTTAACTAAAACATTCGCTTTGCTCGCAATGACGCTGATCACAATAGCCTTACTTCAACTTATCAAAGATATATCCTGCTTTAGTAGCGCCCCAAACCTGTTTGTCGTCTTTGTCAAAACCTTGGTCCCAGGATAAAACCTGATTGGCTGTTATGGTCACTTTAGAAGTTGCGTAACTTGCACCGCGCAATTCACTCGCGCAGGTTTTTACACCAGTACTGCCTGAAAATTGGTTCTTTGCAATACGATGCAAAACAACTTCACAACCGGGCTTAAGTTCAATGTCGTTTTCCGATAAAGCGTCAAAAGCTTCAGGCGTTTTCCATTTTCCAATCCAGTCTTTTTCATTTTTTAGGGTGTGAATTTCACTGATAAATTCATTTTCACCACGTTGTGAAACTTTATAAATACGAACGCGATAAGGTTTGTCTTGTTTTTTAAACAATGCTTGCTCCACATATAAATAATGCCCTTTGTTTTTCCAAATGGCAACCATGTGCAAAGAAATACTATAATAACTGGTGTCAATCTTAGCTTGCTTTTCCGATGAATATGAGCCTTGCATAATCGACACTAATTCGTTTAAATTCGAGTCACTTTTAACAACAGATGATTGACCAGATTTGCAACTTGTAATGGTTACGGCAATAAAAAATAAAAGTATAATTCTTTTCATAGTAGTGATTTTATAAGGGTTTTAAATTTCAAACAAAGGTAAAAACACAATCAAATATAAAAATTAAAAAGGTGTTAAATCCCTCGAACAATACTCAAAATTGAACTGATGATATATTGAATTCCAATCGCAATAGTCAAGAAGCCCACAATTCTAGAAATCGCTACAATACCTGAAGTTCCCAATATTTTGGAAAGATAATGCGCGCTTTTCAAAATCAAATAAATAATAATCGAAGTCAACAAAATCGCAAAACAAGAAGCCACAATTTCATCGGGCGCATGGTGTTCCTGATAAAAAGCAATCAACAAAGACATCGAGCCCGGCCCGGCCAACATCGGCATCGCCAATGGGGTGAGCGCAATATCATTTCGAACCTGAATCTCCTGTTCGACTTTCTTATTGATTCCTTTGTTTTTATTAAACTTACCGTTGAGTAAAGAAAAACCCGAACTCGCAATAATAATCCCGCCCGTAATGCGCAACGCAGTAATTGTAATCCCGAAAAAAGCCAACACATATTGTCCAATAAAAAACGAAATCATCAGGATGATAAAAACGTCAATCGATGTCCAAAGTGAAATGCGTGATCGTTCTTTTTTAGTGTCATCTTGCGTCAAACCTACAAAAATCGGAACCGTTCCAATCGGGTTCAAAACAGAAAATAAAGCGAAGAAAAGGTAGATGAAAATATCCATGTTTTTGAGGTAAAGTTAACGCGGCATCCTTCCGCAAAGTTACACTATAAATTAATCTAACGTTAAATTTGTCGCAGGAAAGCCCTTGTTTTTCGTAAATTTGTCGCATGAAAAATAAAAAAACCTTAGTACTCGGAGCCACCGCGAAATCAGATCGCTACGCATTCAAAGCTGTCGAAATGCTTGTAGATAAAGGACATTCGGTGTTGGCTATCGGTCAAAATGCAGGTGAAGTTGCCGGAATAAAAATCCAAACCAAAGCCATTCCGCTCAAAAATATCGATACCGTAACGCTCTATCTGAACCCGTTGCGCCAGCGTGATTATTACAATTACATCATCGAAACCAAACCAAAAAGAGTCATTTTTAATCCAGGAACCGAGAATCCCGAGTTCTATCAATTACTAAAAAGCAACGCCATCGAAGTCGAAGTTGCGTGCACTTTAGTGTTGTTGTCAACCAATCAATATTAGATTTAGGTTCTAAGGCTCTGAGGTTCTGAGGTTCTAAGTTTTTTTAGGAGCTATTTCCCGCTTTACGCTTTAATCTTTTGCGCCGAACGCCGGCACAAAAGGATAACCGCTGCAATCGGGGCTAGGGCATTCGGGTTCTTTGCGTCTTTGCGTCTCTGCGAGAAATCCTAAAACTTAGTCTGCGAATCCGCCGGTCTGCTAATGAGCAACAATCCCAAAAACGTCAGCAATCCATTCACAATAATCAACTCATTATCGAACACATAATCGCCAAACAACAACGCTGAATTTTTACTAATCAAAAAACAAATCGCAGGCGATAACAAACAAACATAAGGCACCCATTTATCATGCACCGTCTTCGATTTCATAAACAAACCAAACGAATACAATCCTAAAAGCGGCCCGTAAGTATAAGAAGCAATCTTAAAAATCATGCTCACCACCGAAGCATCATTAATTGCATTAAACACTACAATCACCAAAAACATCAACAAAGAAAATCCGATATGAACAAAATGTCTGGTTTTCACCATATCCGTTTTGTGACTGTTTTCGGTTTTATCCATGCCCAGAAAATCAACGCAGAATGAAGTTGTCAACGCCGTCAATGCACTGTCAGTGGTTGCGAAAGTAGCTGCCGTCAATCCGAGTAAAAACACGACTGAAGGAATAAGGCTCAAATGATGAAACGCAATTTCAGGAAAAAGCAAATCCGTTCTAGGCTTTCCCGTAATCAAATCATTTGGAATCGCAATGTGGTTTTGCTCCGCATAAATGTAAAGCAGTGCGCCGACACTTAAAAAGAAAATATTAATCAATACAAAAATGCCCGTAAAAGTGAACATGTTTTTTTGTGCATCGCCAATGTTTTTGCAACTCAAATTTTTCTGCATCAAATCTTGGTCAAGTCCAACCATAGCGATTGTTACGAAAATCCCACCCAGAATTTGCTTCACGAAATACGTTCCTTTTAGGTAATCTTCATAGAAAAACACCTTCGAATAGTTGCTGTTTTTGACTTGCTCGAACGCTTCAAAAACCGACAAATGCAAACTGTTGCACACAAAGAAAATCGTCAGAAACACCGATGAAACTAAGAAAAATGTTTGTAAAGTATCGGTGATGATAATGGTTTTCAATCCACCACGATAGGTATAAGCAAAAATCAAAGCGAGTGAAATCAACACCGTAAGTGCAAACGGAATTTGGTAAAAATCAAACACATACCGTTGCAATACAATCACGACCAAATACAATCGAAAAGAAGAACCAATAGTTCGGCTTAACAGAAAAATAAAAGCCGCCGTTTTATAGCTTACTGTGCCCAATCGTTTTTCGATATAGCCGTAAATTGATGTCAAATTCATCCTGTAATATAAAGGCAATAACACTTTAGCGATAATGATAAAACCAATGGCGTTACCCAATACAAACTGAAAATATTTGAACTGATTTTCAGGATTCCCCACTTCGCCCGGCACCGAAATAAAAGTCACGCCCGAAAGCGCTGTACCAATCATTCCGAAAGCGACCAAATACCATTTCGAATTCTTATTGGCTTTGAAAAAAGCATCGTTGCCACTGTTTTTTCTGCTCGTGTAATGGGAAATCAAAAAGAGCATTCCGAAGTAAACAACGATCAGCGATAGGATTGCAAAAGGAGTCATAAGTGGGTTTTTAGTGGAAGCCAAAATACGAAAAAAGACTATAAGATTTTAAGATTGCAAGACTTTAAGACTCAAAATCCAGCATCCAAAAATCTTACGGTCTTAAAGTCTTACAATCTAACAATCCAAATTAACTATCTTTGGCGCATGGAATTTTCATCAAAATTATTAGAAAAAGCGGTATACGAAATGGCGCAATTACCAGGAATCGGAAAACGAACTGCCTTGCGTTTGGTGTTGCACTTGCTCAAACAACCTCAAGAGCAAACCCGATTTCTTTCGGAAGCTTTGACGACGATGCGCGAAGAAGTAAAATTTTGCTCTAGCTGTCACAATATTTCAGACGTTGCTGTTTGTGAAATCTGTGCGAATCCGAATCGAAACCATCAAATTATTTGTATTGTGGAAGATATACGCGATGTGATGGCGATTGAAAATACCCAACAATTTAAAGGAATCTATCATGTTTTGGGTGGCAAAATTTCTCCAATGGATGGCGTTGGTCCGAGTCAGTTAAACATTGCAACTTTGGTCGAAAAAGCAAAAACGGGAACGATTCAGGAATTAATCTTTGCTTTGAGCTCTACGATGGAAGGCGATACGACCAATTTTTTCATCTACAAACAAATCAAAGATTATAACATTATAGCCACTACAATCGCACGCGGAATCGCAGTTGGCGACGAATTAGAGTATGCCGATGAAGTCACTTTAGGCAGAAGTATTTTGCAGCGAATTCCACTTGAAATTTCATTTAAAAACAATTAATCATTTTGTTGAGGTTCTTTTTTGTATTTATAAATGAAAAACTATCTTTGTTTGCTAAATTTTTTAAAGAAAATGAATAAAAGAATATTGTTTATATTAGTTTCAATTGGACTAATTTTTACTTCTTGCGTACCCATCAAAGACCTGATATATTTACAAAAAAAAGACAAATCGGAAACAGCAACGGCTATAAACCCTGTAAGTGCTAAACCATATCGACTTCAAATTAATGATGTCATCAGTATTTCTATTAAGGCTAATGACCCAAAATTGGTTCAGATATTTTCTTCCTCAAACCAACAAAATGAAATTGGAAAAAATGATGTGTCGCTTTATTTTGACGGATTTACAGTGAATGATCACGGTAATATTCGGATGCCCGTTTTAGAAGAATTGAATGTTGTTGGTTATACGTTAGACGAAGTTAGACTTCTAATAGAAAAAAGATTATTAGAAGAATATTTCAACAAAGAGGCCAGTATTTTTGTGACGGTTAAATTAGCCGGTTTACGCTATACTGTCAATGGAGAAATTGCTTCTCCCGGAACAAAAACGCTATACCAAGAAAAGCTGACGATTATGGAAGCCATAGCCAATTCGGGTGATATTACGGTAACAGGCGATCGAAAAAATGTAACGATATTAAGGCAAACGCCAGCCGGAACGGAAATGCATAGCATCGATTTGACGGATATCAAAGCCATGCAGTCGCCTTATTATTACATACAATCGAATGATTATATATACATCAAACCTTTGAAACAAAAATCTTGGGGTACGGGTAAAACCGGAATTGAGTCATTATCAACAATATTATCTTTGTTGGCATTAGTAACCACTACTATTCTTCTTTTAAGAAACTAAATACAGGCATGATAGATACAAAAGATTTTTCGTTTTTTGAAAGCCAAAACAGCTTTGATTTTAAAGGATTCTTAATTAAAATCACGAGTTATTGGAAATGGTTTGCGTTGAGTTTAATCATCACTTTTACCATTGCGCATCAAGTCAATATAAGAAAAGAAAAGGTGTATGAAATGGAAACTTCTATTGCGATAAAAGAAGAGAACAATCCTTTTTTTACTTCCAATACGAGTTTGGTTTTCAATTGGGGTGGCACATCGGATCAGGTTCAGAACATCTCAAATACTTTAAAATCGAGGTCTCATAACGAATTGGTCGTTGAAAAATTAAAGTATTATGTCGACTATTTACAAAAAGGGAAATACAATTTTCAAGATGTTTATGGAAAAACGCCTTTTTATATAACGCTCGATAAAGACAAAGCGCAACTTTATAGAACGCTAGTTCAACTAAAATTTATAAGTGAATCAGAATATGAAATACGAATTAATTTTGATGGCTCAAGCGCACCATTAGTAAGGTATTCGGATAATAGTAAGAGTGAAACTTCAGTAGTAGCAGGAGAATTTGTAAAAAGATATAAAGTTGGGCAACAAGTTTCGTTGCCTTTTTTAAACTTTAAATTAGAGATTAAAGACAATCCGGGTTTTTATAAAGGCAACGAATATTATTTCCGCTTCAACGAATTTAATGAGATAGTAGCTGGTTATCAAGGGATAAAAGTCGAAATCGACCCAAAAGCGCCCTCTATTTTAAGGTTGTCTTTGCAAGGCACGAACAAAAACAGAATGCAAGATTACCTTAATGCTACTGTAAAAATGCTAATCAATGAGCAGTTGAACAGAAAAAATCAATTCGCCACCAATACGATTGAATTTATCGACAGCACGCTGATTTCAATGGGAAAACAACTCAAAGAAACGGGCGAAGTGCTCAAGGCATTCAATCAAAACAAAGACATGATTGCCATACAGAACGAAGGCACTGCGATTTCGGATCAACTGCTGAATTATGAAGTTCAAAAAGACGGTATTACTCGAAAAATCACATACTATAATACTTTAAGAACGTATCTAAAAAATAGTTTAGACTATTCTAAGCTTCCAGCACCAACTGTTGCAGGAATCGACGACCCCAATATTTTAGTCAATGTTTCAAAACTAATCGAGTTGTCCAGAGAACGATCTCAATTGGCGTATTCGGTTAAGAGTGAAAAGATTTTTAAAGATTTCGATGTACAAATGGAATCCGTTAAAAACGTTTTGATCGAGAATATTAATTCGGCTAATAATTCCTTAAAGTATGATTTAACTTTGGTTTCCTCTAAAATCAGTCAGTTAGAAGGAACGATTAAAAAATTACCGGAAGACAAACAAGAATATTTGAAGATTATCAGGAAATATGATTTGAGCGATAATATCTACAATGCTTTTCTCGAAAAAAGAAATGAAGCTGAAATTGTGAAAGCTGCGAATTTATCGGATATCCACTTTATTGATCCGGCAAAAGATACAGGAGGTGGACTTATCGGACCGAACACTAGTGTGAATCACGTTTTAGCTGCTTTCTTAGGACTTTTGATTCCATTGTTGATTGTGTTTGTTCTGTTTTTCTTAGAAAACTCGATTCTCAATACTGAAGATATTAGCAAGTTAACTAGCATTCCGCTGATTGGTGTTGTGGGCGTAAAACACTCTAATTCTAACCTGTCCGTTTTCGAAAAACCAAAATCAGCGTTGTCCGAATCCTTTAGGGCCATTCGATCCTCGTTGCAGTTTTTGTATAAAAAATATGATATTACAGGATCAAAAACATTAATGCTAACCTCGTCGATCAGTGGAGAAGGTAAAACATTTTGTTCTTTAAATCTAGCCACGGTGTTCGCTATGAGTGAAAAGAAAACCGTGATTGTCGGACTCGATTTAAGAAAACCAAAGATCTTTGAAGATTTTAATATTAAAAATGATATTGGTGTTGTCAATTATTTAATCGGACAAAAAACCATTGATGAAGTCATTCAAAGTACGCATATTCCACATTTGGATGTAATTACTTCGGGGCCAATTCCACCCAATCCGTCCGAAATTATCATTGGTGAAAGTATGAAAGAATTTATGCGATTGTTAAAGTCTCGCTATGATTATATCATATTGGATACGCCGCCGGTTGGACTGGTTTCCGACGCTTTAGAGCTCGCAGAATACGCCGATTTGACGCTCTATATTATGCGACAAAATTATACCAAAAAAGATATGATTACCTTATTGAATAACCGACTTAAAAGAGGTGAGTTAGACAATATCAGTATTATTTTTAATGGTTTCGAAAATAAAGCCAAATACGGAACAGGTTACGGCTACGGCTACGGCTACGGTTATGGTTACGGTTACGGAAATTACGGAAATGGATATCATGAAGTTGATAAACCTAAAAATCTGATTCAAAAATTCTTGTCTTTTTTTAATAAAAATTAATTTTTAAACACGCTAATGGCAAATTCTTCTATTTATAAAATATTGATTACAGGCGGAGCCGGATTTATCGGTTCTAATTTGTGCGAATATTTTATCCATAAAGGCCATCAAGTAGTCTGTTTGGATAATTTTGCTACAGGACATCGACACAATTTAAACGCCATCATCAACCATCCAAACTTCCAATTGATTGAAGGTGATATCAGAAATTTAGCAGATTGTAAACATGCCGTTGAAGGCGCAGATTATGTTTTGCATCAAGCCGCTTTAGGTTCGGTGCCACGTTCTATCAACGATCCGATTACGACCAATGATGTGAATGTTTCAGGGTTTTTAAACATGCTCGTAGCTTCGAGAGATGCTAAAGTTAAAAGGTTTGTTTATGCCGCAAGTTCATCCACTTATGGCGATTCAGAAGCACTTCCAAAAGAAGAGGAGAAAATTGGAAAACCTTTGTCGCCGTATGCGATTACAAAATATGTCAACGAATTGTACGCCGATATTTTTAATAAAACGTATGGTTTAGAAACGATTGGACTCCGATATTTCAATGTTTTTGGAAGAAAGCAAGATCCCAATGGAGCTTATGCTGCGGTGATTCCTAAATTTGTCGTGCAATTGATGCATCATGAAAGTCCGATCATCAATGGTGACGGTAATTATTCTCGCGATTTTACCTACATCGACAATATCATTCAAATCAATGAGTTGGCGATGTTTACCCAAAATCAAGACGCCGTCAACACGGTCTATAATGCCGCTTTTGGAGACCGAACGACTTTAAACGATTTGATCTTTTATTTAAAAGAATCACTGACGGAGTTGGATGCAGCCATTGCCCAAATCCCTACTATTCACGGACCAAACAGAGCGGGCGACATTCCTCATTCTTTGGCGAGTATTGTGAAAGCTCAAAATCTGTTGGACTATCAACCGAAATATTCCATACAAGATGGTTTGAAAGAAGCCGTAAAATGGTATTGGAGCCATTTAAAATAAATTAGCATTTAATTCAAGAATAATGAAAATAGCAGTTGTAGGATTAGGATATGTAGGGTTACCATTAGCAAGGCTTTTTGCTACAAAATATTCAGTTGTTGGATTTGATATCAATCAATCTAGAGTTGATGAATTGAATTCAGGAATCGATAGTACGCTCGAAATTGAACAGTCACTATTAACCTCAGTCCTGTTGAAAAAACCAACCAACAACGCGATTGGATTGCTTTGTTCGACGGATTTAGATGATATTAAAGATTGTAATTATTATGTGGTTACCGTTCCAACGCCGGTTGATAAAAACAATCGACCAGACTTAACACCGTTGTATAAATCCAGTGAAACTGTAGGAAAAGTATTAAAGAAAGGCGACATTGTTATTTATGAATCAACCGTTTATCCTGGTGTTACAGAAGATGAATGTGTTCCGGTTCTTGAAAAAATCAGCGGTTTGAAATTCAATGTTGATTTCTTCGCAGGCTATTCTCCGGAAAGAATCAATCCGGGTGACAAACTGCATACCGTCGAAAAAATATTGAAAGTTACAGCCGGTTCCACTCCAGAAATCGGAATCAAAGTCAATGAGCTTTATAAATCAGTAATCACCGCCGGAACGCATTTGGCGCCAACGATAAAAGTAGCTGAAGCTGCTAAAGTCATTGAAAACTCTCAACGCGATATCAACATTGCTTTCGTCAATGAATTGTCTAAAATTTTTAATATTTTAGGGATTGATACACATTCGGTTCTTGAAGCTGCGGGTACAAAATGGAATTTTCTTCCATTCAAACCAGGATTAGTAGGCGGACATTGCATAGGAGTTGACCCTTACTATTTGGCTCAAAAAGCACAAGAAATGGGTTATCATCCCGAAATTATTTTAGCAGGAAGAAGGCTCAACGACAGTATGGGCGAATATGTTGCTTCTCAAGTTGTGAAGCTAATGATTAAAAAAGGCGTTGTTGTGAATGGTGCTAAATTGCTCATGTTGGGAATCACTTTTAAGGAAAATTGCCCTGATGTTAGGAATACTAAAATTGTGGATGTAATTTCTGCTTTGTCCGATTACGGCATTCAAGTAAGCATTCATGATCCATGGGCAAATCCCGCAGAAGTAAAACATGAATATAATTTGGTAACTTCTGAGATGTTGCCCAATCAAAAATTTGATGCTATCGTTTTAGGTGTAGCTCATGATAAATTTACGAGTATTGATTTTACTTCCATCAAAAAAGAAAATGCAGTAATTTATGATGTTAAAGGAATTTTAGGCAACATAGCTGATGGTAAATTATAATAAGACTAAGAAAAATACATAATGAAAATTACTTCTATTTGTTGTATAGGTGCAGGATATGTTGGAGGTCCAACCATGGCAATCATAGCACAAAAATGCCCGGATATTAAAGTTACGGTCGTCGATTTAAACATCGAACGGATTGCAGCTTGGAATGACCCTGATGTAAATAATATTCCCATATATGAACCAGGTTTGAGCGATTTAGTGGCAGAAGCCAGAGGGAGAAATTTGTTTTTTTCTACCGAAGTCGACAAAGCCATTGATGAATCTCAAATGATTTTTATCTCAGTGAATACGCCGACTAAAACATACGGTTTAGGCAAAGGAATGGCCGCTGATTTGAAATATATAGAACTCTGTGCAAGGCAAATTGCTAGTGTAGCTAAAGACAATAAAATTGTGGTAGAAAAATCTACTTTGCCCGTAAGAACTGCTGAAGCCATAAAAAACATCCTTGACAATACAGGAAATGGTGTTCAGTTCCAAATCCTGTCTAATCCAGAGTTTTTGGCAGAAGGAACTGCAGTTCAAGATCTTCAAAACCCAGATCGTGTATTGATTGGGGGTAATAATTCTCCAGAAGGAATGGAAGCCATCAATGCTTTAGTTGAAATTTATGCCAATTGGGTTGCGAAAGAAAATATTTTAACGACCAATCTGTGGTCTTCTGAATTGTCAAAATTAACAGCCAATGCCTTTTTAGCACAACGTGTTTCTTCGATTAATGCGATGTCAGAATTGTGTGAAAAAACGGGTGCAGATGTCAATGAAGTTGCCAAAGCAATTGGAATGGACAGTAGAATTGGCTCGAAATTCCTTAAAGCTTCTGTAGGTTTTGGAGGTTCCTGTTTTCAAAAAGACATCCTAAATTTAGTGTACATAGCCAAATCATATGGTTTAAATGAAGTCGCAGATTATTGGGAACAAGTGGTTATTATGAATGATCATCAAAAAAGAAGATTCGCCAATAATATTGTGCAAACTTTATACAATACGGTTGCCGACAAAAAAATTACTTTTCTGGGTTGGGCATTCAAAAAAGATACCAATGATACGCGTGAATCTGCTGCGATTAATGTGGCTGATTATCTATTATTCGAACAAGCTAATATTGCTGTTTTTGATCCAAAAGTTAGGAAAAAGCAAATTATTGCCGACTTAAGTTATCTCAATGAGATTGATG
Organism: Flavobacterium sp.; assembly: GCF_031411595.1. Lineage (GTDB taxonomy): Bacteria > Bacteroidota > Bacteroidia > Flavobacteriales > Flavobacteriaceae > Flavobacterium. The sequence goes on along the minus strand of NZ_JANOBI010000011.1, from coordinate 110,511 downwards.
TCAATGATTTCAAAAAAAATATTGACGCTTTCGAAGACCCATACGAAGCATGCAAGAATGCTCATGCGATTGCCATCATGACAGAATGGGACGAATTCAAATCTTACGATTGGAAACGGATCTATGATGCCATGCAAAAACCCGCTTTTATTTTTGATGGAAGAAACATTCTAGACGCTGAAAAAATTAAAGCAATAGGTTTTATCTTCAGTGCTGTAGGAAGTTCCAACTAATTTTTAGCATTATCTAATTTATGGCTGTAAATTCAACGCTTTTGGGTTGAGTTTACAGCCATATTGCTGAGGAATATTAAATAATTGTTTTATTTTTAACATTATTTAATAATTAAAAAAAAACGAGTACTTTTGTTACTCGCTATTTAAGTTACAGTTTAATGTTAGAAACCCTCATTACCTCAAAAACAAGACTCCGAATACTCGTTAAGTTTTTTATTAACGTTGCTAATAATGGTTATTTAAGAGGCTTAGCAGAAGAACTCAACGAATCTACCAATTCAATTCGCAAAGAATTAAACAATCTTTTGGATGCCGGTTATTTAGAGAAAGAATCGATTCAAAATAAGATTATTTACAAAGCCAATACAAAACACCCACTATTTTCTGTTTTGCAAAAAATTGTTCGCCAACACATCGGTTTAGATGCGATGGTCGAAATGATTTTGCAACGTATGGGTCATGTAGAATACGTAGTGATTATCGGCGATTATGCAAAAGGAATCGATAGCGGAACCATTCAAGTAGTGCTGGTCGGAAATGATTTGAATTCAGAATACATAGAACAGTTGATGATTAAAATTGAAAACGAAATAAAACGCAAAGTCAATTTTCACATCACAAACAATCATGATGGTGAAGGAATGATTATTTATGAAGCATCCTAAATTATGCCTTGGTATGTAATCTACACAAAACCCAGAAATGAAAAAAAAGTAGCAGAGCGATTGCTGCAAATAGGCATTACGGTATACTGCCCGATGATTACGATGATGAAGCAATGGTCAGATCGTAAAAAGAAAGTGCAAATGCCGTTATTAAACTCTTATGTTTTTGTCTGTTTGGAGGAAAAGGAAAGAGAGCAAGTGTTTCAAGTAAGCGGCGTAGTGCGATACTTGTTTTGGTTGGGAAAACCAGCCATTGTTAGAGAGGATGAAATTGTTGCCTTGCAAGAAGGACTCAAAGATACGATGACTTCATTTGAAGTTAAAGGCATAAAAATAGGCGATGTGTTGCCGATTCCAACCGGACCGTTTCAAGGAAAAGAAGGAATCATCAAACAAATCAATAAAAATAGTTTACAGTTGATTCTGAAAGAATTGGGTGTTTTGATTACACTCAATAAAGAAGAAAACAAGTAAATATATAAAGCTTGATAATGAATTGGTTAGCCCGTAGCATGGGACTGACAGGGCGAAGCCGTAAAAAAAATTAACGAATATTTTAAGAATGAAAAAAATACTAATCACCGGTGGCGCAGGATTTATAGGCTCACATGTAGTTAGAAGAATGGTGCAAAAGTATCCAAATTATCAGATTTTTAATTTGGATGTGTTAACCTATGCAGGCAATTTAGAAAACATTGCCGATATCGAAAACGAACCGAATTACAAGTTCATTAAAGGCGACATCGTCGATGCGGATTTTATTACAAATCTGTTTCAACAGCACCAATTTGACGGCGTTATTCATCTCGCTGCCGAATCGCATGTCGACCGTTCGATTACCGATCCATTAGCTTTTGTGAAAACCAATGTGATTGGTACGATGAATTTATTAAATGCCTTCAAAGAAATCTGGAAGGACAATTTCGAAGGCAAACGCTTTTATCACATCAGCACCGACGAAGTCTACGGAACTTTAGGCACCACAGGTTTATTCACCGAAACAACAGCATACGATCCGAATTCTCCGTATTCCGCATCGAAAGCCAGTTCAGATCATTTCGTCAGAGCTTACGGAGAAACTTATGGTTTGCCGTATGTGATTACGAATTGCTCGAACAATTACGGACCAAATCATTTTCCGGAAAAGCTAATTCCGCTACTCATCAATAATATCATTCAAAACAAATCATTGCCGGTTTATGGCGATGGAAAATATACCAGAGATTGGCTTTTTGTAAAAGATCATGCGGTTGCTATCGATTTGGTTTTTCACGAAGGTAAGAACCACGAAACCTATAACATTGGCGGTTTCAACGAATGGCAAAACATCGATTTAGTAAAACTGCTTTGTAAAAAAATGGATGCTAAATTGGGCAAGCCTGAAGGTACTTCCGAGCAACTCATCACTTACGTGAAAGACAGACCAGGCCATGATTTGCGTTACGCCATCGATGCCAACAAAATCAATAAAGAATTGGGTTGGAAGCCTTCTGTGACTTTTGAAGAAGGTCTAGAACAAACCATCGATTGGTATTTGGATAACAAAGCTTGGCTCGAAAATGTAACCAGTGGGAATTATCAAAAATATTATGAAAACCAATATCAATAGGCGTTAATTGTTATGGAAACCATGCAAGATTTTACAAAACCGCACATCATCAACTTACCCAAAATCATGGATGTAAGAGGCAATTTGTCTTTTCTGCAAAATCAAGATCAAATTCCTTTTGATATCCAACGCGTATTCTGGATTTACGATGTGCCTGGCGGAGAAACTCGCGGCGGTCATGCCTACAAAACCCAACAAGAAATTATCATCGTCATCAGCGGAAGCATCGATATTATAGTCGTGGATGCGCAAGGAAATCAAACCAAATTCAGCCTCAACCGATCGTATTCCGGTTTGTATATTCCACCGATGCATTGGCGCCATTTAGAAAATTTTTCCACGAATTCAGTTTCCGTGCATTTGTCGAGTTCTGATTTTTCAGAAGCCGATTATATCCGAAACTACAACGAATTTATTGTAAAATAAAAGGGTATGAAAACATCTACTGTATTTGATTGCACCATGGTTGAATTACCCATCAACCATCAAGACAACGGAAACTTAACATCAGTGAGCAATAGCGTTCAGGTTCCGTTTGATGTGAAAAGAGTCTATTATTTATATGACGTTCCAGGTGGTTTCAGCCGTGGCGGTCATGGTCATTTAGAGTTACAGCAATTGATAGTAGCATTAAGCGGTAGCTTTGATATTATTGTCGATGACGGAAAAGTAAAAAGAACGTTCCACCTTTCAAGACCCAATATGGGCTTGTATATGCCGTCAGGTTTGTGGCGTGAATTGGACAATTTTTCAAGCGGTTCGATTTGCTTTGTCTTGGCTTCAATTGAATATGATGAAAAAGATTATTTTAGAGATTATGAAAAATTCGTCGCATGGAAATCTTTGAAGTAGATTCAAAACAATACGCCGATATTTTTTCAAAACCGTATCACTTTTTTAATGCGGCAGCGTTCAATGCGATTAATGCTTATAAATGTGAACAAGTTTTTTATTTGATTTTTAAAGATTCAAAAACCAGACTTGGAATCATTTTCGGATTGCGCGATAACAAATTGGTGTCGCCATTCTCAGCACCGTTCGGAGGTTTCGAAAGCGCCAGCGACGACATTCGTCTACAACAAATTGATGCCGCTTTAGAAGCTTTAATAACTTGGGCAACCTCCAAAAAAATTCAAGGCATGCGCATTGTTTCGCCTTCGTTTTTTTACAATGAAAATTTCTTGAATAAAATATACAACTGCTTATACAGAGCCGGTTTTGAAAGCAACAACATCGAATTGAACTATCAGTTTCCAACACAGAAATTTACAGAAAATTACCAAAATGAAATTTGGTACAATGCACGTAAAAATTTAAAACGAGCGTTTCAAGCCGAGCTAACTTTCGAAAAATTAGCGAATGAAAACGCAAAAGAAGCTTACGATGTCATTGCCCAAAACAGAAAAGAACGCGGTTTTCCTTTGCGCATGACTTGGGAGCAAGTGCAGGAAACGATGACGGTAATGACCGCTGATTTTTTCTTAGTCAAAAAAGACGAAACGCCTATCGGAGCTGCAGTAGTTTTTCATGTAGCCCATCAAATGGTTCAAGTGATTTATTGGGGCGATTTGCCACAATATTCTGAATATAAAACCATGAATTTCTTGTCGTTTCATCTGTTTCAATATTACAAACAACAAGGAATTAAAATTATAGATATCGGCCCGTCAACAGAAGATTCTGTTCCAAATTATGGTTTGTGTGAATTCAAAGAAAGCATCGGTTGTGATATCAGTATTAAAACCGAATTTTATAAAAAATTGCAATAATGTTTGTTGTCAATCCCGATCCTTTTTTATTGCCGACGTATAGGATAAGTCCATTTAGGACAGAAGATATGGCACGCAATGCAAACTTGCCCGAAGATGATTTTGCATCGACTTATTTCGACAATCGATTTGGAAAAGGAAATTGGGCATACACCTTCAACGGTCGTGAAGCCATTCGTTTGGCACTCGAACACTATAATTTACAGTCGAATGATTTGGTGACGATACTCACGACTTCGGAAAATTTCTATATCAGTTCTTGCGTAACCAAAGAAATAGAAGCTGTTTGCCAATGGAATCGAGAAATCCTTCCCGAAACCAAAATCATTTTTGTCAACCACGAATTTGGCTATCCGCATCCAGACATCGAAAAATTAGCAGCCACAGGATTACCCATCATTGAAGATTGTTGTACCACCTTTTTTAGTCAAGATACTGCTGGAAAATTAGGACAATATGGCGATTTTTCCGTGTATAGTTTTCCGAAGTTTTTCCCAATTCAAATCGGTGGTTTGTTAGTTTCGAATGGCAATCATCCAATTAAGAACAGCCGTGAATTAGATGAAAAAGAAACGAGTTACATTCAAAACGCAATATCCAATTTCTTAAAAAACGAAGCGGAAATTTTACAAAAAAGAAAACAAAACTGGGACTATGCCGTGCATCAATTTTCAAAAATGGGATTTACGACACGCTTTGAAACCCAACAAAATATAGTGCCTTCAGCGTTGCTTCTAAACAACAACGGCATCATTGAAGATTTGAATATGTTGAAATTATTTTTAAACCAACACGGAATTCAAAATAGTGTATTCTACGGAGAAGATGCTTTTTTTATTCCGATTCATCAAAGTTTAACTAAATCGGATTTGGATTATTTCAGTTACGTTTTCACCCAATTTATGAACCCTAAAAGCGATTCGGATGTACGATAAAAATGAGTATCAGATAAAATACCAAAGCCTCACTTTCGAAGACAAACTCAGAAAATACAGAATGGAGTATATAGTCGATTATTTAAAGACTATTAAATCCAACAAAATTTTAGAAATCGGTTGCGGCAATGATCCCATTTTCGCACAGTTTGATGACTATGAAGTGATGGATATCGTCGAACCCGGAAATCATTTCTACGAATCTACGAAAAACAGAATTGGTGATAATAAGAGAGTTTCGATTCAGAATTGTTTCATCGAAGAAGCCACTTTGGATTTGAAAAACCAATACGATGTCATTGTCATTGGCGGTTTTTTGCACGAAATTGACAATCCACAAGAAGTCTTATCTGTGATTAAAAAAATCGCAACTTCAGAAACAATCGTGATTACTTACGTTCCGAATGCGAATTCTTTCCACCGATTGTTGGCTTTAGAATCGGGGTTGATCAAATCGAATTACGAGTTTTCAAAAAACGACCAACTTTTTGGAAGACAAAATGTTTTCAATCAGGAATCGATTGGTGCATTGTTCCAGAATACAGGCTTCAACGTTTTGCAATCGAGTACTTATTTTGTAAAACCTTTCACCCACGAACAAATGGATGCCTTGGCTGGATTACCTTCTTTTAGCGAAAAAATTCTCGACGGCTTTTATAAAATGACCAAATACATGCCCGATTTAGGATGTGAAATCTTTTTGGCTGCCCGTTTAAACGCATAAATACATTCTAATGATTAAATTTTTAGACCTCCAAAAAATCAACGCACAATACGCTGACGAACTTAAGCAAGTTGCTTCTGAAGTTATCGATTCAGGTTGGTTTTTAATGGGTGGCAAATTAACGAGTTTCGAAACTCGATTGGCTAATTACATTGGCGCTTCACACGCGATTGGTGTTGCGAATGGTCTCGATGCATTGCGTCTGATCCTCAAAGCTTACATCGATTTGGGTGTCATGGCACAAGGTGATGAAGTGATTGTTCCCGCGAACACCTATATCGCTTCACTTTTAGCAATTTCAGATAATGATTTGAAACCGATTTTGGTCGAACCCAACGCTGTGTCTTTCAATCTCGATATCGATTTAATCGAAAAACACATCACGCCAAAAACCAAAGCCATCATGGTCGTGCATTTATACGGTCAAGTGTGTTGGAGTAAAGATTTGGAAGCCTTAGCCAAGAAATACAATCTCAAAATCATTGAAGATAATGCACAAGCGATTGGCGCGGAATGGAACGGAATCAAAACCGGTAACTTGGGCGACGCCGCCGGATTTAGCTTTTATCCCGGAAAAAATTTAGGAGCATTAGGCGATGCAGGTGCAGTAACAACCAACGATGCAGCCTTAGCAGAACAAGTCCGAGCGCTAGGCAATTACGGTAGTAAACAAAAATACGTCAATGAGTTTCAAGGTTTGAACAGTCGACTCGATGAAATTCAGGCTGCTTTTCTTGAAGTCAAACTCAAGCATATCGATACCGAAAATCAATACAGAAGAAAACTCGCGACGGCTTATTTGAATGGTATTAAGAATCCGAATATTCAATTGCCGGTTCCCAATAACTGCACATTCCATCACGAAGAAAACACAGAACACGTTTGGCATTTGTTCGTCATTCGCCATTCGAAAAGAAATGAATTGCAGGAATATTTGACGCAAAATGGCATTCAGACTTTAATCCATTACCCGATTCCGCCCAACAAACAATTGGCTTATGAGGAATTGAATGGTATGGATTTTCCAATCACGAATGAGATTCACAATACGGTTTTGAGTTTGCCGATTAGTCCGGTTTTGTCCGAAGTAGATGTGGCTACAATAATCAATGCATTGAACAGTTTTAATTAACATAGAAAAATGAACGATACATCAGAAATGCAGGAATGGGAATCAGAAATCAAAGCCGAAGATTCTTTATTCTCGATCAATTTTAAGGAAGTTTGGCAATACCGTGACTTGCTTTTGATGCTTGTAAAAAGAGATTATATTTCGACCTACAAGCAAACCATACTCGGGCCGATTTGGTTTTTCGTGCAACCCATATTGACAATGATTATTTACGTTATCCTGTTCGGGCAAATTGCAAAATTATCGACCGATGGCACACCACAAATCGTTTTCTACTTATCGGGAATCACCATCTGGAATTATTTCTCAGAATCACTTACCAAAACATCATCCGTATTTAGAGATAATGCTGCGATTTTCGGAAAAGTATATTTTCCAAGATTGATTATGCCGCTATCGATTGTGGTTTCCGCGCTGATTAAATTCGGAATCCAGTTTACGTTGTTTATTGCGGTCGTATTGTATTACACTTTCATCGAACATCGTATCGAACCCAATGTTTGGGTTTTGGCAACACCGTTTTTGCTGTTGTTGATGTCGCTGTTTTCGTTAGGATTGGGAATGATTTTCTCTTCGATGACCACCAAGTATAAGGATTTAGTGTTTTTACTGACATTTGGAATCCAATTGTTTATGTATGCCACACCAGTAGTGTATTCCATGGGTTCGATTCCTCAAAAATACCAATGGATTGTCAAGGCAAATCCACTAACGGGAATCTTCGAGTGTTTCCGATATGCCTATTTGGGTTCCGGAAGTTTCAACCCGAACAGCTTATTATTTAGTACAGGAGTCATTGTTGTTTTACTCGGTTTAGGCGTTGTTATTTTCAACAAAGTCGAGAAAAGTTTTATGGATACGGTTTAAATATCCAAACCAATTAAATGTCATTCGAATGAAAAAATTAGCGATAAAAGCTGAAAATATTTCCAAGCAATACCGTTTGGGCGAAGTTGGAACCGGAACATTGAGCCACGATTTAAATCGTTTTTGGCATAAACTTCGGAATCATGAAGATCCGTATTTAAAAATCGGAGACGCAAATGACCGCAGCAACAAAGGCGATAGTGATTACGTTTGGTCTTTGCAAGACATCAATTTTGAAGTCGAACAAGGTGACGCTTTAGGGATTATCGGAAGAAACGGAGCTGGGAAAAGTACTTTGCTGAAATTGTTGAGTAAAGTGACCAAACCAACGACCGGTAATTTTAAAATCAATGGTAGGATTGCTTCTTTACTCGAAGTCGGTACCGGATTTAATCCAGAAATGACTGGTCGTGAAAACATCTATCTCAACGGAGCCATATTGGGAATGCGCCGTCAAGAAATTACTCGCAAACTTGATGAGATTATTAGTTTCTCTGGAGTGGAACGTTACATCGATACACCGGTAAAAAGATATTCTTCAGGAATGTATGTGCGTTTGGCTTTTGCCGTCGCTGCACATTTAGAAAGTGAAATTTTAATTGTTGATGAAGTGCTTGCTGTTGGTGATGCGGAATTCCAAAAGAAATGTCTCGGAAAAATGGGCGACGTTTCCAAAGGAGAAGGAAGAACCGTATTGTTCGTAAGCCACAATATGAGTGCGATTGATGCACTTTGTAATAAGGCTTTAATGCTTGAAAACGGAAAAGTGTTGGCACAAGGCAGAACAAAAGATATTATTGCGATGTATTTCAAAAGCAACAGCCTAGAAGAAGGATTGTTTGATATCGGAAGAACCGATGCCAGCGAAATCGTAGTCATCAATAAATCCAAACTACTCAACGAAGCAGGAAAAGTGACCAAAGATTTTGAATTTGGCGATTCCATAACAATTGAAGTCGAATTGGAATGTACTGACATCGTCAAATCGCCTTATTTTATTGTACTCGTAAGAACTATCAACGGGACTTTATTCGGAGCCACAGGCATGCTCGACGGCTTTAGACCGGAATCTTTAAAACCGGGTCTCAACAAAATAAAATGCACTTTTTTCAATCCGCAATTGCTACCGGGAACCTATTACATCCACATGGGAATCAGAGCTGCTGACGGATTGACTTTATTAACCAACTCGAAAGACGTTGCTTCATTCAATATTATGGGTAGCTTAGCAGAAAGAGGTTTAAACGGCACTTTGGCAGATTCGCTAGCCAATGATGCAACATCGCCTTTGGTGCCTTACCAATGGGAATTTGAAAACGGACAGATATATAATTTTAATTCAAAATAAATGTTAGATAACAAATCAATATTAATTACGGGTGGTACAGGTTCTTTGGGTAAAGAGCTCACAAAAACCATCTTAAAGAAATGGCCGAACATTAAAAAACTGGTCATTTATTCAAGAGATGAGCAAAAGCAATTTCAGATGGCTCAGGAATTTCCGGAATCCAAGTATCCTGCGATTCGTTATTTTATAGGAGATGTAAGAGATTTAGAAAGATTAAAGCGGGCTTTCAACGGCATTGATTATGTCATTCATGCCGCAGCGATGAAGCACGTTCATATTGCAGAATACAATCCTGATGAATGTGTAAAAACCAATATTGGTGGTGCCGATAATGTTATTAAAGCGTGTTTGTCATCAAATGTGTCAAAAGTAGTGGCGCTTTCAACAGACAAAGCTTGTGCGCCCATCAATTTATACGGCGCGACAAAACTGACTTCGGATAAACTATTCATAGCCGCCAATAACATCAAAGGGAATCAAGACATTAAATTTTCGGTAGTACGCTACGGGAATGTGATGGGTTCTAACGGTTCTGTGATTCCTTTTTTTATGGAGAAAAGAAAAGAAGGCGTTTTACCCATTACCGATCCGACGATGACACGTTTCAATATTTCACTCGAAGGTGGTGTTGATATGGTGTTACATGCTTTAGAAACGGCATGGGGCGGCGAGTTGTATGTTCCTAAAATTCCATCATACAAAATACTCGATGTAGCGCAAGCTATTGGGCCGGAATGTGAACATAGAATTTGTGGTATTCGTCCCGGAGAAAAAATTCATGAAGAAATGATTACCTCTTCAGATTCGTTTTCGACTTATGACTTGGGTAAATATTATGTAATTCTACCACAGGTTACGACTTGGAATTTAGCTGCCTATATCGAAAAATTCAATGCGAAATTAGTACCTCAAGGTTTTAATTATACTTCAGGCGACAACACCGAATGGGAAACAGTCGACTCTTTACGTGCTTTAATAAAAGAACATTTATACCCTGATTTTTCAGCTTAATCGATATGATACCTTACGGAAAACAAAATATTACAGAACAAGATATACTCGCAGTAACCGAAGCGCTCAAAGGCGATTTCCTCACGCAAGGCCCGACGATTCTGAAGTTTGAAAAGCTATTTGCCGAGTACATCGGTTGTAAATATGCAGTGGCGGTGGCCAATGGAACCGCGGCTTTGCATTTGAATGCTTTGGCTTTGAATGTAAAACCTGGCGATAAAGTCATCACGACGCCGATTACGTTTGCAGCTTCTGCAAATTGCATCCGTTATTGCGGTGGTGAAGTTGTTTTTGCTGACATAGATAATGATACTTATTTACTCGATATCGAGAAAGTGGAAGCGTTGTTGAAAGCTGCTCCAAAAGGAACTTACCAAGGCATTGTTCCAGTTGATTTCGCAGGTCGAGCCATCGATTTGGAAGCGTTTAGAAAACTTGCAGATGAATATGGTTTGTGGATCATTCAGGATTCTTGCCATTCCCCCGGCGGTTATTTTATCGACAGCAAAGGGCAAAAACAAAATTGTGGCAACGGAAATTTTGCCGATTTGGCGATTTTCTCTTTTCATCCTGTGAAGCACATCGCAACAGGCGAAGGCGGGATGATTACAACCAACGACGAAAAACTTTATAAAAAACTATTAGAACTGAGAACGCACGGCATTACGAGAGACGCGAGCATTTTTCAAAATTCGGTTTCTTTTGCTGCAGGTCAGGAAGTTCCAGAAAATTCGGCTTACCCAGGTTGGTATATGGAAATGCAGACTTTAGGATACAACTATCGTTTTACCGATTTTCAGGCGGCTTTAGGCATCAGCCAATTGTCGCGCGCCCATCAAGGACTCGAGAGAAGAAAAGAAATTGCTAAAAAATACAACGAGCATTTTTCAAACCATAACAAGATCAAAGGGCATTCAGGCTTTGTTGAAGGCCACGCTTACCATTTGTACGTGATTGAAGTCGAAGACCGTTTAGGCTTGTACAACTTTTTGCGCGAACACAAAATCTTCGCCCAAATCCATTACATTCCTTGCCATTTGATGCCTTATTATCAACAATTTGGATGGAAAAAAAATGACATGCCAAAAGCAGAGGAATATTATAAAAATTGCCTAAGTTTGCCGCTCTATCCCACACTTACCAATCAAGAACAAGACTTTGTCCTAGAATGTATCGAACGTTTTTTTAAATTATAAAAAATGAAAATCAATTATTGTAGTAAGTGTTTATACCCCGAAACCAAACCTGACCTATATTTTAATGACCAAGGCGTTTGTTCTGCCTGTGTGGCTGCGGAATCAAAAAATTTTAGTATCGATTGGAAACAGAGGGAAGCAGATTTTCACTCGATTGTCGAAACATACAGAAAAAGTCCAAACGAAACAGGTTATGATTGTTTGATTCCTGTAAGTGGAGGAAAAGACAGTACCTATCAAGCTTACTTTATGAAAGAAGTTTGCGGATTAAATCCGTTGTGCGTATGTTTTGAAACCACTTATATTACAGAGCTCGGGCAAAGAAATATAGACAACATTTCTAAAATGGGAATAGATTTAATCTATTTCAAGAAGAATTACAAAGCATACAGAAGTATGGTCATTGAAGGCTTTAAGCGGGTTGGAGATGAAATGTGGCCCAACCATTTGGGTATTTTTACTATTCCAATCAATATAGCAGTCAAATTTAATATACCGCTGATAATCTGGGGTGAAAATCCGCAAAAGGAATACGGAGGTCCGATAGAATCGATTAAAAACAAACATCTCGACAGGAGCTGGTTAGAGGAATTCGGAGGCTTATTAGGCAATAGGATTCAAGATATGGTAGGAGTTGACGGGCTCACGGAAAAAGATTTGACGCCTTATTTTTATCCATCCGACGAAGAAATGGATAAAGTAGGTATTACGCCAATATTTTTGGGGCATTATTTCTTTTGGGATGCCAGAAAGCAACTTGAAATCGTTAAAAAGTTAGGTTTTTCTGTAAAAACTGATGGTCCAGTAGAGGGAACTTATACGAATTACGAAAACCTCGACGAGAAAATGCATGGTTTGCATGATTATCTAAAATTTGTAAAATATGGTTTTGGCAGGGCAACCGACCACGCCTGCATCGACATAAGAAACAATAGATTGAGCCGGGAAGCCGCTTTGAAAAAGGTCCAGGATTATGACGGGAAATACCCGCATGAATCAATTAAAGCATTTATTGAATATTCAGGAATGACCAAAGAAGAAATTGATGCAATCATAGATTCGTTCACCAATTCGATATTATTCGAACAAGATGAAAACGGTAAATTTAAAAGAGACGGCGACGGAAACCTCGTGCTAAACTTTGAAATTGAATAACAAATGGTAGTAATCATAGATTACGGAATGGGCAACGTCGCTTCGGTCCAGAAAGCCTTAAATTTTTTGAACATCGAAAGTGTTATTTCAGACGACCATGAAACAATCCAAAACGCAGATGTTATTTTGCTACCCGGAGTAGGCTCTTTTTCCCAGGGCATGAAAAACCTTGAAGAAAGAGGTTTGGTAGCAGTATTGACTGAAGAAGTAATGATCAAAAAAAAGAAATTTTTAGGCATTTGTCTGGGTATGCAACTCATCATGGAAAAAGGAATGGAACCTACCGAATGCAAAGGTTTAGGTTGGGTGCAGGGTGAAGTTCTAAAATTTGATCTCGAAGATTTAAGTGTTCCGCATATGGGCTGGAACAATATTAGCGTACTGAATCCTACCTATTATGGTGCCGAAAATACCAGTGATTTTTATTTCATTCATAGTTTTCATGTCGTTCCAAAATATCAACAAGACATCGCAGCTACAGTAAATTACGGATTTGATGTCGTGGCAAGCATCCAAAAAAACAATATTTTCGCGACGCAATTTCACCCTGAGAAAAGCCAGACTTCCGGTTTAGCGCTCTTAAAAACTTTTTTTAATACCCATGCTTAAAGTCCGTATTATTCCTATACTTACATTTAATGGGTTCGGATTGGTAAAAACCAAAAATTTCAGTAATCCCAGGATGGTTGGAAATCCTGTGCAATCGGCAAGGGTTTACAATAGCAGAGGGGTTGATGAATTGGTGTTTCTGGATATTTTTGCGAGCCATCAAAAAAGAAAAATCAACTTAAAACTGGTCGCCGAGGTCATCAAAGAATGCTATATGCCGGTTGCCATTGGCGGCGGTATAGAATCTATTGACGACATCAACAACCTTTTGAAAATTGGTGCGGATAAAGTCATTATTAAGACCAAAGCATTAGAAGATAAAAATTTTATAAAAGAAGCTGTTTCATTTTTTGGCAGCCAATGCATTAGTATTGCAGTCGATGCTACACTAACGCCCAACGGATACATGATTCACAACAAATTAAATTTAGAGATTACACTTGGTCAATTCATATCTGATATGATCGCTTGTAATGTAGGTGAATTGGTGGTCAACAGCGTCGATAAAGATGGTTTGATGAACGGATTCGATATCGAATTGATGCATCAAGTGGAAAGCTTGACCAAAATTCCTATCATAGCGGTGGGCGGCGGCGGAAAAATGGAACATTATGTAAATTTATTTACCAATACCAAAGTCAAAGCGGTAGGCTCGGCGAGTATTTTCCACTTCACACAATTTACGCCATTGGATATCAAGAACGAACTACTTAAAATTAATATTCCTGTCAGGATTTAAATCCGTATAAGTTGAAACGAATAGCCATAATTCCAGCACGCGGCGGAAGCAAAAGAATTCCCAGAAAAAACACCAAACTTTTCTACGGAAAACCTATTCTTGTTTATTCGATTGAAGCTGCGCTAAACAGCGGTTTATACGATGAGGTTATGGTTTCGACAGACGATCTTGAAATCGCAGAAATCGCCAAACAATATGGGGCTCAAGTACCCTTTATGCGCAGCGAAAAGAACAGCAATGATTTCGCTACGACCGTCGATGTTTTGAGCGAAGTCTTCGATTGGTATCAGAAAAGCGGTGTAGAATTTAAGCAAGGAACCTGCATTTATGCGTGTGCACCTTTCATCAATTCGAAACTGCTCGCAGCGTCATTAGCAATGCTGGAAAATCTAAACTGCGATTGTGTATTTCCAAGTTTAGCGTATTCACATCCGATCCAGCGTGCTTTAAAAGTCGACAAGAATGGCAAAATCCAACTATTCAATGCAGCGAATCCTGACGCCAGAACACAAGATTTAGAGGAAGCTTATTATGATGCAGGCATGTTTTATACTTTTGACGTCGCAAAATTACTCAAAACGAAAAGCTTGCGGACAGATAACACTTTCACGATTAAAGTCGATGATTTGCACGCTCAGGATATTGATAATGAAAACGATTGGATTTTGGCGGAAATGAAATACAAATTATTTTGTTTATGAGACAATACCAATGTCTTAAAAATCAAATTTTTTCAATCGGAGGATTCAGAATAGAACCTATTCGTGATGAAGACAAGTACGAAATTCTGACGATTAGAAACGAACAGCTTTATCATTTGCGACAGCTAAAACCATTGACTGCTGCAGCACAGGAAAATTATTTTGCTACTGTAGTTTCCGGTTTGTTCGAACAAGAATTTCCCAACCAATTGTTGTTTTCTTTTTTTGAAAACGAAACTTTTCTCGGATATGGTGGTTTGGTTCGCATCAATTGGGTCGATAAAAATGCAGAGATTTCTTTTGTAATGAAAACCGCTTTTGAAAAAGATAACTTTGCAAAATATTGGTCGAATTATCTCAAACTAATAGAAACGGTAGCTTTTGAAGCCTTGAATTTTCATAAGATTTTTACCTATGCTTTTGATTTAAGACCGCATTTGTATCCGGTTTTAAACGCATGCGGATTTATAGAAGAAGCCCGTTTGAAGGAGCATTGTTTTTTTGAAGGAAAGTTTTTGGATGTTGTATACCACGCAAAATTCAACAGAAAAATAACCTTAAGAAAAGCCGATGAAAAGGATATGATGCTTTATTTTGAATGGGCGAATGATGCGGCGGTAAGAGAAAACTCGTACCAATCAGAACCCATAACTTTAGAAAATCATCAAGAATGGTTCTTCAATAAAATAGAGCAGGAAGATTGTTTTATGCTGGTCTTTGAAAATCATATCGGATCGCCAATCGGACAAGTAAGAATTCAGCAAAAAGAAGAAAACACTGCGCTTATCGGAATTTCGAATGATGCAAATCACAGGGGAAAAGGCTATGCAAGCCAGATGATCCAAATGGCGTCGAACGCATTTTTAATCGAAAATCCTCAGGTTTGTATCAGCGCTTTCATTAAAATCGACAATAAAGCTTCCGCCAAAGCCTTTGAAAAATCGGGATATATATTGGATGCCGTTGTTGATTATGAATCGATTCAAAGTTATCACTATACCAAAAAGTTATGAATATAGGAGATTTTACAATAAACCAAACCAGCCCGGTTTTTATCATTGCAGAACTTTCAGCGAATCACAATGGAAGTCTCGACAATGCTTTGGCAACGATAAAAGCCGCAAAAAGGGCAGGAGCCGATTGCATCAAATTACAAACCTATACCGCAGACACGATTACATTAGATTCCGACAAAGAAGATTTTGTAATCAAAGGCACCATTTGGGATGGAAGAAAATTACATTCCTTATATCAGGAAGCCTATACGCCATGGGAATGGCATGAAGAAATATACCGCGCTGCAAAAGTAGAAGGACTGATTTGTTTTTCATCGCCTTTCGACCGAACCGCAGTTGATTTGCTCGAAGGTTTGGATTCGCCCGCATACAAAATTGCTTCGTTTGAAATTACCGATATTCCTTTGATTGAATACGTTGCATCCAAAGGAAAACCAGTGATTATTTCTACGGGAATCGCAGAGCAAGAAGATATCGAATTGGCACTCGATGCTTGCCACAGAATGGGGAATTATGATATTGCTTTATTAAAATGCACCTCGAGTTATCCGGCGCCGATTGAAGAAGCGAACATGTGCATGGTCAAAGATTTGGCTGAAAGATACCAAGTGATTTCTGGGCTTTCGGATCATACTTTAGGAAGTACTGTGCCAATAGTCGCTACCGTATTCGGTGCTAAAATTATTGAAAAACATTTCATTATCGACCGTTCCATTGGTGGTCCTGATGCTACTTTTTCGATGAACGAAGAAGAATTCACCGCGATGGTCAAAGCTGTGCGTGAAGCAGAAAAAGCCATTGGTGTCGTCGATTATCATTTGACTGAGAAGCAGGCTAAAGGAAAAGATTTCAGCCGTTCGCTGTATATCGCTGAAGATGTAAAAGCAGGTGAAGTGCTCACCGAAAAAAACCTACGTTCGGTAAGACCTGGATTTGGTTTGCATCCTAAATTTTACAAGGAACTTTTAGGAAAAAAAGTCAATGTGGATATAGAAAAAGGAACCAGAATGCGTTTGGATTTCATTTAAAAACAATCAATGTTATCATTCTTTTTAAATCTTTTTAAATTCCGAAGTGTTTTCATTAACGCCTTCTATAGTTCATTATATGGAACCCGATTGTTTTTTGGTGTGCATATCAGAAGCGCCAAAAACATTATGATAGCTCCACAAGCTGATATTGAAAAAGGAAGCCGCATTTTTGCTAGTTTCCCGAGCGATCCGAATGAAAAAAACATCATCATTGAAGAGCATTGCTGGATTGGTCATGATGCAGAAATACAATCGTTGTATGACAGTAAAATCGAGATTAAGGAATATGCATCAATTCAGGATCGATGCAAAATTCTTGGATCGGTAACTATTGGAAAGTATTCGATTCTCGCACCAGATATTTTTATTTCTTCGGGAGATCACAATTATAAAAGTGCGCCGCATCTTACGATTCGTGAACAAGATAAAATGTATGCAGGTTCAGGTGTTGCGTTTCATTCGATTAATAAACCAGTCGTCATAGAAGAAGATTGTTGGATTGGTAAAAACGTTTTTATCAAGCAAGGTATTTATGTTGGAAGAGGCGCTGTTATAGGAACCAATGCGATTGTTCGGAACGACATCGAGCCTTATACGATTCATGCCGGAACGCCAACAGTAAAAATCAAAGATCGATTTTCTTTTGAACCACCTATCGAAATTTCGGCTTTTGTTGAAGAACAATTGCCTTATTTTTATAGAGGTTTCGAACATTACAGCCGTCAAAAAAGCACAGTAGAATTAATCAAAGAAAATCAAGGTATAGCCAGTGAAAACACTTCACTAGCAATTTTAAAAAGTACGGATTGGAAGCAAATAGATATTGATGGTTTTTCAAGAATCAACGGTGAATTGAAAATGTATGTCAATGGAATACTGCATCAGACCTTCTCAATGGTGGATTCTGAATCCTTTCAAATTCAATTGAATTCCGATTCGAAAGAAAATAATGTGCAACTTGCTTCATACACTTCATTGCCACAATTATTGAAGCAATACCTTTGTATCCAATTTGAACTAACTACTACAACCGACAACAAAAAATATAGTTTCACCATTTCTAAAATTAAAATATCATGAAAAGAGCAGTTTCAGATTTTCTGAGAAAAGTTAAGAGAACCGTGAATTCAAAACGAACTTTTTCTGAAGAATACAACCAGTATTTAAAAACTAAAGTCTCGTCTGAAAAGGGATACATGGCTTTTCGAGACCTTTTTGTGCTGACCAAAGGCAAGTCGAATGACACTATATCTTCTAAAATAAATGAAGCGCTTGGAAAGTACGATAACCTAGATTCCAAAGGGATTTTAAATCTGAGTAAAGCAGCAATTTCAAAAACAGTGGCAACAATGAAGCAAAATGGTTTTGTTGAATTCGATGCGGTTTTGCCCGATGCTATGATCGATGCGATATACGACTATGCTTCTAAAACGCCGGTTTCTTATCTCGAAACAGCAACCGATGACCAGAAATATTCTGCTGAGCAAGTGATTTTTGATGAAAACAAACCTATATCGCCAAGATATAACTTTACAGGTAACGAAATCGTGCAATGCGAGGCTTTACAAGAATTGATTTTTGACCAATCATTACTTGCCTTTGCTCAAGAATACCTTGGTTGCAAACCCATTTTAGATTTGGTAGCATTTTGGTGGAGCGCACCATTTGATGGCGTTGGAAAAAACGCTGCCGCACAGATGTATCACTTCGATTTGGACAGGATAAAATTCATGAAATTCTTTTTCTACATCACCGATGTAACTCCCGAAACGGGCCCACATTGCTTTGTAAAAGGCTCGCATGGAAAACTTCCTAAAGCCATCAATCGCGACGGACGTTTTGAAGACAGCACCATTGAAAACATTTATGGCAAAGAAAATATGATGGAAATCTGTGGTAAAAGAGGCAGCATTCTAGCAGTCGATACCAGAGGTTTTCATAAAGGAAAAGATTTGTCGGAAGGGAAACGTTTGTTGTTTCAAATTCAATTTACCAATAGTTTGTTCGGACAAACTTATCAGCCTGTTGATCAATCCTTGATTCTCCCTAAGTATAAAGGGTTGGTTGATCAATACAACCATACTTATAGCAATATCTGTTAATTTTGATATTTCATATCCAACAATGAACATAGCGTTATTTTCAAACTACACCTACACACCGCATTTTGAAACGGAATTAGAATTAATTCAAATGCATCTTGACCAAGGTGACACTGTTTATCATTTTGTATGTGATATGCATTTATTGAGCTGCGATTTCAATCCGAATGGCGATTTGCTCAAATGCATTTCCTGTATATCGAAAAGGACTAAAGGGCAAAAATTGTTGATCAATACTAAAAAGTATCATGAAATTAAGATTTCAAAACCTAAAAATAAAATCCTCAGCAGTTTGCCAGAATTGGATTTCAATTCGATTGCAGAGCTCAGACAGTATAAGATAGAAAATTTTGAAATAGGCGATGCCGCGCTTTCGTCTTTGGTTTCGATTGTCCGAGATCCGGAGCCTGATTTGAAAGTTTTCCAAGACATGCTTTCGAGAATCATTCTTTCGGCGCATTATTGTTATCATTTTTTTCAAAGCGAATTGCAGGCTTATTCTATTGATACGTTTTACAATTTCAACGGCAGATTTGCTACCAATCGCGCGGCTTTGCGTGCCGCACAAAAGACTGATGTTTCGACTTTCATTCATGAAAGAGGCCACAATTTCAATTACTATGAATTGTTCGATAATGTGTTGCCTCACGAGATTACATCGTTTATAGAACGCGTTACGCAATCATGGGAAAACCATCCAGATGATTCATACAAAAACAAAGTGGCGCACGATTTTTATAAAAACAGGGCCATTGGAAAAGATCAAGGTTGGGTTTCATTCACCAAAGATCAAAAGAAAGGTTTGCCTGATCATTGGGATGACAGCATCGATAATATCGTGATATTTAATTCTTCGGAAGACGAATATGTTTCTATAGGTAAAGATTGGGATTTAGGTGGTTTTGAATCACAGAATAAATTGATTCTCAAATTGATTCATGATTCAAGCCTTTCTGAAAAAAAAATCTGGGTTCGATTGCATCCGAATATGCAAACAATGGCCAAAAAATATTTGGAGAAAACCTACGCCACACTGCAAGGAAATATCGAAGTCATCTTGCCCGAATCGCCAATCAACAGCTATGATTTGATGAATGCTGCTGACAAAATTGTAACTTTTGGTTCCACGACTGGCATCGAAGCAACTTATTGGGGCAAGCCGTCAATATTACTTGGACCAAGTTTTTACAAGGCTTTTGAAGCAACGTACAATCCTGAAACTTATGAAGAGCTCATCTGGCTTTTACTCGATCAAGATTTAAAACCTAAAAAGCAAGAAAATACTTTGCCTTTTGGATTTCACACGAATAATTTTGGCATTCCTTTTAAAATTTACAAGCCTAAAAACCTTTTCGAAGGCGAATTCAAAGGTGTCGATTTAAAAAAGCATTTTGATTATGCTAAGTGGGAAAAGTTTTCTCATAAAAGAGGAATCCATTGGTTTTATCATAAATTGAACATGCTAAACCATAAGTTACGTTTGAAAAAATATGTATAGTACACCTATTTTATATATCGTTTTTAACAGGCCCGAAGAAACCGCAAAATCTTTCGAAGTTTTCAGAAAACTCAAACCTTCAAAACT
Source organism: Flavobacterium sp. (assembly GCF_031411595.1). Classification (GTDB taxonomy): domain Bacteria; phylum Bacteroidota; class Bacteroidia; order Flavobacteriales; family Flavobacteriaceae; genus Flavobacterium. The sequence continues at coordinate 90,081 of NZ_JANOBI010000011.1, read as the reverse complement.
TTATATTGCGGCTGATGGCGCCAGAAATGGCAGACAAGATGATGTTGAAAATACGCAAAAAGTAAAACAAATCGTAAGTCAAGTTGATTGGGATTGTGAAGTTAAAACCTTGTACCATCCTGAAAATAAAGGTTGCAAAGTGGCGGTTCAGTCGGCAATCGATTGGTTTTTTGACAATGAAATTGAAGGCATTATCATCGAAGACGATATCATTCCCAACAAAGGTTTCTTCGAATATTGTCAAACCATGCTCGAAAGATACCGCGATGACGACAGTATTCTGACCATCAATGGCTGCAGTTTGGGCTACCAAAACAACAAACAACCGTATGGCAAAACCCGATATTTCAATATGTGGGGTTGGGCTACTTGGAGCAGTAGCGTTAAAAAAGTAAGAGAAACTTGGGCGAATTACAACCCCGAAATCCCGATGCTCGAAGATCGAATGATGAAGAAAAACTTGCGACTTCCCGTGTTGTTTGACGGCAATGCTCAGTGGGCGAAGTATTGGGAAGGATTGTTCCTAAAAGTCTATGAAAATCGAATCAACACTTGGGATTATCAATGGTGCTACTCGGTTTTGAAAACCGATACGTTTTGCATCAGGCCTTCACAAAATTATGTGGTGAATATTGGAAGCGGAGAACTCGCCACACACCACAATTTCGATGATGCGCCGATTTTTCATTTTGAATATACCGCACCACATTTCACAGATAAAAAAAGCATCAACCCAAAAATCGATTACAGGTACGAGATATTTCATGTTGGCGCTATTGTCAACTCGCATTATTTCAGAACTTTCACGAGAAGTTATATCAAATTATACCTCAAAAATTTAGTCGGAAAATTGAAATCTAAAATTTCTTAATTCATTCCAATGACCGTAACCGTTGCTGTTGCCACTTATTTTTCTGCGCCGTACATTATAGAAACGCTTGAAAGTATCTACAATCAAACATATCAAGATATTGCCGTTGTGATTTCGGATGACTGTTCTACTGATGAAACCATCAATCTGATTACTGATTGGGCGGCACAAGAAAAAAACCAACAGCGATTTGTACGTATTGAAGTCATTACAGTTCCAAAAAATACCGGTGTTTCTGCCAATTGCAACCGTTGCGTGGCTGCGGCGCCATCGGATTGGATGAAGTTTATTGCTGGCGATGATATTCTGCTTTCGAATTGCATTGAAGACAATGTGAATTTTATAAAGCAAAACCCGCAAGCCAAAGTGATTTTCAGTCAAGTGCGACTTTATCAAGATTATTTTGTGGAAAGCAATTATATCAAAACCATACCGCAACATTTTCCAGATAACTTAATGCATGCTTCTTTGACTGCTCATGATCAATACCAATTATTACTGGTTTCCGATAGGATTAATAATACGCCGTCTTATATTTTCAATAAGCAATCGGTGCTCAAAGTCGGTGGTTTTGACGAATCCAACCGTTTGATAGAAGATTATCCAATGTGGTTAAAACTAACGTCATCAGGCGAAAGATTGTATTATTTTCATAAAGAGACAGTTGGCTATCGCATCCATCAAAATGCAACGAATAATGTAGGTGATGCCGTTTTATTCAAACCTTCAGTATTCAATTCCTATAAGATTAGAAAGCAAGTGGCACATCCGCATCTTCCTTTTGAAATTGTAAAATCAGAACAATTTGTGTACGGTATTTCGAAAATTTTTCAAAGTTTGGGTTGGAATAAACAGCATAAAATATACACGCCATTATATAGAATCGCTTGTTTCTACTTGAATCCATTTCATTATATTTTTGCTTTCAAAAAGCGGTTGCCGAATAATAAAACCAATCTTTTTTACAGCTAAATATGCGCTTAAGTGTTATTATACCGGCTTATAAAGTGGAAGGTTATATTGAGAAATGCATCCGAAGTCTCGAAGATCAGGATATTCCAAAATCTGATTATGAAATCATCGTAACCAACGACGGTTCACCCGATAAAAGCAGTGAAATTGTTCAAAGATTACAAACTGAATTTTCAAATTTAATTTTAATCAACCAAGAAAATCAAGGTGTTTCTATGGCTAGAAATAACGCGATGGCCATGGCAAAAGGCACCTACATTTTACCAATTGATCCAGATGATTATGTGTTGCCAAATACTTTAGGAAATGCGCTCGAGCAAGCAACAAAAGATTCATTAGAGGTGTTATTTCTTGGTTTTGAAACTTTCGATGTCAATGAAATCAGCACTTGGCAAACCAATTACAGTGCTTTAGAAAATCAGATTTTCAATGGTGTTGATGCGTATTTCGCCGCACGTGGATTTGAAGTACGCGATCCGGATCGTTCGGTTGGCATGTTGTTTAAAAATTCGTTGTTGCAACAATACAAGATTGATTACCCGAAAAACGTCCCTTACTTAGAAGACGGTTTGTTTTTATCGAAAGTCTTTGCAGTGGCGGATAAAGTGGGTTTTAGCAACAGTCGATTTTATCAAAGAACCACGCGATTAGGTTCGGCTACGAATTCGAGGCTTTTCTTTTCGGAATCGGCCATTTTAGGATTCATTGCAGCCATTAAAAATCTTAAAATATTTGCGGGTCAAAGTCAATTGAGTAAAGAGCAATCGTTTTTAGTCAATCATGTTGTTGCCAAGTTTATTATCTTGTCGCTTTCGCCAAGCATGTCGAGGTTTAAGTTTAACGATTATTTCAAAGTCATCAAGATTCTGAAACAATCAGGCTTGGGAAAATTAGAAACGCAAGGTTTGCGATTTTTGTATCCAAAGCACATCAGAATGTATAATTTTTCGAAATTGTTGTTCCCGTTTTATTTTCGACTCATCAATAAATAAGTATGTTAAACGCATTCAAATATAGAAATTGGAAAAAAAATGAACCTTCAAATTTGTTGGAATATTTTTTTTCACCAACCACCATCAACATCCGATTGGTGAATTTCTTCTTCCAAAAAATCATGCGCATTAATGCCGAAGTTCCGTTTATGGTGCATTTTACTTCAACAGTAAGCAAGACGGTTTTCCTAGGGAAAGGTGTTGCACAGTATTTTGCGAATTCAGGTGGTTGTTACATTCAAGGCATTAATAAAATTTACATCGGCGACCATACGATTTTCGCACCCGGAATTAAAATCATTTCTGCGAATCACGATAAAAATGAACTCAAATCACACGATAAAACAACCAATCCTGTGGTTATCGGAAAAAATTGCTGGATTGGAGCGAATGCCGTCATTCTACCAGGCGTAGAAATAGGTGACAACGTAATTGTTGGCGCCGGTGCTGTGGTCACGAAGTCTTTTCCAAATAATGTTATTATAGGCGGTGTGCCTGCCAAAATCATTGCTACAAATGAATAAAATTACTTTAATAGCCGGAGCACGACCGAATTTTATCAAGATTGCACCGATTATTCATGCGCTTAAAAAATTAGATACTATTGCTTATCGATTGGTGCATACCGGGCAACACTTTGATGAGAAAATGAGCCATACTTTTTTCAAGCAACTCAACATACCCGAACCCGATATCAATTTGAATTGTGGTGGTGGTTCACAAGCCGAGCAAACCGCGGCGATTATGATAGCTTTCGAAAAGGAATTAATAGCAAATCCAACCGATTTGGTTTTGGTTGTCGGCGATGTTACGAGTACAATGGCATGCAGTATTGTAGCCAAAAAATTGAATATTAAAGTGGCACACGTTGAAGCAGGAATTCGTTCCTACGATATGAGTATGCCCGAAGAAATCAACCGATTGGTTACGGATGCTATTACCGATTATTTTTTTACGACTACAGTTTGGGCTTCAGAAAATTTAAAAAAATCTGGAGTTGCAGAAGATAAAATTTTCTTCGTGGGCAATGTGATGATTGATACTTTATTAAGCAATCGCCATCAATTTGTTGCGCCCCATTTTTGGAATGAATTGAATCTGTCCGCTAAAAAATATTTTGTTTTAACGTTGCACCGACCGGCGAATGTTGATCAAGTTGAAAATTTAGTGGTGTTACTCAATGAAATTACAAATAACGTCAATGGATTGCCAGTGTTATTTCCGATTCATCCGCGTACTGCAAAAGTACTTCAGGAATCAGGTTTCAGCAATGAAAACTTGCATATCATCGAACCTTTAGGTTATTTAGAATTTAATTATTTGGTTGAAAATGCACTCTGCGTCATTACAGATTCGGGCGGTATTACAGAAGAAACGACCGTGATGGGCATTCCATGCATGACGCTTCGCGACAATACCGAAAGACCCGAGACCATAGAATTGGGCACCAACGAATTGTTAGGAACCAATCCAAATGCGATTCGACCAGCGTTAGAAATCCTATTCAACAACCAATGGAAAAAAGGTTCTATTCCTGAAAAATGGGATGGAAAAGCAGCAGAACGGATTGTGAAATTGCTTGAGGAACTTTAATAATGAATAAAAAAATATTACTCGTTACCAATGCGTTTTATCCAGAAAATTCGCCACGGTCTTTTCGAGCGACAGAATTGGCGAAAGAATTAGTACGACAAGGTCACAGCGTTAAAGTGATTACGCATCCACGTGTTGGTACAGAACAATTTTGTAAAGAAAACGGAATAGAATACAAAAGTTTGGGAGCATTAACTTGGCCCGTTCCAACCGTAAAAGGGATTGGAATTGTGTTGTTGTTTTGGCGCGTTGTTGTTCGATTTAGTATGCTCTTGTTTGAATATCCGATGATTCAATTGATACCGTTGGTTAAAAAAGCTTTGAAAGATGAAAAAGGATATGATGCTCTAATATCGATTGCCGTTCCCTATCCGATTCATTGGGGCGTTGCAGCAGTTTGGTCGAACAATATTGCTAAAACTTGGATTGCAGATTGTGGTGATCCTTACATGTTGCAAGAAAATGATACGTTCAAACCACCGTTTTATTTTCAATACTTTGAAAAAAAATTCTGCACAAAAGCTACCTACATTACAGTACCAACCAAAGCTTCGATAAAAGGTTATTATCCCGAATTTCATTCTAAAATTAAAGTAATTTCTCAAGGATTCAGATTCGAAGATGTCAAGTTATACAACGGAGAAAAACAAACGAACAAAGTCATTTTTGGCTACGGCGGCATGTTCATTCCCGGTAGAAGAGATCCGTCAGAGTTTTTGAATTTTCTAAATTCATTAGACAACACTTATGATTTCGAGTTTCATATTTACACCAACACACCACAATTTGTGGAGCCATTCATAGCAGCATCAAAAAGCAGAGTGCAACTAAAAGCCGTACTCGATAGAAATTCATTAATGTTCGAAATGAGCAAAATGGATTTCCTGGTCAATTTCGAAAATGCTGGAACCGCACAAACGCCAAGCAAACTTATTGATTACGCGATTTTGAAAAAGCCGATTTTATCGGTTAAATTCGGAGATTTAAAACAAAACAATGTACTTGAATTCCTTCAAGGAAATTATCAAAACGCATTGGTAATCGATCAGCCGGATCAATACAGAATTGAGAATGTTACCAAACAGTTTATTGATCTGATCCAATAATTTAAATTGTACAAACAAAAAGTCCATCCATTGAAGAATAACTTTGTCTTCTTTATATTTTCACCATTCATTGGTCTAGTTCAAGCCATCAAACATTACAAAGAAAGTTGGGCTAAAAATAGCGTTTGGCTGTTTGTGATTTTCTATGGATATACGATGTATCGTCCGGAAATTATGGATTCAAGTCGTTACGTAACCAAACTCCAAGAATTGTATGCCGCACCAGTAAATTGGGATAATTTTGTAGCCAATTTTTATTCAGAAGATACCGGTACAGTCGATATTTATCAACCGTTAGTCACTTATTTATTGTCGCTTTTCACAGCCAACGGTAATGTTTTATTTGCTGTTTTTGGAATCCTATTCGGTTTTTTCTACTCAAGAAACATTTGGTTGTTGTTGAGCCTTTCTAAAAATCAGAAGATGACCATGACCATGACCGCCATATTAGTTTCTTTTTGTTGTGTCATCGGGTTTTGGAATTTGAATGGCGTACGAATGTGGACCGCTGCGCATATGTTTTTCTACGGCGCTTTTCTATTGCTCGTTAATGGAAATAGAAAAGGAATTATCATTGCGGCACTAACTGTTTTGGTGCATTTTTCGTTTATTCTGCCTCTCGGAATTCTGTTGTTTTTCTATTTTGTAAAAGTGCCGTGGCGCATATTGTATTTCTTCTTTATCTCGAGTTTTTTCATTTCGAGTTTAAATATAGAATCCGTTCGTTCGCGCTTAGAAAGTATCGCTCCGGACTTTTTGCTGCCAAGGGTAAAAACCTATACCAGCGATGAATACGTAGAAACCATATCTGATTTGAATGCCACTGGAAATTGGTATATCACGTATTATAGTATTAGCATCAACTGGTATATTATGATTCTTTTTACAATCATCTATTTTTCTAAGGGAAAGTTTAGCAGCTACAACAAATCATTTTCAAACCTGTTCGGATTTTCGCTTTTATTCTTGTCGATAGGAAATATTACTTCTTTGCTGCCATCAGGAAGCCGATATTTATTAGTGGCGCAGCTTTTTGCAACCGCATTATTGTATTTTTATTATGTAGTCTACGACGATAGAGAATATAAAAAATGGGTCACCCTTTTTTCGCCATTATTGTTGTTTTTCATCATCGTTTCCATACGAATGTCTTTTGATACGATTAGTTTAATGACCATATTGACCAATCCCGTATTGGCAACCATTATCGATTTACCAATACCATTAATTGACTTAATCAAATAGGTTTGAAAAATAAAAGTCAAATCATACAAAGCTTGAAATCGTACCTCGCTGCATCAAAAACCAATGCAAAAGGAAAATCGATTCAACAAAAAATAGTGATTATCGAATCGGATGATTGGGGTGCTATTAGAACACCATCATCAGAAGCTGTCAATGCATTTCAAAAGAAAGGACTCGAAATAGCGAACAGCATTTATAAAGTGGATGCACTCGAATCGCAAGATGATTTGGAATTGCTTTTTGAAGTCTTATCCAAACACAAAGGTGCTGACGGATTGCCTGCAAAATTAACCGCAAACGCGATTATGGGAAATCCTGATTTTGATAAAATTCGGGCTTCCAATTTTACGGAATTTCACTATGAAAAATTCACAGAAACTTTTAAAAAATATCCGAATCACGCCCATAATTTAAACTTGTGGTTGCAAGGAAAATCGGAAGGTGTTTTTCAACCGCAATTTCACGGACGAGAACATTTGAATTATAAACGTTGGCTTCACGTGTTGCAACAAAAAAATGAAGCTGCTTTGTTTTGTTTCGATTGGAATGCGACCTATTCCGGCAAAGCCGATTACAGTTTCATGGAAGCTTACGATTGGGATACCAAAGACGATATTCCTGAGCAAATTAAAGTGATTGAAGATGGTTTTAAAATCTTTAAATCTACGTTTAATGAAACTTCGAAAACCTTTATTGCGCCTTGCTACAATTGGGATCCGTTGATAGAGCCTGTTTTAAAAGAACAAGGTGTCACTTGGTTGCAAGGCATTCAAACGCAATTGATTCCAACCGGTACTTTCGATGAGTACATTCCGTTGAAACACAGTTTTGGAGAAACCAACGCATTAGGATTACAATATAATGTTCGAAATTGTATTTTTGAACCTTCGATGAATCAGAATCGAGATTGGGTGAACAGTTGTTTGGCCCAGGTCTCAAGCGCCTTTCATTGGAACAAACCTGCTGTAATCTGTGCGCATCGCATCAATTTTGTGGGTTATATCGATACCAAAAACAGAGACAAAGGTTTGAAAGATTTGGATGCTTTATTAAAAGCTATTGTAAAGAAATGGCCCGATGTGCAATTCATTTCAACCGACCAATTGGATTCAGTTTTGAATTAAAATAAAACCTCTCGCGAAGACGCAAAGGGCATGAATACTAAAAACTTTGCGTCTCTGCGCCTTTGCGAGATATAAAAAGCACAATAATTACAATTTAAAATGAAAGTTTTTTCACAAATTAAAAAGAATTTAAAAAACGATTTCTCGAATCTGAAAGCCATCAAGGTTGCTATTCTCGGAGATTCCGCCACACAATTTTTAAACCAAGCCATCAGAGGTTTGGGCTATGACAAAGGATTTGATTTGCAAATTTGGGAAGCCGATTTCAATCAAATCGAATTGCAAGTGACCGATCCGAATTCTGAATTGTATGAATTTGAACCTGAAATCATCATTATTTTCCAATCGTCGCACAAACTTTTGGGGAAATACAACAAGCTCAAAGTGGATTATCAAAGCAATCTTGCCGCGAGTGAAATGCACTTTTTAAGCAACATGGTCGACACGATTTCAAGCCAATCGAAAGCCAAAATCATCTATTACAATTACACCGAAATAGACGATGCCGTTTTTGGAAATTATTCCGGAAAAATCGAATTGTCATTTTTATACCAACTCAGAAAACTCAACGTCGAATTGATGCATTTTGCTTCGGGTGTTGCCAATTTTTACTTGTGCGATTTATCGACGATTCAAAATCAACTCGGGAAATCGAACTTCTTTCAAACTTCAGTTTACATCAATACCGAAATGGTTTTAAGCATTGATGCCTTGCCATATGTAGCATCAAGAACGATTGATATCATTGCGGCGATGCAAGGAAAATTCAAAAAATGTGTCATTCTCGATTTAGACAATACGACTTGGGGCGGCATTATCGGCGATGATGGTATTGAAAATATTCAAGTCGGAAGTTTAGGCATTGGAAAAGCATTTTCTGAATTCCAATATTGGATTAAAAAATTAAAAAATAGAGGAATCATTGTCGCGGTTTGCAGTAAAAATACAGAATCAGTCGCCAAAGAACCTTTCGAAAAACATCCTGATATGGTGTTGCGATTGGATGACATTTCGGTATTCATTGCCAATTGGGAAAACAAAGCCGACAACATTCGACAAATTCAAAGCATCTTAAATATAGGTTTTGATTCGATGGTTTTCCTCGATGACAATCCTTTCGAAAGAAATATTGTGCGCGAAAATATTCCCGAAATTACCGTTCCCGAATTGCCCGAAGATCCGTCAGAATATTTAGAGTATTTGTATACTTTGAATTTGTTTGAAACGATTTCCTATTCGAATGAAGACACAGAACGCACCAAATTATACCAAATCGAAGCACAACGCGCAACCGTTCAACAGAAGTTTACAAACGAAGAAGATTTCTTAAAAAGTTTGGATATGGTTTCGTTGGTAGAACCGTTCAATAAGTTCAACAAGCCACGTGTAGCGCAGCTTTCGCAACGTTCGAATCAATTCAATTTAAGAACGGTTCGCTACACCGACGACGATATCGATACGTTGATGACCGATGCCGATACGCATACTTGCGCGTTTACACTCGAAGATAAATACGGCGACAATGGCTTGATTTGCGTCATCATCTTAAAGACAGAATCGGCTGAAACGCTTTTCATCGACACTTGGTTTATGAGTTGTCGCGTGCTCAAACGAGGCATGGAGCATTTCGTGTTGAATACGATGGTCAACTTTGCCAAAGAAAATGGGTTTTCAATTTTAAAAGGCGAATACATTCCAACGGCCAAAAACGATATGGTCAAAGGGCATTATGAAGGTTTAGGATTCCACCAAGTCGATGGTTTCTGGGAATTAGACACCAACAATTACAATCAAAAAATAACTTACATCACTAAAAAATAACATCATGGATCGCAGCGAAATCATCAAACAAATCAATGACATTTTTATCGACATTCTCGACAATGAAGACATCCAATTAAGCGAAGCTACAACTGCCGCCGATGTTGAAGATTGGGATTCTTTAAACCACATTCAACTCGTCGTAGCGATTGAAAAACATTTTAAAATCCGTTTCACATCGAAAGAAATCCAAAGTTGGAAAAACGTCGGTGAAATGATGGATACGATTCAAGAAAAAACAGCATGATTTTTAAAGTAGGCGATACGTTTTCTGAACAATTTGTGGTTTCCGCGGAAGTGCATAGCCAGTTTATTCAATTGTTCAAAGACAAAAACCCGTTGCATACTGATGAAGCTTTCGCGATTGCCAAAGGTTTTCAAGGTCGCGTGATGCACGGCAATATCCTCAATGGATTTCTGTCGTATTTTATTGGGGAATGTTTGCCGACAAAAGATGTGATTATTCATTCGCAGGAAATTCAGTTTAAAAATGCCGTGTATATCAATGATGCTTTAGATTTCACCGCAACAGTCGAAGGCGTTTATGATTCGGTTAATGCAGTTGAATTTAAATTCAGTTTCAAAAATGCAGCTTCAAAAGTTGTAGCCAAAGGTAAAATTCAAATCGGTTTATTCAAATGAACATACTAATCACAGGCGGTGCGTCAGGTTTGGGCGAAGCCATCACTAGAAACTTTGCAAAAGATTCAAGCCATCAAGTCTATTTCACTTTCAATAGTTCGGATGAAAAAGCCAAAGCTATTGAAAACGATTTTCCAAACGCGATTGCTTTACAATGCAATTTCAAAAATGCAGAATCAGTAGCGCAGTTGCAAAATAAAATAAATGAACTCAACCTAGACGTTCTAATCAACAACGCTTATTCGGGCGAACCGATTAAAACGTATTTTCATAAAATCGCTGTGGAAGATTTCGCGACGGAGTTTACCGATAATTTAATTCCAACCATTCAAATTACACAAGCTGTGATTGCGAATTTCAGAAAGAAAAAAAGCGGTAAAATCATCACGGTTTTGACTTCTTTTTTATTGAATACGCCGCCAACAGGTTCTGCGGTTTACCTTGCTAATAAAGCGTATTTGGCTTCGTTAGTAAAAACTTGGGCTACTGAAAACGGTAAGTACAATATCACATCCAATTCCATTTCACCATCGTTCATGCTTTCAGGTTTGACCCAAGATGTTGATGAACGTGTGATCGAGCAAATGATTGAAAGCCATCCGCTCAAAAAACTATTGACATTGCAAGAAACTGCCGATACGATATTATTTATGGCGAATGCTACTGCGCACATGAATGGCCTAGACATAGTGCTCAATGCCGGAACCAATTTAAAATAACCAATGCTTTTTAATTCGTATACTTTCATCTTATTTTTCGCCATCGTCTTCGGATTGTATTGGTTTGTATTCAATAAAAATGTAAAAACACAAAACTTTGTTGTCTTAGCTGCGAGTTACTTTTTCTATGCTTGGGCCGATTGGAGATTTTCGTTTTTACTGTTGGGAATCACCATTTTGAATTACTTTCTGGGCATTTATATTGATAAAGCGACAAAGCCAACCACTCGAAAAGGCTTGTTGTATATAGGATTAATACAAGGTATTGGTGGACTCGCATTCTTCAAATACTATAATTTTTTCGTCACATCGATTGTTGATGCTTTTGCTTTGGTTTCGGTTTCAGTATCCTTAAAAACTTTAGAAATCATCATTCCACTCGGGATTAGTTTCTTTACTTTCAGAACGGTGAGTTACTTGCTCGATGTTGAAAAAGGAAAAATCAAACCGATTACTGATTGGATTGCTTTTTTCACTTATGTTTCTTTTTTCCCATCATTATTGTCCGGCCCGATTGATAAAGCCAGAACATTCATTCCGCAACTCGAGAAAATCAGAATATTCGATTACAACCAAGCCAGCGATGGCATGCGTCAAATATTGTGGGGATTTTTTAAGAAAATTGTGGTCGCCAATAATTGTGCGCCGATTACGAATGAGATTTTTGCGCATTATGAAACGTTGCCTGCGAGTTCGTTATTCTTAGGAGCGTTGCTTTATGCTTTTCAAATTTACGCCGATTTCTCAGGATATTCCGATATGGCGATTGGGTTTTCAAAACTGCTTGGATTCAACATTACCAAAAATTTTGATTACCCATTTTTCGCACAAAGCATTTCCGAATATTGGCGCAAATGGCATATTTCACTAACGGCTTGGCTTACGGAATACGTATTTACACCACTGAGCATTGCGTTTAGAGATTACGATAAACTAGGATTGATACTCGCGATTGTGATCAATTTTGTGATTGTCGGCATTTGGCATGGCGCGAATTGGACATATGTGTTTTTTGGTTTCTTTCATGGTTTGTATTTTATTCCATCGATTCTTAATGGCACGATGAATAAAAAAAGTAAAACTGTCAAAGGAAAATTACTCCCAACATTCAAAGAAGTAATCAACATGGCGCGCACGTTTTTGATCATCATGCTAACGTTTGTGCTTTTCAAAGCCGATTCGGTTGCGCATGCTTTTGGTTATTACAAACACCTGGTTTCAAAATCATTGTTCTCGATTCCTGTAGTTGATTTTACTGCGGTTGCTATTGTTTTGTTTTTCTCAATGATGATGTTCGCAACAGAATGGGTCAATCGCGATAAAGACCACGGTTTGGTTTTAAATCAAGTGCCGGTCGCTTATAAACGCTGGAGTTTTTATTGTTTGTTGATTTTGAGTCTGCTGTTTTTCGGCGCTTTTGGTGAAAATCAATTCATTTATTTCCAATTTTAAACGAATGAAAAAGTATATTCAAAAATGTGTGCTTGCCGTTTTATTATTAATTGTGATTAATGTCGTAGCGTTTTTTGTGCTGATGGCTGTCAATCCGATGATTAATAAAGTGCATGAATGCGCGAATTTCAAGAATAAAAAATACGACTTATTGGTTTTTGGAAACAGTATGACGGTTGATGGCATCGATTGCGATTATTTATCGAAAAAAGGCATCGACAGTTACAACCTTGCGACCAACGGAAGCCACATGTGTTCGTCATTACTGCAACTCAAAGAATATTTGAAATACAACCAAAAACCCAAAACCATCATCATTGGTCTTCCATCAGCAACGGGTCAGTCATTACTCAATAAAGTGCCTTACCCAAATCCGTTGATTGACTTTTTTTATGAGCCAAGTTTGGAGCATTGTATTTTAAATCCACCGCCGGTAAACTTAAGATGGCTCTATACTGAATCATTGAAAATTGTTGTTTCCAAAGCGCATCGCGAATCTAAAATTGTTCGTGGCCAATGGAAATCGCCCAAAGTAATTGCAGACGATTCTGCGTTTCAAGATAAAAAAACGGTTTTTCAATACGACAATGCCGACTTTCAGGAATTCATCAAGATTTGTAAAAGCCAAGGCATTCAAGTAATTCCAATCGAAATGCCGGGTTCGAATGAAAACAGAAATTCATTTCCATACAACTATCCGATCAATCTTGCGGATCATTCACAATTGAAATTATACAACATCAACAACTACGAAGTTTCGAAAAACATCATCGATTCGAAAACCGATTGGCTCGCGCATGATCATTTAAATCAAAATGGAGGTGCAAAATTAACGGCATTCATTTATGACACTATTTTAAAAAACCAACCTCATGATTAAAGTCGGTTTTACAGGAGATTTTTGCCCGTGGCTTCGAGTTGAAAAGGAATTTGAACATGGCAATTGGCAACCGTTATTAGATTCGGTGCGTCCGTTTTTTCTTCAAAATGATTTGAATGTTTTGGATCTCGAATGCCCGTTAACGACCGCCAATACAAAAATAAAAAAAACCGGTCCGCACATCAAAGCACATCCTGAAACCGCAACCATGCTGAATTATTTACAGTGTGAATTGGTCGCAACTGCCAACAATCATTTCAAAGATTACGGTTGGGAAGGCATGCAGGAAACTTACGAAACATTACAAAAGCATCAGATACAATGGCTCGGTAGTGGCGCCAATCTCGAAGAAGCTTCCAAAACTTTTTATTGGAAAAAAGACGACACCACAATCGCTTTCATCAATGTAGCGGAAAACGAATGGACGACAACTTTCGGCAAAGAACCGGGTTGCAATCCGATTGATTTGGTCAATGTATTCAACAAGATTCAAGAAGCAAAAGACAAAGCTGATTTTATTGTAGTCATCGCGCATGGCGGTCACGAGCATTACGAATTGCCAAGCCCGAGAATGAAAAAATGGTACCGATTTTTTGTCGATGCCGGAGCAAGTGCAGTGATTGCGCATCATACACACATTATTTCAGGATATGAAACTTATAAAGAAGCACCGATTTTTTACAGTTTGGGTAACTTCTTTTTCGATTGGGAAGGCCAAAGAAACAAACCTTGGAACAAAGGCATGATTGTCAGATTGAACTTTGAAAAAACAAAACCGGTGACTTTCGAGATGGAATTTACATCACACAATAATGAAGAAGTAGGCGTTTTTTTAATGTCAGAAATCGATAAGAAAGCCATGCAAAATCACCTGTTGCAGTTGAATGAAATTATTGGCGACGATGAAAAATTAGAACTAGAATTCCATAAATACATCGAAACTTGGAAACCCATCATGAACACATGGATTCAACCCTACCAAGGAAAATACTTGCCAAGTTTATACAAAAAAGGCTTTTTACCATCGATCATCAACCAAAACAAAAAGATGCTTTTTACCAATTTAATTCGTTGTGAAGCCCACCGCGATATATTAATCAATTCAATAAACCCCAACCAATAAATGTGCGGATTTACAGGATATCATTATTTAGATTCCAGAAGAGAAACCGGTAATCAGGGCATTTGTGCAATGCTTGCGATTCAGAAGCACCGTGGTCCGGATGATTCGGGTGTGGTTGGCATCAATACCCAAAACAAAAGTTACGAAGTAATCAACTTTGATAAACCCGCTGCATTTCAAAACGAAAACGATTTGATTTTAGGATTCAACCGTTTGAGCATTTTAGATTTATCTCCGATGGGCCATCAACCGATGATAAGTCCGGATGAGAAAGTCATTTTGATTATGAATGGCGAAATCTACAACGCTTTCGATTTCAAAGCCGAACTTGAACAAAAAGGACATACTTTCAAAAGTACTTCCGATACCGAAATCGTCTTGCATTTGTATCTCGAATACGGCATGGAAAAAATGATTCGATTGCTCAACGGTATGTTTGCGTTGGCGATTTATGATTTGAATTTGGATACGTTATTTTTAGCGCGTGACCGTTTCGGAATCAAACCTTTATACCTTTTAAAAGAAAAAGGAAGAATCGCATTTGCTTCTGAAATGAAGAGTTTTAAAGCATTGCCGGATTTTAAATTTGAAGCGGATTTTACAAACCTCGACGAGTTTTTACTGTTTCGAAATGTCGTCAACAATACGCTTTTCAAAAACATCAGCAATTGCATTCCTGGAACTTATTTAACGATAAAAAATGGCGCGATTGATACACATGTTTTCTACGATATCAACCAAGAAGGCAATCAAACCATTACCAACAAAGACGCAAAAGATACTTTAGAAAAAGCATTGCAAAAAAGTGTCGCTTCACAAATGATTAGTGATGTGAAATTGGGATGTCAACTTTCAGGCGGCGTAGATTCTTCGCTAGTGAGTTATTACGCGGCGAAAGCTTTAGAAAATGGAAACTTGGAAACCATTTCAATTACGTTTAAAGATCCACGTTTTTCAGAAGAAAAATACATCGATATTGTTGCAGATCAACTTTCATTGCAATCGCACAAATACGAAATGGAAGCCGATTATTATTTCAACGTACTTGAAAAAGCGATTTGGCATTTCGAACAACCGCTCAATCATCCAAATACGATTGGAATTTATCTGTTGAGCCAAGAAGCCAAAAAGCATGTTACGGTTTTACTCAGTGGAGAAGGTGCCGACGAATCCTTAGCAGGTTACAGCAGATTTATTCGCGCCAAACAATTTCCGTATTTCAAAAAGATGTTTTGGAGTGCGTTGAAGAAAAACTTCAAAAATGTTGGAGCATTCTTAAGTTATTATTCCGATGCAAACCAACGCATGATTATGGAAACCGCTTTCGGAAGCATCGCAACGGCGCAAGCTTTGAAACCGAATTTTAAATTGAATAATGCTTTGAAAGATCGCATTCAAACACTAAAAAGTATGAAAGGTGATACGAATTTGAAGCAAAGAAAATACGAATTATTGACTTACTTACCCGATTTATTAATGCGTCAAGACAAGATGTCGATGGCACATTCCATTGAAAATCGCGTACCGTTTTTAGACAATGAAATGGTCACCACTTCGCTCAATATTCCTGATGAATTATTGATAGCCAAGCATAAAAATAAAGACGAAGCCAAAGTATTATTGAAAGATATTTGCGCAGAAAAATTCGGAGAATCCTTTTCCTACAGAGAAAAAATGGGATTCGGAATACCGTTGCGCTCGTTTATGTCGTCTGAGGTTTTTCAAAATAAATGGAACAATCAGATCCAACCCGGAATACAAAAAAGAGCCCTTTTTGAAGCTAAAGCACTTTCAAATTGGGTGAATAACATTGCTACAGCAACGCCCGACGAGCTTGATGCCATTTGGCTCATGGTTGGTTTCGAATTGTGGGCACAACAATATTTAGACTAAATGATAGCCATACACAACAATCCCAGCGAAGTCGTTTTTCATTACCGATGGATTGATTATTGCGAGAAAAACAACATTCCATACAAGTTAGTTAATTGTTACGATGATGATATTATCGCGCAATTGAAAGACTGTTCGTGTTTGATGTGGCATTACCACCAAGCGAATTTTAAAGACATCGTGATGGCAAAACCATTATTGTATTCGTTGGAGCAAAGTGGTATGAAAGTGTTTCCCGATTTCAATACGGCTTGGCATTTCGATGATAAAGTCGGACAGAAATACCTGCTAGAAGCACTCGGATTTGACTTAGTGAAAACATGGGTTTTCTATGAAAAGCAAACCGCATTACATTGGATAGAACAAGCAAGTTTTCCTAAAGTATTTAAATTACGAGGCGGTGCAGGTTCACAAAATGTAAAGTTGGTGAAATCGAAATCGTCTGCGCAATCGTTAATCAATCAAGCTTTCGGAAATGGTTTCCCAGCGTATGATTCGTGGGGAAGCGTCAAAGAAAGAATCCGAAAATGGCGTTTGGGAAAAACCGATGCTTTTGATGTGTTTAAAGGTTTCGTTCGATTGGTGAATCCGCCGCGTTATGCTAAGATTATGGGCAACGAAATCAACTATATTTATTTTCAGGAATTTCTGCCCAACAACGATTCAGACACCCGAATCATCGTCATTGACGGCAAAGCATTTGCATTAAAAAGAATGGTTAGAGCCAATGATTTCAGAGCTTCAGGAAGTGGGGATTTTAGATATGAAAGGGAAGTTTTCGATGAAAGATGTGTAACGCTTTCATTTGAATACACCAAAAAGTTGAACGCACAATGTGTCGCTTACGATTATGTTTTTGATGCAGACAACAACCCGAAATTGGTTGAAATCAGTTACGGTTTTGCGAATAAAGTATACGATCCATGCACCGGATATTGGGATGAACAAATGAATTGGCACGCAGGAAGTTTCAATCCATACGGCTGGATGGTCGACTTGATGCTTAAAAAATAAAGACATGAAAATTTTAATTATAGGTTCCAAAGGATTTATCGGGCAACACGCTTTTGACCATTTCAAATCTTTGCATTTTGAAGTTTTAGGCTGCGATGTCGTTACGGATTATGTAAGTGAAGACTACATTCAAATTGACGCAACGAATTCGGATTATCACGCGATTTTTGAACAACACAAAATCGACGTTTGCCTTAATTGTTCTGGTGCCGCGAGTGTTCCGTTATCACTTCAAAATCCGTTTAAAGATTTTAGTTTGAATACTTTAAATGTGTTTAAAATTTTAGAAGCCATACGTTCTTATCAACCGAGCTGTAAGTTCATCAACTTGTCGAGTGCCGCTGTTTATGGAAATCCGGAAACGCTTCCCATCAAAGAAAATGCAACCTTGCATCCTTTGTCGCCTTACGGAATTCATAAAATGCAAGCGGAACAAATTCTAAAGGAATTTCATGAATATTACAACATTGCGACTTGTTCCTTGCGTATTTTCTCAGCTTATGGCGAAGGTTTAAAAAAACAACTGTTCTGGGATTTATATCAAAAATTTCTGAATAACGACCAAATCGAATTGTTCGGCACAGGAAACGAATCGAGAGATTTTATTCATGTCGATGATATTGTACAAGCAATTCATTTGGTGATTCAAAATGCAAAATTTCGTGGCGAAGAAATCAATATTGCCAATGGTGAAGAATTTACAATTCAATATGTCGCGGAATTATTTCATACAAATTTCCACAACAGCAAAACTATTGCGTTTAATAACCAAGTAAAACAAGGCGATCCGCTGAATTGGCGCGCTGATATTTCGATTTTAAAAGCATTGGGTTACCAACAAAATATTTCAATTGAAAAAGGCATCCAACGTTATATTGATTGGATTAATGCTTTGTAATTTATGAATCAAAATCAACCGATTAAAGACATTTGTTTTGTCATCCATTCCTTGCAAGCAGGCGGCATGGAACGCGTGATGTCGGAATTGCTCAATTTCTTCGCTGCCAAAAAAGAATACCGCGTGCATTTGGTTTTGTATGGAATCAAACGCGATGTGTTTTACACGATTGCTGACAACATCAAAATCTACCGACCAGATTTTACATTCGATAATGCAAAGCGATTGAAGTCAACAATAAAAACGCATTTTTTTCTTAGAAGCACCATCAAAAAAATCAACCCGATTTCAGTATTGTCTTTCGGTGAGCGCTGGAACAGTATGGTTTTACTCGCGTTATATGGCACGAAAATTCCGGTGTATGTTTCTGATCGGGCACAACCTGATAAAAGTTTAGGTAAAGTGCACAATCTGTTGCGGGCATTTTTATATCCCAAAGCTACAGGCATTATTGCTCAAACACAAAAGGCTGAAGACATATTCAAACGCATGTATCCGCACAACAATTTTAAAGTAATTGGAAACCCGATTCGACAAATTGAAAGTACCGGTGAAGTGCGAGAGAATGTGATATTGATGGTCGGAAGGTATATCAAATCGAAACAGCAAGATGTTCTGATTGAGATTTTCTCAAAGCTCAATGCTCCGGATTGGAAACTCGTTTTGGTAGGATACGATCATCTCAAGCAAAAAAATCAACACCAATGGGAAGCGTTGGCCAAGCAATTAAAAGTGAGCGATCGAGTGGTTTTTGCAGGCAAACAAGAAGATGTTGAACACTATTACAACACGAGTAAAATTTTCGCTTTTTCATCCGCATCCGAAGGTTTTCCAAATGTGATTGGCGAAGCAATGTCGGCCCAACTCCCAGTCGTGGCTTTCGATTGTATCGCCGGTCCAAGTGATTTGGTTATCGACAGCATCAACGGTTTTTTGATTCCGCTCAACAACAAAGAATTGTTTGCTGAGAAATTGCAATTTCTGATTGATAATCCATGGGAAATAGAATCGATGGGTAAAAAATCAAAAGCCTTTATTACTCAATTTGAAATGAACTATATTTGCACCGAATTTGAAAATTTTATCGTTTCAAATTAATTTGGCTTTTACATGGAATCGAGTAGATTTAGATTAGGTATTATTTTTAATTTCGACCCAAGATGGACTGGTGGTTTGATTTATATTTTGAATTCTATTAAAATTTTGAATTTTTTAGAAGACAAGGATAAACCTACTGTTGTATTGTTTTTTAGACCCGAAGTACAAAAATATATTGCCGAAATCGACTATCCTTATTTAGAAGTTGCACCGTATAATTACCCGTCAATTTATAAAGGATATTTGTTTTCGATACTTAAAAATAAGAACTTATTCGTGCATGATTTGGTAGAATCCCAAAAATTGAATGCTATTTTTCCGATGCATGATTATCCTGTAAAAAGCAAATTAGATGCAAAATTAGTTTCTTGGTATGCCGATTTACAACACAAATATTATCCCCATTTTTTTCCTAAAAAAAGACTTTTAGAAAGAAATATTCGGATTAATAAAATCTTGAGGAATTCTAAAGATTTGGTAGTGTCAAGTCAAGCAGTGAAAGACGATTTTTTAAATTTTTATACCGTTCCCAAAAGCATCAAAATTCATATATATCATTTCGTTTCAATTATTGATGCATTGCCATCGTTGACATCGAAAGAAATTAAATCGAAATACGAACTTCCGGAAAATTACTATATAATCAGTAATCAATTTCAAAAGCATAAGAACCATTTGGTCGTTTTTAAGGCTTTGGCGGAACTTCAGAAAAAAGGCGTTGCGATTCATATTGCGATTACAGGTCGATTTCCGAGCGATCCGAATTCGGAGTATATGCAAGAATTACACGATATTGTGAACACCAACAATTTAAAAAATTCGATATCGTTCTTAGGATTAATACCAAGAGGCGATCAATTGCTTTTAATGAAATATGCTACAGCCATCATTCAACCCAGTTTGTTCGAAGGTTGGAGCACCGTAATTGAAGATGCAAAATCACTTCAAGTTCCGGTAATTGCCAGTGATCTTAAAGTCAATATAGAACAATTAGCAGAAAAAGGAACTTATTTCGAACCGCATAATGCTGATCAATTGGCAACCATTTTAGAGCAATATCCTTCGAGAGATTTTTCGAAAATGCTATACGAACCTTATGATAATAGAATGAAAAAAGCAGCTTACGAATTTCTATCTGTTTTTAAATAAATAATAACAATGAAAAAAACATCCAAAATATACATTGCAGGCCATAAAGGCATGGTCGGAAGCGCAATATGGAATGCTTTGAAAAAAAATGGATATGACAATCTAATTGGTAAAACCAGCAAAGAATTGGATTTGAAAAACCAAATTGCAGTGCGCGAATTTTTTAATGTAGAAAAACCCGATGTTGTGATTGATGCAGCAGCTAGAGTAGGCGGTATCATGGCCAATAGCACGTATCCGTTTACGTTTTTGATGGAGAACATGCAAATCCAAAATAACTTAATCGACACGGCATTGCAACAAGATGTATCGAAGTTTATTTTTCTTGGAAGTTCCTGCATCTACCCAAAACTGGCACCGCAACCGCTTCACGAAGATTGTTTATTAACGTCGTCTTTAGAACCAACCAACGAATGGTACGCCATCGCCAAAATCTCAGGAGTAAAAGCCTGTGAAGCGATTCGCAAACAATACGGAAAAGATTTTGTAAGCCTCATGCCGACGAATTTATATGGTCCAAACGACAATTTCGATTTACAAACATCGCACGTACTTCCAGCGATGATTCGAAAATTTCACGAAGCCAAATTGAACGGCAACGAATCCGTGACACTTTGGGGCTCAGGCACACCAATGCGCGAATTTCTTCATGTGGAAGATTTAGCTGAAGCCGTAGTTTTTGCCGTAGAAAATACATTTGAGGAAAATCTATACAACGTAGGAACTGGTGTCGATTTAACCATCAAAGCCTTAGCAGAGCTCATTCAAAAAACAGTCGGACATCAAGGAGAAATTATCTGGGATAGCTCCAAACCCGACGGAACACCAAGAAAACTTATGGATGTCAGCAAAATGGCCAAGCAAGGTTGGAAAGCTACCATCGCATTAGAAGACGGAATACGTTCCACCTACGATTGGTTTTTAGAGCACGCCCATTCGTACAAAGAAGTAAAAATTTAATTTAAGATTTAATAATAAGGAAATATGAAAGTAGCATTAATTACAGGAATTACAGGTCAAGACGGTGCCTATTTGGCAGAGTTGCTTCTTGAAAAGGGATATATGGTTCATGGTATTAAAAGAAGATCATCGATGTTTAATACGGCCAGAATCGATCATCTTTATCAAGATCCACATGCCAAAGAAATTCGCCTCAAATTGCATTATGGCGATATGACCGATTCGATGAATTTAACCCGAATCATTCAAGAAGTGCAACCTGATGAAATCTACAATCTGGCTGCGATGTCGCACGTTAAAGTAAGCTTTGACACACCCGAATATACCGCCAATGCTGACGGAATCGGAACACTTCGTTTGCTCGAAGCTGTACGCCTTTTGGGTTTGCAACATAAAACAAAAATCTATCAAGCGTCAACTTCCGAATTGTATGGTTTGGTGCAAGCCGTTCCACAATCGGAATCAACACCGTTTTACCCACGTTCTCCATATGCCGTAGCTAAAATTTATGCGTATTGGATTACGGTTAATTATAGAGAAGCTTACAATATGTTTGCTTGCAACGGAATCCTGTTCAACCACGAATCGCCATTGCGTGGAGAAACATTTGTAACTAGAAAAATCACACGTGCTGTTGCCAAAATTGCTTTGGGGCTTCAAAACGATTTATACATGGGTAACCTCGATGCGCAAAGAGATTGGGGTCACGCCAAAGATTACGTAGAAGCGATGTGGAGAATCCTCCAACAAGACGTAGCCGAAGATTACGTAATCGCCACCGGAATTACAACCCGAGTTCGCGATTTCATCAAAATGGCATTCGACCAAGTGGGCTTCAATGTCCGGTTTGAAGGCGAAGGTATCAATGAAGTTGGTGTTCTGGAATCCATCGACGATGCCAAATACCAAGCAGCTTTAGGACAAGGTTTTACCACTAAAGAATTTGCCATTCCGGCCTTAGGTTCGGTTTTGGTCAAAGTAGATCCAGCGTATTTCAGACCAACTGAAGTAGATTTACTCATTGGCGATCCAACCAAATCAAAAACCAAATTAGGCTGGACACCTAAATATGATTTGAAAATGCTTGTCGAAGAAATGGTAGCGTGTGATGTTGCTTTATTCCAAAAAGACATTCACTTGGTTAAAGGTGGCCATAAAATTTTAAGACAAGCTGAATAATATTTTTTAGGAGCTAATCCCGCTATCCGTTGCAATCTTTTACGGCGAACACCGCCACAAAAGGATTTCCGCTGCTATCGGGGCTAGGGCATCCAACAACCAACGGACAACTCAAATGGAAAAAATAAAAAACAGAAAGATCGTCGTGGTCAACCAGGCCTCGAACTATCTTACTGTTGGTTTTTGTAATGCTTTCGCAGCGCAATTTGAAAAAGTGGCTTTGGTAACCGGAAGCGTTCACGTGCAAGGCGAAGAACTCGATGCCGGGATTGAAGTTACTTACATCAATAAATGGGTAGAGCGTCCTGCAAGCAAAAAATTCTTTTCGTACATCAAAGCTTGTTTCAAAATCTATTGGTTGCTGATTACAAAACACCGAGGTTATGAAGTGTTCTTCGTGTCGATTCCACCTATGGGTTATTTACTCAATCTGATTTTACCACACCGTTTCAGCATGGTCATTTGGGATGTTTACCCGGATATTTTCAAAATTACAGGCATGCAGGAAACGCATCCGTTATACAGAATCTGGTCAGCCTTGAATCGGAAATCATTCAAAAAAGCTTTCAGACTTTTTACGATTAGCGAAAAAATGGCAGATTTGGTTGAAGTGTATGTCGATAGAACCAAAATTATCATCCAACCCATTTGGTCGATTTTTCAACAAAATGAAAGGGTTTCCAAAACTCAAAATCCATTTGTCGCCGAACATCATTTGCAAGATAAATTCATCGTTCAATATTCGGGAAACATCGGATTGACGCACAAAGTAGAAGTGGTTGTCGAATTGGCGGAACTTCTAAAAGACAACAAACAAATTGTTTTTCAAATCATAGGTCGCGGTCCACGCGTTCCGGCACTTCAAAAAATGGTTGAAGAAAAGCAATTGCCGAATTGTTTTTTCCTGCCGTTTCAAACCGATGCCATGTTTCCATATTCTTTATCAGCCACCGATTTGGGCATAGTGATTTTAGATGAATTGACATCCAAAGGCAGCGTGCCGAGCAAATCCTACAACTTGATGAGTTACGGCATTCCATCGTTATACATCGCTGGCGAAGATTCTGAATTGAATTCGTATGCATCGCTGTATCAAGCAGCAGAATGTTATACAGAAAGACAATTGCTTCAAGCGAAAGACTTCATTTTAAACTTAAGCAATAATCCTCAAAAATGGCAAACCATGTCAGACAATGCCATCAAAACTTCGCAATTGTTCAGAAGAGACAATGCCGATAAATTTGTCACAGCTTATTTAAATTCAAATTAATGGTTCGAAAGTTATTGGGTTCTATTTTCATGAATTTAAAAAACACCATTGGTTGGAAAACCAGTCGTAAAATTGTTGTTTTTTCTGTCGATGATTATGGCAACGTACGCGTGAATTCGAAAGAAGCCCGATCCAAAATGGACGAAGTTGGAATGAAAATCTATTCGCGTTTTGATGCCTTGGATACTCTCGAAACCAAACAAGATTTGGAGCAATTGTATGAAGTGCTTTCCTCCGTAAAAGATAAAAACAACCGTTCCGCAGTATTCACACCATTCGCATTGCCTTGCAACATCGATTTTGAAACAATGGAAAGTGAAGATTTTCAGCAGTTCCATTTCGAAATGTTGCCTGTAACATATCAAAAATTAGCCACACAACAACCAGAAGCTTATCAAGGCGCTTGGGATTTGTGGCAAACCGGAATCGAGAAAGGGTATTTGAAACCACAATTTCACGGCAGAGAACATTTGAATTTGCATATCTTCAACGACAAATTGAAAAAGCGCGATGCCGAATTGCTCACAGCTTTAAAGAACAAATCCTACACGAGCATTTCCGATGACGAATATCCAACGATGTCAAGCACAGCCGCTTTTGATTTTTGGGATGTCAAAGAAAATGAAACGTTGGCTCCAATGATTGAGGAAGGCTTGAATCTATTTGAAAAAGTATACGGTTACCGAAGTAATTATTGCACGCCACCAGTTTACAATATCCATCATTCACTTTTTAGAACGCTACACAAAAACGGCGTTCGCTTCATCGATTTCGGACTGGTCAGAAAAGAGCATCAAGGTTTTAACCAATATAAAACTTCATTCAATTTTATCGGAAAAAACACTAAACAAGGACTTTCTATTATGGTCAGAAATGTAGTTTTCGAACCTACAGAAGATCGTGGTATTGATTGGGTAGCTTTCACGATGAAACAAATTGACACCGCTTTTAGATGGAGCAAACCGGCTATTATCAGTTCACATCGCGTCAATTTCTGCGGTCATATTGATCCGAAAAACCGCGAAAAAGGATTGCATACTTTAAAAAGATTATTGCAAGAAATTGTAAAAAAATGGCCCGATGTCGAATTCATGGCCGCCGACGAATTAGCGGAAACCCTAGCAAACAAGAGAAAATGATCAAAAGAATTCTGTATTTGGGGTACTACATCAAACAAATGGATTGGAAAAAGTTCTGGCTTTTTTTGAACTATACCGCGCAGCATTCCAATAAAAATAAAGTTAGTATTTTGATGGATGCGGTGGCATGTGTCTTTATTTACAACATTTCAATTCTCGAATATTTTCAATTCCGATTTTTTGAAAAGAACAAAGAACAGCGTAAAGATTGGGCAGGAACAGGTTATATGTTCGAATACCAATTGATCATGAATCCCAAAAAAGACCGATTGATTTTAGATGACAAAACGCTTTTCTATAAAGAATACCAACCTTATTTTGTGCATACTGTGGCTGACATTGCCGATTTAAAAAAGAATACAACAGTCGTTGAAAAACTATTAAACACCAAATCAGGCAAACTCGTTTTTAAAGTAGCTGACGGAAAATGTGGCGTTGCAGTTGAAATTAAAAAAGCGAACGAATTCAATGAAGCATCGTTGATTTCATTTATGGAAAATAATAAATTTGATTTGGTTGAAGAATTCATCATCCAACATCCGAGTCTCAATGCGCTTTCACCAACGGCAGTCAATACGGTTAGGATTTTCACGCAATTGAACAAAAATAATGAAGTAGAAATTTTGGGCTGTCGTCAAAGAATTTCTGTCAATTCTTCTGTTGACAATATGGCTGCGGGCAATTTAGCAGCTCCAATTGATGAGCAAACCGGCATTGTTTCCGGTGTTGCAGTTTATAGCGATATCACAAAACCCGAAGAAAGCAAACATCCCATTACAGGAATTGCTATTGTTGGTTTTGAAGTCCCGTTTTGGAAAGAAACTATGGTTATGGTCAAAGAAGCGGCATTGCTTCATCCACAAAATCGCTCGATTGGTTGGGATGTTGTCATCACGGAAAGTGGACCAGGTTTCATTGAAGGGAATCATGATTGGTGTAAATTATTATGGCAACTACCCGTAAAGAAAGGAATGAAGTCCGTTTTAGAAGCCTATAAAAATGACTATGTATCGTATTTTTTTTAAATCAGTTCTCGATTTTACGGTGGCATTTATCATTTTGATGCTGGCTTTAATTCCATTATTGATTATTGCTATGCTCATTTTGACGGAATCCAGTGGGCCGTTATTTTTCAAACAAGAACGTGTAGGAAAGGATTTGAAGTTCTTTAAAGTGTTTAAATTCAGAACCATGACGCATGAAAAAAGAACTGTTGGCAATACGCCAATTATAGGAAAAGCAGAAGGCGTGACCAAAGTGGGTTATTATTTAAGACGTTATAAAATTGATGAATTGCCACAGTTGCTCAATGTGCTTTTAGGTGATATGAGTTTAATTGGCCCGCGACCAAGTGTTCCCGAGCAATTGCATCAAATGTCGGAAGCAGAAAAACAGCGTTATTCGGTTCGACCGGGCTTGACGGGTTTGGCGCAGATTAATGGCAACATTCATTTGAGTTGGAAAGAACGTTTCGTATACGATTTAAATTATGTGAAAAACGTCACTTTTTGGAATGATTTAAAAATTATTTTCAGAACCGTATTTATTGTTATTTTAGGGGAACACAAATTCCTCAACAAACCCACGATGGATGAAAAATAATATCGTCGAAAATCCGAAAATTATCCTGATTGGAAGCGTCAACAGCAGTCGAAAAACACTAGAAAAACTGTTGGAACATCAGTTGAATGTTGTGGCGGTTTTGGGTTTGCATCCCGAAGCAGCGACGAATGTTTCAGGGTATTTCGATTTGAAAGATTTAAGCGAAAGTAATGGCATTGCTTTTCAATATTTTACTAAAGTGAATGACACTGAAATCGTTGATTTTGTGCAATCGAAAAACCCAGATTTGGTTTTTGCTGTTGGATTTTCCCAAATAATACGCGAGGAATTACTGGCCATTCCAAAATACGGACTCATCGGTTATCACCCGACTCGATTGCCTGAAGGGAGAGGCAGAGGTGCACTCGCATGGATTATTTTAGGCAAAGTGCAAGGTGCCGCTTCGTTTTTTAAAATGGATGAAGGCATGGATTCAGGATCGATTTGGTCGCAAGAGAATTATGAAGTTAATGACAATGACGATGCTACTTCCGTAATTCATCAAATTCTAAAAGCCATCGATAAAGCGCTCGACGCTGTGTTGCCCAATCTTAAAAAGGGAATTTTTATGACCACACCACAAGACGAATCTAAAGCTACTTATTTGGGAAAACGCAATCCCGAAGATGGTATCATCGATTGGAAACAATCCGCAGCGAGTATTCACCAATTGATTCGCGCTACCACAAAACCGCTTCCCGGAGCTTATACCTATTTAGGAACTAAAAAATTAGTGATTTGGAATGCTTCGATTTCAGAGATTAAAAATCATTTGGGTGTTGCCGGTAGAATTGTTATTGCTGATGCAGCGCAGGGCATTCACATTCAAACCGGTGAAGGTTTATTAAAAATAGAAAACATTGAAGGTATTGAAATAGATACTTTGAAAGTAGGCAACACACTCGGATTCAACTTCGAAAAAGAATATTTTAAATTGTCAGAAAGAATAGCAACGATTGAAAATCAATTAAAAAATGGAAATCAATAAAAACATATTAGTAATCGCTCCGCATTGTGATGATGAAATTTTAGGCTGCGGCGGCACCATATCAAAGCATATTGCCAACGGACATCATGTTTATGTTGCGATTGTAACTAACGGACATATAGGCGCTCCCGAATTGTTCTCGAAAGAAGGCACCGAAAAAGTACGCTCGGAAGCTTTGGCAGCACACAAAATTTTAGGCGTCAAAGATACTTTCTTTTTAGATTTTCCTGCGCCAAGACTCGATACGATTCCATCTTATCAGTTGTCGAATGTGATTGCTAAAATCATCAATGAAAAGCAAATCGAAGTTTTGTATTTGCCACATCGCGGTGACATTCACAAAGACCATCGTATTACTTATGAAGCGGCTTTGGTGGCGGCGAGACCGATTAACAATAGCCCTGTTAAAAGAATTCTTTCGTATGAAACTTTGTCTGAAACCGAATGGGCACCGCCTTTTGGCGACGATGCATTCATTCCAACGATTTTTGAAAATATCGAAGGACATCTTGAGAAAAAATTAGAAGCATTCAAATGTTTTTCAACGCAAATTAAAGAATTCCCACATCCGCGCTCGCTTAAAAATATTGAAATATTATCGAACTTCAGAGGCGCGACCGTAGGGAAAACCAACGTAGAATGCTTTATGTTGATTAGAGAAATTATATAATAAACACTTATGAAAATTTTAATTACAGGCGTCGGCGGGCCAACCCCAAGAAGTTTTGCCATTGCATTAAAAAAATATTCTTTCTACAAACGATTCGAATTGATAGGAACAGATATCAATCCGCTGGCGATTGGGTTGTATCAAAACGAATTGTTCAATAAAACGTATGTTGTTCCACCGGCATCGCATCCCGAATATTGGAATGTCATGCAATCGATTTTAAAAGAAAACAACATCGACATCGCCATCATTCTTCCTGAATTAGAAGTCATGGAATGGAGCAAAAGAAAGGAAACGCAAGATTTGCCTTGTAAGGCATTAATTCCAGATTTCTCCATGGCTGATTTGCTTGTCGATAAATCAAAAATGACTGAGATTTTAAAAGATTTGGATATCGTGCCACCATCGGTTACTTTTTCGAGAGATACTCAAAATCTAAAAGAAGTTTTCGAAGTATTGAAAGGTAATTTCTGGGTCAGAAGCACCAGCGGAACGAGTGGTTTAGGTTCATTGAAAGTAGAGGATGAAGATTCTTTGAAAAACTGGATTCAAATCAACCCGAATGTGCAGCAATTTATCGCAAGTAAGTTTTTACCGGGTCGAAATTTAGCTTGTAAAATGTTATACCATAACGGCAAACTGTTGAGAACGGCATGCGCTGAAAGAGTCAATTATATCATGGCGAAAGTAGCACCATCGGGCATTACGGGCAATACGTCTTTTGGAAGATTGCTCAACGAACCGGATTTGGTTGCCGAAGCCAAGCGAGCCATGGACTTTCTGTTTCAATACACCGGCGCGGCACAACATGGCTTTTTCACGGTAGATTTTAAAGAAGACGAAAACGGGAAACCATATATTACTGAAATCAACGTGAGACATGTAGCGTTTACGCAATGTTTTGCTGCCGGTGGCGCTAATTTCGCATCGGATACGGTTCGGCTTTTAAATGACGATGCGACATTCGACAGAAATTATAAAATGTATGAATTCGAAAAAGATTTGATTTTCCTACGCGATGTGGATTCGCTTCCGATTTTGATGAAAGAAGCGGAGTTGCTCAAAAAGAGTTTTTAAAAACTCAAAAGCAGTATGAATCTAAAACGCATTTTCGATTTACTTTTTTCCATCGCAGCACTAATTTTAGTGGGTTGGATTATCATATTGTGTTTTATTATCGCCAGTTTCGAAACGCAATCCAACGGCATTTTCAAGCAAAAAAGAA
Organism: Flavobacterium sp.; assembly: GCF_031411595.1. Taxonomy (GTDB): domain Bacteria; phylum Bacteroidota; class Bacteroidia; order Flavobacteriales; family Flavobacteriaceae; genus Flavobacterium. The sequence continues at coordinate 60,456 of NZ_JANOBI010000011.1, read as the reverse complement.
TTGGACAATTCGGTCGATTGTTTACGATTTACAAGCTCAAAACCATACATCCGAAAACGGAACAAATTACTTTTTTTGGAAAGTATTTTCGGAAGTATAAGCTCGATGAATTTCCTCAATTTTACAATGTGTTTATTGGCGATATGTCTATCGTAGGACCAAGACCTGATGTGCCGGGTTATTATGATCGATTGATTGGAGAAGATCGCAAAATACTCGAATTGAAACCGGGTATTACCAGTGAAGCATCATTGAAATATTATAATGAAGACGCGATTTTAGAGCAGCAACAAGACCCGATTTTGTATAACGATTCCGTCATTTTCCCAGATAAAGTAAAAATGAATTTGGAATACTATTACCACCGCAGTTTTAGCGTCGATTTAAAAATAATTTGGAAGACAATTTTATAAAAAACCACTAAAATTTTGACACAGATACTATAATCAGTTATCTTATCTTTGTCATCCGATAATCAAAAAAAAATGATTGAATCAAAAATTTGGCTTTCTTCGCCACATATGGGAGGAACCGAACAAGACTACATTAAAGAAGCATTCGATACCAATTGGGTAGCGCCATTAGGCCCGAATGTAACAGGTTTCGAAAACGATTTGGAAACTTATATTGGAAACCAATCGCAGGTTGCGGCTTTAAGTTCAGGAACTGCGGCGATTCATTTAGGTTTGGTTTTATTGAATGTAAAAGCAGGCGACGAAGTGATTTGTCAGAGTTTTACGTTTTCCGCTTCAGCCAATCCAATACTCTATTTAGGAGCTATTCCGGTTTTTATCGATAGCGAAATCGATACTTGGAATATGTGCCCAATTGCATTAGAAGAAGCCATTCAAGATCGCATTGCCAAAGGAAAGAAACCCAAAGCCATTATCGGCGTGCATTTATACGGAATGCCTTTTCAAGTGGAAGCCATTCAAACGGTAGCAGCAAAATACCAAATTCCAATTTTGGAAGACAGCGCTGAGGCATTAGGAAGTAAGTATAAAGGTCAGAAATGCGGTACATTCGGAGATTTGGGCGTGTTGTCATTCAACGGCAATAAAATCATTACGACTTCCGGTGGAGGCGCGTTGGTGGCACCTTCAAAAGCATTGAAAGAAAAAGCCATTTTCTTCGCAACACAGTCTCGAGATCAAGCACCACATTATCAGCATTCTGAAATTGGCTACAACTACAGATTGAGTAATATCTGCGCCGGAATCGGGCGAGGGCAAATGGAAGTACTCGATGCACATATTGCGTTACGTCGGAAGATGCATGATTTTTATGTAGATTACTTTGCCACAATAGATGGCATTACGGTTTTTACAGAACCCAATACTGACTTCTTTTCAAACCACTGGTTGACCGCGATTGTGATTGATCCTACGAAAACGAATGGAAAAACCCGAGAAGATTTAAGATTGGCTTTAGAGCTCAAAAATATAGAATGCCGTCCGTTATGGAAGCCAATGCACCTGCAGCCGATATTTGAAAAAAGCCCTTATTATGGCAAAAAAGTTTCTGAGCAATTATTCGACAATGGACTTTGCTTGCCGTCAGGTTCGAATTTGAATGATGCTGATAGAAAGAGAATTGAAAAAGAATTTGATGTTTTCTTTAAATAATTAGCACCAAAAAGCAACCTACTTTGTTTTAAAATGTTATTTTTATCTTAAAATTTATAGCGATAAATGACTGATTCTATTTTTAGTTTATTGAAAAATAGCGTATTAGGGAAAAGATTCCGCAACATTGGCTATCTGCCAAGGTGGATTATTTTTGCTATAGATGTATTTATCGTTTTTGTTGCGAGCATTATTACCTATTTAATTATATACACGTTAACTCGGATACACTATAATTATTTTGGAATGGCAACCCGATACGGATTGATTATATTGATCAATTCCATCTTCTTTCTTATTTATAGAACGTATTCGGGAATCATCAGGCATTCTACTTTTATTGATGGCGTTAAACTCTTGACATCTACAACTACTTCTTATGTTTCTTTACTGATCATCAATTTCGCTTGTCATATCTTATTTGATAAAATGATTTTTGTAACCACAGGATTGTTTATCAGTTATGTCATTTCGTTTTTGTTGCTGTTTTTATTTCGAATTCTGATCAAATATATTTTTGAAAAGTATATGAATATCGAAGACAAAAAGAAGCTCATTAATGCGGTGATTTATGGTTCAGATGCGAATGCTATTTCGGTGGCGAATGCTTTGAAAACGGAAACACCAAGTAGATTTAAGTTGCGCGGTTTTATCGATAAATTCAATCAAAATAAAACATCCAAAAGCATCTTAAATCTGCCGATTATCAATCAAAACAAAAAGATTCATGTGATTCTGCGATCGTTGAAAGCCGATGCGCTTATCATCGCCGAAAAAAGTTTGAGCAAAGAAGAAACCATTGCTTTGGTTGAAGAATGTCTCGAATTTAATTTTAAGGTTTTTACCGTTCCACTCATTACGGACTGGGAAGATGAGAAGCAAATTTCAAATAAAGTAAAGAGTTTTGAAATTGAAGATTTACTCGACAGAAAGCCAATCGTTTTAGATACTCGATCGATTTCCAATAAGCTCGATGGGAAAACCATTTTGATTACGGGTGCCGCCGGATCGATTGGTAGTGAGATTACACGACAAGTGCTTTCTTTCAATCCCAGAAAAATCATTATTCTCGATCAAGCGGAAACGCCATTGCATAATTTGCGATTGTCAATCAATGGTATCAATGAAAATGTGATTATTCGTTCGGTATTGGCTGATGTTCGAAATAGAGCTGATTTAGAGCAAGTCTTTCAAAAATATAAACCGAGTGTTGTTTATCATGCTGCAGCTTACAAGCATGTGCCTTTGATGGAAGAAAATCCATCGCAAGCTATTTACACGAATGTTTTAGGTACGAAAAACTTAGCGGATTTATCGATTCAATATGAAGTGGAACGTTTTGTAATGGTATCTACCGATAAAGCGGTAAACCCAAGTAGTGTCATGGGTGCCAGCAAGCGAATTGCCGAAAAATATGTGCAAACACTTCATGAAAAGCATCGCGATGATAATAATCAAATCAATACCAAATTTATTACCACTCGATTTGGAAATGTATTAGGCTCGAATGGTTCGATAGTTCCTTTGTTTTCAAAACAAATTCTCGAAGGTGGCCCATTGACGATTACACATCCCGAAATCATTCGCTATTTCATGACCATTCCGGAAGCGTGTCAGTTGGTTCTTGAAGCTGGTGCGATGGGGAAAGGCGGTGAAATATTCATCTTCGATATGGGACAACCTGTGAAGATTATCGATTTAGCTAAAAAGATGATTCGATTGGCTGGATTCTTACCATACAAAGACATTGATATTAAAATCATCGGACTGCGACCTGGTGAGAAATTATACGAAGAATTGCTTAATGACACTTCAAAAACATTAGCAACACACAATGAAAAAATTCTCATTGCGCAGGAATTACAAGACAATTACAAAAAAATACACAGTGACACTCTAGATTTGTTGAAAAACATTGAACAGATTTCAAATGAAGAAATCGTCGCTTCGATGAAAAAAATCGTTCCGGAATTTAAAAGTATGAACTCCGTTTTTCAAACATTAGATGTTTAATTTTGTATTCAAAGTAGGCTCAAGCTTATTTTGATTAGCATTTTAAACGTTAAATACTATATTTGCAAAACCTAACTGACAATTATGAAAATTTCTTTTAAAAATAGCTTTATTTTTATTGTATTAATATGTTTATTCTTACCTTCCTGTGCCGATAAAAAGAAGTTAGTCTACTTGCAAGGCATTGAAGATCAAAAAAGTTATGAAGCTTCCCTTCGATATGAACTTAAATTACAATCTGATGATTTGTTGAGTATAGTTGTTTCTGCTGAAAACTCGGAAGTGACAATTCCATTTAACTTGCCTGTAGTGCAAGGAAATGTTACCACAACGACTCTAACCGGCAGAACTTTCTTGATTGATAATGATGGATTTATTGATTATCCGGTTTTAGGGAAACTAAAATTAGGTGGTTTGACAAGAACTGAGGCTACTACGAAATTGACAACATTGGTGTCGAACTATATCACAAATCCTTCAATAACTGTGAGGATTTTAAACTATAAGATTTCAGTATTGGGTGAAGTTACAAAACCAGGTAGTTTCACGATCAATGGTGAAAGAGTAAGCATATTAGAAGCGTTGAGTTTAGCCGGAGATTTGAGTATTTATGGAAAAAGAAAAAATATTCTGCTCATACGTGATGATGAAGGCAAAAAGACTTATACGCGCATCGATCTTACAGATGCCAAACTATTAAATTCACCCAACTATTATTTGGCACAAAATGATATCATTATTGTTGAACCAAACAAACCAAAACTCAATGGTTCTATTGTTGGGCCTAACATCAGCTTATGGTTGACCAGTGTTTCGGTGTTGATTACAATACTGTTATTTTTAAAAAGTTACTAAAAAGAATACATTAGCAATGCAAGAAAACAATTCATTTTTAAACTCCAATCAGGAAGATTCATTCGATTTCCGTGATATGGTCGAATCGTATGTAGTACAATGGAAATGGTTTGTTTTCGGAGTATTTGTGTGTTTGGTTTTTGCAACATTATACTTAAGGTATGTCATCCCAATCTATAGTGCTACAGCAACCATTTTAGTAAAAGATGAGAAAAAAGGAGGATTGCAATCGGAATTGGCTGCTTTTTCAGATTTGGGAATTTCTACAGGTGTCAAAAATAATGTCGACAATGAAATTGAAGTCATCAAGTCGCGCAGAATTATTAAAAAAGTCATTCAGAAATTAAACTTCAATGTGACTTACATTACCGAAGGAAGAGTCAAAGCTTTCGAACAATACAACGACAAGCCTATAGAGTTTACCTTTTATGATACTTCGGAGAAATTTTACACTACATCAAGAGGGTTTACAATCAATTCAATCGATAAAAATCACTTTGAATTGCTTTCAGGCAATCAAAGCAGTATGGGGAAATATTCCTATGGTAGTATTATAGATTTGAATGATGCCAAATTAGTGGTCAACAAAACGGTCAATGGGGTCAAAAATTCCGATGATTTTTCGATTAATGTGAATGTAAACAACGTCGAAAATGTTACGGAAAATTATCGAGGAAGACTCGATGTGTCCGCTTTAAACAAAAATTCAAGTGTTGTTGCGCTTACGATTAATGATCCGCTCAAAGATAAAGCCGTCGATTTTTTGAACATGCTGATTGAGGTATACAATGAAGATGCTATTGCGGATAAAAAATTCATTTCAGAAAGCACTTTAAGCTTTATTCAAAACCGATTGAAAATTATTTCTACCGAACTTGGCGATGTAGAAAAAGACGTAGAAGGGTTTAAGAAAACAAATAAAATTACAGATATTGCTTCTCAAGCCAATTTGTATTTAAGCAGTTCCGTTAATTTTGAAAAAGAATTAATCGATACAGAAACGCAAATCAAGGTCGTTGATGTGATGATTGATTACATCAAAACAAAAGGAAAATGGGATTTGGTTCCGAACAATATTCTTCAGACAGCCGATTCTAAAATTACTACAGATTTCATTTCACAGTATAACGAAATGATTATTCAAAGAAACAGAATCTATAAAGAAGGAACGCCTAAAAACTCGTTCTTAATCAATTTAGAGCAAAGAATTGAAGATATCAGCAATAATATTATCGCCAATTTAGAACGAACCAAAACGGCGCTCAACATTAATAAATCGATTAAAGAAAAACAAAATAGCTTAATTAAAGGCAAGATTTCCGAAATTCCAACCCAAGAACTGGAAAGCCGCGTATTAGACCGTCAGCAAAAAATTAAAGAATCACTCTATTTATACTTATTGCAAAAAAGAGAAGAAACAGCCATTTCGTTAGCGGTTACAGCTCCGATTTCTAAGTTAGTCGATGCTGCATATTCTTCATCAGCGCCAGTTTCTCCTAAGCGAAATATCATCTTTTTCATGGCATTTGCTTTAGGAATATTGATACCGTTTTCTATCATTTATATCAAGAATTTATTTGATAACAAAATCAATAACAGACAAGATATTGATGGTAAAATCTCGGCACCATTCTTAGGCGATATTCCTAAATCGGAAAGCCAAGATGAAATTATCAACACCAACAGCAAATCGAGTTCTGCAGAAGCCATAAGGATTATCAGAACCAATATGGAATTTATGTTCGACAAGATTCCCGACAATAAATCCAAAACGATTTTCATTACATCGACCATACCCAAAGAAGGAAAAACGTTTGTCGCCATCAATTTAGCGAGCACCATTGCGCTTTCCGGTAAAAAGGTATTGCTCATCGGATTGGATATCAGAAACCCAAAAATCGACCGATATGTGAAACTGCCTTCAAAAGGATTGACCAATTATCTGTCTAAAAACAATGAAGACATTCATGATTATATCGTCAAATTAGATGATTTCGAAAACTTCTATGTACTGCCTTCTGGAATTGTTCCTCCAAATCCTGTAGATTTATTGATGAACAACAGAATTGATGAAATGTTTGAACAAGTCAAAAAAGAATACGACTATATTATTGTTGATACAGCTCCAGTGAATTTGGTTACGGATACTTTATTGGTAGCTAAAAACGCCGATATCTTTATTTATGTCATTCGCGCCAATTTCTTAGACAAACGCCTCATCAAAACTATTGAAAGTATCTATCGTGACAAAAAGTTGCCTAACATGGCAGTGTTATTGAATGACACCAAATGGAGAAAAACTTATGGCTACGGTTATGGCTACGGTTACGGATATAGTTACATTCAAGAAGAAGATAAAAAGCCTTGGTACTTGAATTGGTTTAAGAAGTAATTACCATCTAAAAAACTGATTGTTTTCTATAGCTTTTTTTAAAGGAGAAACATCTTTAAGAAGTACCTTATTCGAAAATGCTTGTATGTGATTGGCATGATGCACATCCGATCCAACAAAATCAATCATTCCTTTTTTTAGTAATGCCTCAGCGGTTTTAGCAACTGCAGCGCCATAATATCCGACCGTTGATAACAAATTAAGCTGCAACAAACAACCGGCATTTTTTAGTTTTTCATAGTCATGAAAATGGTGATGGTAATAAAGATAACGCTCCGGATGTGCTAAAACAGGACGGTAACCCGCAACCTGCAAATCAAAAAGAATGTTATACAATTGAATCGGAGGATTGAGATAGGAGATTTCAACTAAAACATAATTTTCTTTTAATGTGATTAAAGGTTCACTTTGAAAAAGTTTAGTAAAATAAGGATCAATCATATATTCCGCACCATATCGAAGCGACAGTTTCCGTTGCGATTTTAAAACATCAATGGTCGATTGGAAGGTAGTTTCAATAATGCCTTTGGTATTGTCCCAAACGTTGGTCATGATATGCGGCGTAGTCACACATTGCTCAAAACCAAATTCCTGAAGCGCTTGTGTCAGCATTAAAGTGTCTTCAATAGTCGAAGCGCCATCATCAATTCCGGGTAATAAATGACTGTGAATATCGACATGATTCGACGGAATCAAATCTTTCAACAACACTTTTTTCTTAATAAAATGGAACATGTACAACGGTTTTTTTCAGGTTACGAATGTACATAAATTTGTTTTTGTTTCTTCCATTTCCAATGCCGATTTAATATTGAAACAAACCTCAAAAACAGTAAAAATCGAAACGTTAAATTAGTATATTTGCGCGCTTTGTTTACCAAGAAGTAATAAAATAAAAACATGAACGGAAAAATTCAATCAGAAGATTGGAATCTAATAATTAAAGGTCATACTTCACTTTTCGACGTCAAGTTTAAGGATTTATGGAACTATCGTGACCTTTTATTTTTGTTTGTAAAGCGTGATTTCATTAGCTTTTACAAACAAACCGTTTTGGGCCCGCTTTGGTTTTTTATCCAACCGCTTTTTACAACTATAGTGTTTACGTTTGTTTTTGGAAATCTTGCCAGAATCAGCACCGATGGTTTGCCGCAGCAATTGTTCTATTTGTCAGGAATCACCGCGTGGAATTATTTCTCCGATTGCCTTTCCAAAACCAGCACCGTTTTTAGAGATAATGCCGCGATTTTCGGTAAAGTATATTTCCCAAGATTAATTATGCCTTTGAGTATTGTCGTCAGCAATCTGGTTCGTTTTGTAGTGCAATTGCTTTTACTCGTCACCATGATGGTTTATTTCGCAATGCAAGGCGCCAATTTCCATGTGACTTATGCGATTTTGTTCTTTCCATTACTTGTAGTTTTAATGGCGTTATTGGGTTTAGGCTTAGGCTTAATCATCACTGCGATGACCACCAAATACAGAGATTTAAGCTTTTTGGTTACTTTCGGTGTGCAACTTTTGATGTATGGTACGACGGTAATTTATCCACTAAGTGCTGCTCCTGCAAAATACAAAGCCATCATCGAACTCAATCCCATGACCGGAATTATTGAAGCTTTTCGTTACGCTTTTTTAGGCAAAGGTGAATTCACCGTTTGGAGCATCAGCTATTCCGTAATTGTAACTTTAATCGTGCTGTTTCTTGGAATCATCATTTTCAATAAAACAGAGAAAAATTTCGTAGATACCATATAATGTCAGACGTAGTTATAAAAGTTGAAAACTTATCCAAAGCTTATCAAATTGGGCAAATAGGAACGGGAACAATCTCACGTGATTTAGAACGTTTTTGGATTACGAAAGTGCGTGGTAAAGAAGATCCGTTTCTAAAAATCGGAGAAACCAACGATAGAAGCACCAAAGGCGGTAGCGATATAGTTTGGTCTTTAAAAGATATTAATATCGATATTAATCAAGGCGATGCTGTCGGAATCATCGGAAAAAACGGCGCAGGCAAAAGTACTTTACTCAAATTGTTGTCGCGGGTTACGAGTCCAACTACAGGTGAAATAAAAGTGAAAGGCAGAATCGCGAGTTTGCTTGAAGTAGGTACAGGTTTTCATCCCGAATTATCAGGACGCGAAAACATCTACCTCAATGGCGCCATTTTGGGAATGCGCAAAAATGAAATCACCAGAAAGCTTGATGAAATTATTGATTTTTCAGGTGTCGAACGATATGTTGATACACCTGTAAAACGCTACAGTAGCGGAATGTATGTGCGTCTAGCGTTTGCCGTTGCTGCTCATTTAGAAAGTGAAATCTTAATCGTTGATGAAGTTTTGGCGGTGGGTGATGCTGAATTTCAAAAGAAATGCTTAGGTAAAATGGGTGACATCAGCAAAGGTGAAGGCAGAACGGTTTTGTTTGTGAGTCACAATATGCTCGCGGTGAAATCTTTGTGCAACACCGGCATTGCTTTGAAAAACGGCTACATACAAAAAACAGGCAGCATCGAAAGTGTGATTGATTCTTATTTATCGAACGCTTCCATTATTGCCCAATCATTCGTCAGCATCGAAAGAGAAGTGGAAGGCTTTACGTTGCATTCGATAAACGTTTCCAACAATGGCATCGAAGGCAGTTTTAATATAGAAAATGATTTGATTATCGACGTTGCCGTTTCAAGCGAGAAAGATTTTGAAGGCATCAATATCAATTTGTTTTTCAATACGATTGAAGGCACATTAATCTTTGCGACTTGTTCTGACTCGATTTATTTCAAGAAAGGTTTTGCTACTTACCAATGTACGATTCCTGGTTACACCTTAAATGATAATATTTACAGCATCGATTTGATGGTAGTCAAACACGGAGCGAAAATTCTACATAACATAAAAGAAGTGATTTCCGTTGAAGGCGTTGAGGTCAAAAGAGATGGTTCTTGGTTGGAAAAATTCCCGGGATTAATCAGACCACAAACATTCGAATGGAAAAAAATTGATACCAATGGATAATTTCAAAATAGCTTTAAAAGCCAAAATAAAACAATCGCAGCATAATAACTACGGCCTTCAAAATTTTGATGAATACCGTTATGGAAGTTATAAAAACGAAGCAGTTTCTTTACCAAAGAAGCTGGTCTATAACGCGAAATTGAATGCAAAAAAAATTGTTGGCTATGAAAACAAAATAGATCTAGATAATATTTCGTGGCTCAAAGATTATTTCGTCGGATTAGAAAGATTGTATGAAGAATTGAATCCACAAGGGAAAAGCCTCATTGTTGAAATCATGGCTTTCAAAATCTTAGGATACAAAAAAGTCAAGCTCGCGAGAAACAATAAAGCGTATCAAGACGCTGTCAAATTGGGGCAATCGTTAGCGGATGAAAACGACACTTACGATCCGCATTTCATGCATTTCATATTGCAGAAATTCAACCTCAAACCGATAGGATATGATGTGCAACTTTATTTCGGTTCATTAGGTGTTACGATCGATTTTATCATCGAGCAATATGCTTATAAATTAAACAACAAACCAGTAGTTCAAGTTGAATCAGGCGATGTAGTGATTGATGCCGGTGCTTGTTGGGGCGACACAGCACTATATTTCGCACACAAAGCCGGAAGTTCAGGCAAAGTGTATTCTTTCGAATTCATACCCGATAACATCAAATTGTTTCATCACAACCGTTCTTTAAATCCAAATTTAGAGAACCAAATCGAATTGGTGCCTCATCCAATCTCAGATCATTCCGATGATACAATATACTATAAAGACAACGGTCCGGGCAGTAAAATTGAAACTTTCGCGTTCGACGGTCACACAGGTTCGACCACGACATTAACCATTGATGATTTTGTGAGCAGAAACAGCATCACCAAGGTCGATTTTATAAAAATGGACATCGAAGGCGTAGAAAGTGCCGCATTACGTGGTGCCGTTGAAACCATCAAAAAATTCAGACCTAAACTCGCTATCGCCATCTATCACAGTATGGAAGATTTCGTATCGATTCCGGCTTGGATTTTAGATTTGAATTTAGATTACGAAATTTACATAGATCACTTCACGATTCATGCAGAAGAAACCATCTGTTTTGCAATCCCCAGAAAATAAAATGATAAAAGTAACCCAAGCTTTTTTACCGAATCAATCAGAATATCAGGCGATTTTAAAATCGTCATGGGATCAACATTGGATTACCAATCGCGGCCCGTTGGTGCTCGAACTCGAAGCGAAATTGCTTTCGTATTTGAATGCCAACCAAATAATTCTGACTACCAACGGCACTTTGCCTTTGCAAGTTGCATTGAAAGTATTGGGCGGAATGGGCGAAATTATTACGACGCCTTTTTCATACATTGCCACAACTTCAGCCATTTTATGGGAAAACTGCAAGCCGGTTTTTGTAGACATTCATCCCGATTATTTAACGATTGATGAAACCAAAATTGAAGCAGCGATTACCAATAAAACCAAAGCGATTTTAGTCACGCATGTTTTCGGAAATCCTTGCGATGTTGAAGCGATTCAAGCCATTGCCCATAAGCACAATTTGAAAGTGATTTACGATGCCGCACATTGTTTTGGAGTCACTTATAAAAACGAATCGATTTTCAATTTTGGTGATGTAAGCACTTGCAGTTTTCATGCGACGAAATTGTTTCATACGGGCGAAGGTGGCGCGCTATTTTTCTCCGACAAAGCTTTGTATGAATCCTTGTTTTACAGCCATAATTTCGGTCATAATGGGCCACATGATTTTTCAGGAGTTGGAATTAACGCGAAAATGTCAGAATTGCAAGCCGCCATGGGTTTGGCCGTTTTACCATACATGAATCAAATTTTGGAGCAACGCAAAACCATCGTAGATTTCTATAATAACAATATCGATTTTTCGAAAGTGAGAACTTTTACGATTCGTGAAAATGCCCAATGGAATTACAGTTATTACCCCATTATTTTCAAATCTGAAGCGGATTTATTAAAAGCAGAATCAGTATTAAATAAAGCACAGATTTTCCCAAGACGTTATTTTTATCCGTCGTTAAATACAGTTCCATTTGCTTCAACGCAATCAATGCCGGTTTCAGAAGAAATTGCAGCTTCAGTGTTGTGTTTGCCATTGTATGCTGGACTTACCGCAGATGAAACCAAACTAATCGTCACTATATTAAATGACGCTTTATAATGAAAGTGGCTATCATGCAACCGTATTGGTTTCCTTACATCGGCTACTTTCAGCTGATTCATGCCGTGGATACGTTCGTGATTTATGACAATATCGAATACACCAAAAAAGGTTGGATTAACAGAAATCGAATTTTAGTCAATGGGGAAGCGGCTTTTCTGTCGGTTCCTTTAAAAAAAGATTCAGATTTTTTGAATGTCGATCAAAGATATTTGTCGGAAACTTATTCGAAAGATAAAATGAAGTTGCTTTCAAAAATTAAAGAATCGTATCAAAAAGCACCGCAGTTTCAAACAGTTTTTCCTTTAGTCGAATCGATTTTGAATCGGAATGAAGGTAACTTATTCGATTTCATACACCATTCTATCCAAGTGATTTGTGGTTATTTAGACATCAAAACCAATATTGTAGTTTCTTCCACAATCAGTATTGATCACAATTTAAAAGCCCAAGACAAAGTCATTGCTATTGCCAAAAATCTTTCAGCAACGCAATATATCAACGCGATTGGTGGCGTCGAACTTTATTCTAAAGAAACTTTTGAAGCCCATAATTTGCAACTCCATTTCATAAAATCGAACGTTATCGAATACCAACAATTTGATAATGATTTCATACCTTGGCTGTCTGTTATTGACGTCATGATGTTTAATTCCAAAGAGAAAATTCAAGAATTACTTTCCAATGTTACTTTTCAATAAACTATGAAAAATGCTTTAGACCAACATGTAAGGGCTTATGAAGGTGAACTCCAATACGATTTCGACAATGAAATTCTATTGAATTGGTATCCGAAAAGAATTTTAAAACACACCCAAAACTGTAAATCTTTATTGGAGTTAGGCTTAGGACACGGCTATACCACCACGATTTTTTCTAAGCAATTTTCAAAACATGTGGTGCTTGACGGTTCAAATGCGATTATCAAAAACTTCCAATCGAAGTATCCTGATTGTAAAGCAGAAATTGTAGAAACCTATTTTGAAAAATTTGAATCAAACGAAAAATTCGATTTGATTGTTATGGGTTTTATCTTAGAACACGTTGATAATCCGGTGGAAATATTAAAACACTACAAGCAATTTCTGGCACCAAACGGACGCATGTTTATCGCGGTTCCGAATGCTGAAGTTCTAAATAGAAGATTAGGTCACGCGGCTGGTTTGCTCAAAGACATGCAAGAGTTGTCCGAAAATGATCATATTTTAGGACACCAACGCTACTATACCGTGCAATCGCTGACTGATGATGTCAATGCCGCTGGTTATTCGGTAGCGATGATGGAAGGCATTTATTTGAAACCACTCACCACATCACAAATGATTTCTTTGAATTTTGATAAGAAAATCATCGACGCTTTTTGTGAAGTCGGCATTCAATATCCCGAATTGTGTTGTGGCATTTTAGCTGAAATTAAAGGATAAATGAAAGTACTAATCGTTGGCGGAACATCTTCAATTGCGCAGGCTTTGCAGCCCAAACTTGCCGAATTCTGTGAAGTGATTACGGCGGGTAGAACCAATTGCAACATTACTTTACAGTTATCCGATTCCATAGAAAACATCACTTTTCCAAACGATGTTGATGTGGTCATTCACACCGCTGCGCATTTCGGAGGAAAGACTGCAGCAGAAATTATTGAAGCTGAAAATATCAATGTTTTAGGTACAATGAAGTTATGTCAAGCCGCTGTGAATGCAAGCGTAAAACATTTCATGTACATTTCAAGTATTTTTTCAAATGCTAGTCCGAATGACAATAACTATTCGGTTTACTCCATTTCAAAAAAACATTCGGAAGAATTGGCAACGTATTATTGTTCCTTAAATAATTTACCGTTGACGATTTTAAAACCATCACATCTATACGGTTTGCAAGATGGATTTAGAAAGCACCAACCGTTTTTCTATTCGATTTTAGACAAAGCCAAAAACAACGAAGACTTGTCGCTTTATGGAAATAATGATCCCATCAGAAACTTTTTATTCATAGAAGATTTAACCGACATTATTGTCAAAGTGATGCAGCAAAAAGTGACCGGAAGTTTTTCATGCACACAAATGAATGACGTAACGTATACTCAAATAGCCGCCGCTGCTTATAAAATTTACGGCACGAATGGCAAAGTAAGTTTCTTAAATGACAAGCCTGATATTCCAAGTTTTAAATATGATAAAGACGATGCGTTGTATCAAAAAATCGGATTTTTTCCACAGGTAAATTTAGAACAAGGCATTCAGAAACTCGCCAATAATAGCAATCATTCCCTATGAAAAACATTTTAGTTTCAGGCGCGAGTGGCATCATAGGTTATGGCATTTTACGTTCGTTGCGGTTGTCTGGAAATCAATACAAACTCATTGGCACGACGATTTATTCAGATTCTGCTGCTGAAGGTTTTTGCGATATTTTCGAACAAGCGATTCCAACGAATGATCCAAATTATATCGATTGGCTTTTAAAAACCATCGAAAAACATCAAATCGATTTGATTATTCCGGGCATTGAAGCTGATATGTATGCTTGGGCAGAACACGTTGAAACCCTTCAAAATACCAGTGTCAAAGTATTATTAAATACAAAAGAACTCATTGAGGTTTGTCATGATAAATGGGTTTTTTATGAAAAGTTGAAAGCCACCAATTCGCCTTTTGCTATCGATACGACTTTAGATTCCGATTTCAATACATTACAAACCCAATTCGGATTGCCATTGCTTTTGAAACCTCGTGTTGGTCATGGCTCCAAAGGCATTGTAAAAGTAAATTCAAAAGAAGAATTTGATAAACATCAACAGTATATTGGTTCACAATTGATGGTGCAACCGATTGTCGGAACCGATGATGAAGAATACACAACGTCAGCATTTTGTGACGGAAACGGTGGGTTTTATGCGTACATGACGCTCAAAAGAAAATTGTCAAAAGATGGTTTTACCGAAAAAGCGGAAGTGGTAGCATTAGAAAATATCGAAGAAGCATTGCACGCATTGTGTCAAATATTCCAACCGATAGGCCCGACGAATTTTCAATTCAGAAAAGACAAGGATGGTTTGAAATTGCTTGAGATCAATCCACGCATATCTTCATCAACGTCCATAAGAGCCAAATTCGGATACAACGAATCGCAAATGGCGGTTGATTATTTCTTAGAAGGAAAAGCAATCGAACAACCGGTAATCAAAAAAGGAAAAGCCATCCGATACATCGAAGACCAAATTATCTATGAATAAAATTGGAATCATATCCGACATTCACGGAAACTACGAAGCGCTAAAAACCATTTTAGCTGAATTAGACGCAATGAATGTTACAGAAATTTATTGTCTCGGTGATGTCGTAGGCTATTATTCGCAAGTCAATGAATGTTGCGATGAACTCAGAAAACGAAATATCCCATGTCTCATGGGCAACCACGATTGGTATATGGCGAGTGGCGGTTTTTGCCCAAGATCGAAAAGCGTGAATGATTGTTTGGTGTATCAACGCAAAGTAATTACGCAGGAAAATATCGATTGGCTGCGTACGTTTGAAGTGCAACGATTTGTAGGTTCAATTCACATGGTACACGGCGGTTGGGCGGATCCGATTGACGAATACTTGGTCGAACCCAACGCGGAATATTTTTCAAAAATTGAAGGAAAAATTTTTGTTTCTGGACACACCCATTTTCAATCGCTACATACATTTGGTGATAAAGTCTATTGCAATCCTGGTTCTGTGGGAATGCCGAGAGACAATGATCCTAGAGCCGCTTTTGCAACGTTTGATGGTGAATTTACATTGCACAGAATCGAATATAATATGCAAGTGGTTTTCGATTTGATGGACCAAGCAGGTTTCAATGATTATTATTATGGATGTTTAAAAACAGGTGCAAGAAACCTTTGCAAACTGTAAAAAAGAAATGCATGTTTAAGTGGAAAAAACTGGGAAGAATTTTCAATCCCATCGATTATAGAGAACAAAGCTGGATGTATGAATACGCCCAAGCACCATCGATAGTGATTTTTGAAAAGACCGTTCGCGTATTTTTTTCTTCTCGACCAGCTCCGGATGAAAACGGACAATACGTAAGTAGAATGGGCTACATCGATTTGAATAAAGACAATTTATTCGATATAGTTTCGATTTGTGAAGCACCGATTTTACCTTTAGGTGGTTTGGGAACTTTTGATGAATTTGGAACTTATCCGGTTTCTGTCATACAAAACGATAATGAAATACGAGCCTATTACGCAGGCTGGACACGCTGTGAATCCGTTCCGTTCAACGCTGCGATTGGAGTTGCAATAAGTAAAGACAAAGGCGATTCTTTTCAAAGATTGGGTGAAGGTCCGGTAATTCCATACACACCGGATGAACCTTTTGTGATGGGCAGTCCAAAGATTAGAAAGTTCGGCGATACTTGGTATTTATGGTATTCCGCCACACGAGAATGGATTCCGAATAATGGTCAACCGCAACCGGTTTATAAAATCAGAATGGCGACTTCAACTGATGGTATCAACTGGAATAAGCAGGGCAAAGATTTAATTGAAAACGTACTCGAAGACGATGAATGTCAAGCTAGTGCTGATGTTTTTCATTACAAAGACAAATACCATATGTTCTTTTCATACCGCCATAATTTAAATTTTAGAGAAGCCAATAGAGGTTATAAAATCGGTTACGCTTCTTCAACAGATTTAATGCATTGGACACGAGAAGATGAAAAAGCAGGAATGCAAGTTTCCGAAAGTGGTTGGGATTCAGAATCGGTGAGTTATCCATTTGTTTTCGAATTGAATAATAAAGTCTATATGCTACACCAAGGCAACGAAATAGGCCGTTTTGGATTCGGATTGGCCGAATTAGAAAGTTATGATGAATAATATGAAGTGGAAAAAATTAGGAAAGATATTCAATCCTATCGAACATCAATTGCCGAATAATTGTTTTGAATTTGCGCAATCGCCTCAAACGATTGTGTTTGATGATTATGTTAGAATTTATTTTTCAACACGAGAAAAAGACAGCAGCGGCAAGTATTTAAGCCATGTTGCTTTTGTTGATTTCGATAAGACCTTTCAAAATATTTTAAATATTTCGACAGACACCGTAATTCCACTTGGGCAACTTGGTTGTTTTGATGAGCATGGAATTTTCCCAATCAATGTTTTAAAACACAATGATAAAATCCTAGCTTACACCACGGGTTGGAACAGAAAAGTATCTGTTTCTGCCGATGCTTCCGTTGGTTTGGCGATTAGTAATGACAATGGAAATACGTTTGAAAAAGTAGGCAACGGGCCAATATTAACAGCCACTTTACACGAACCATTTTTAGTATGCGATGCTTTCGTAGCGGTTTTTGAAAACACCTTCCACATGTGGTACATCTACGGAACACAATGGACGGCTTTTGTAGAAAATCAAGCGCCTGACCGAGTTTATAAAATTGCACACGCCACTTCAAACGATGGCATCACTTGGCAAAAAGAAGGCAGAAAAATTATTACAGATAAAATCAACAGTGAAGAATGTCAGGCTTTACCAAGCGTGATTTTTCACAACGGTTTATACCACATGGTTTTCTGTTACCGCCATGCTTCAGGTTTCAGAACCGACAAAAATAAAGGCTACCGATTGGGTTACGCGTATTCGAATGACTTGACCAATTGGACGCGCGATGATCAAAAATTAGGCATCAATTTAAGCGAAAACGATTGGGATTCCGACATGATGTGTTATCCGCATTTTTTTAAAGTCGATAATCAAGTATATTTGCTCTATAATGGAAACGAATTTGGAAAAGCCGGTTTTGGCTTGGCCGTTTTAGAAAATTAAAATAAAATTTTACATTGGAAATGGAAACTAAAAGAGATTATAACAAAGAATTAAAAGATACTGCCGATCATAAATATGTGTACAGTTTTGATTATGATGTGATGCACCCGTTCATGATTAAAGCGTTCGAACCGTTTTTCAAAGACGGCAATTTCCTTGAATTGGGAAGTCACAAAGGTGTTTTTACAAAATTATTTCTGCCGTATTTCAATGACATTACATGCGTAGAAGTTTCTGATGAAGCCCTTGAAATCGCTAAGAATGAATTCGGCGACAAAGTAAAATTTGTCAATTCCTTATTCGAAACGGTTGATTTACCAACTAAGTACGACAACATCGTGCTAACCCATGTTTTAGAACACATCGACGATCCTGTGGCTGTGCTCAAACGCATCAATGATGAATGGTTGTCGGATACAGGAAGGTTCTTTTTGGTGTGCCCAAATGCGAATGCGCCGTCGAGACAAATCGCTGTCAAAATGGGATTGATTACGCACAATTCTGCTGTCACTCCAGCCGAAAAGGAACACGGTCATAACATCACGTATACTTTAGATACTTTAGAGCGCGATGCCAAAGCAGCCGGATTGAAAGTCGTGCACCGCTCGGGAATTTTCTTCAAAGGATTGGCTAATTTTCAATGGGATCGATTGCTGCAAACTGATATTATCTCCAAAGAATATTTGGAAGGTTGTTATCAATTGGGGCAACAATATCCGGATTTGTGCTCGAGTATTTTCTTAATGTGTGAAAAAGGGAAATAATGCCAACGCCTTTGTTATCGGTCTGTTTAATCACTTACAATCACGAGAAATATATCCGTCAAGCGATTGAAGGGGTGTTGATGCAAAAAGTAAATTTCGATTGGGAATTGATTATAGCCGATGATTTTTCAACCGATGGCACAAGAGCCATTTTGCAAGAATACCAACAGCAACATCCCAATCACATTCGATTGATTCTGCAAGAAAAAAATGTGGGTGCCGCACAGAATTGGTTCGATTTGATGAAAACACCAACATCAAAATACATCGCTTATTTCGAAGGTGATGATCATTGGATTGATGACTGTAAATTGCAAAAACAAGTCGATTTTTTAGAGCAAAATCCAACGTTTACACTTTGTCATTCTGATGTTCAAGTTGTTGATATTGCGGGTAAATCTATCGAAAATCATCCGTTAAAATACTGGAATGCCAAGCACCCGATATTGGATTATCGCTTTGCTATTTTTACGCCCATTGCTTTCAGTTGTACTTCTGTTTTTAGCAATGTAGTTTCGTTTGATAAACTGTCCAAAAATGTGAAAGCAGGCGATTGGATGTTATGGATTCTATTAACTTTAAAAGGAAACGCCCAGTATTTTGATCAGAAATTTTCAGCCTACCGCATCGGTTCCGGAGTTTCGGATTCTTCTGTTTGGCATAAAGATTTTCATTACAGAGTGCTGTTTTTACTGCAACAAATGTCGATTAAGAATTCCTTTTCTAAAAACAAATGGCTTTTGAAAGGCAGCGTTTATTTTATGCTTTTTCAATGGAGTAAAATTACGCGAATCAGAAAATTCATTTACCTTGCTGATCAAATAAAATATATAGGATAATGCGCATAGGATTCCATCCACATAAAGATCAAATACAAGAGGAAACAGCGTACACGCATCAGATTATCATTCCTGTTTTTATTCCGAATCACGACGGTTATTTTAAAGATAGTTTTGCGATTTTTAAACTGTGTTTGCATTCGCTTTTTGAAACCATTCATCCTAAAACTTTTGTCACGATTATTAATAATGGCAGTGATGCGACTGTAGTTTCGTTTTTAGATTCATTGTATGATAACCATAAAATCCACGAATTAATTCACACCCAAAATATCGGAAAATTAAACGCCATTCTGAAAGGGTTAAGCGGTAATAATATCGAATTGGTGACTATAGCCGATAGCGATGTGCTTTTTCTACCCGATTGGCAAATCGAAACCAATAAAGTATTTGTTCATTTCCCGAAAGCCGGTATCGTCGGAATTGTTCCTCAGTATAAATCGTATATGACCCAATGCCATAATGTGCTGTGGGATAATTTTTGGAAAAAAAGCATGCAATTTATCCCGATTAAAAATCCAAAAGCCATCGAAATGTTTTACGAGAGTATCGGTTGGGATCCAACCAATCCCGATTATTTGAAACTGGCGCTGGGTTTGGTTACTCCCGATAATTTTAAAGTATACATCGGATCAGGTCATTTTGTTGCCACTTATAAAAAAAATATTTTCAATCGAATTATTACTTTTAATGGGTATAAAATGGGAGGAAACAGCGAGCGATATCTAGATTCCGTACACTTGAAAAAAAATTATTGGCGTCTGACTACGCATGATAATTATGCTTATCACATGGGAAATGTTTATGAACCTTGGATGGGTGAAGTGCGTTTTGAAGCCCAGCAAGACTATGATTTTGAAAGTAATTTTCCTGTTTCAAAAAAAATCAACAGCGTTCAATATTTTTTAAGAAACCACTTGTTTCGAAAATTATTTCGAGACGATAGAGTCAAAAGAATATTCTTTCGCTTGAAGAAATTACCCAAAGAAATGATTCCAAACTACTAATTTTTTCCATTTGAATCTTTCTAAATTTACGATACTCATCACGACCAAAAATCGGTTGAATGATTTGATTTTTACGATACAAAAAATCAATTTTTTATTGCAAAACGAAGCAGTGAGCTGTATTATTTGTGATGATGGTTCCACAGACGGAACTTTCGAATATATCAAAGAGCATCATCCTAATATTCATCTGATTCGAAACGAAAAAAGCAAAGGATTGATCTACAGCCGCAATAAATTGTTGCAGCTAACGCAATCAGAATTTGCAATTTCGATAGATGATGATTTGCATTTTATAACCTCAAATCCATTAGAATTAATCGCCGATTATTTTGATCAAAATCCCAAATGCGGCTTGATTGGATTTCGGATTTTTTGGAGTACTTCCGAGCCTACATCAACGATAACAAACGAGCAACCACATCGAATGCAAAGTTTTGCAGGCGGTGCGAATGTCTGGAGAATGAGCGCATGGCATCAAATTCCGGATTACCCAGCCTGGTTTGTTTTTCATGGAGAAGAAGATTTTGCGGCTTATGAATTGTTTAAAAAGCAAATAGAAGTTCATTATCTGCCTTCGGTTTTAGTGAACCATCGTGTTGATTTAAAAGCGAGAAAGAAAAATGCCGATTACACTTTGCGATTGCGCCGCTCGTTGCGTTCGGGTTGGAATTTGTTTTTTCTGTTTTTTCCGCTTCAAAAAATCCCGCGCTTATTGGTTTATACGATATGGATGCAATTGAAAATCAAAGTATTCAAAGGCGATTTCAAAGCATTACTGGCCATTATTTATGCGCTGTTTGATTGCATCGTTTTTATCCCAAAAATCATCAAATACAAGAATCGATTGACGACTAAAGAGTATGATGAATTTCAAAAATTAGATACTACTAAATTGTATTGGAAGCCTGAAAATTAGTTATTTTTACGACCCGATTTTAACCCAATTCATGAGAAACATTGCCATCATTCCTGCCCGTCGAGGATCAAAAAGATTGCCGAATAAAAACACGATGTCATTGGGTGGTTTGCCTTTGATTGCTCACAGTATTCTTGAAGCAAAAAAGCATCCTGCAATTTTAGATGACATTTATGTTTCTACCGATGATGCCCAAATCAAAGCAGTGGCGTTGTCTTTTGGGGTCAAAGTAATTGATCGCCCTGCTCATTTGTCCGGCGATGCTGAACCAACAGTCACCGCATTGAAGCATGTATTAGAATCGATTGATTTTGAAGTGGATTCGGTTTTTTTATTGCAACCTACCAATCCGTTGCGACCGGAAAATTTGTTGGCTGATGCCTTTGATTTATTTCAAGAAAACCAATCGGAAAGCTTGATGACTGTAACGCGAAACCATCAAAAATTTGGGAAGTTAATCGATAATCAATTCGTTCCATTCAATTACGAAATCGGGCAGCGAAGTCAAGATTTAGAGCCGCTTTATTTCGAAAACGGATTGCTCTACATCATCAAAGCGTCATTAATAATGCAAGAAAAAATCATAGGCAATAAAAATTTTCCTATGATTGTAAACCATCCTTTTGCTCATGTTGATATCGATACTCAAGAAGATTTCGACTATGCAGCGTATTTATTAAATCACAAATTATAATTTCATTCATGAATCCATACATAGAAATTGCCGGACGAAAAATAGGCATTGATTACGCGCCTTTGGTGATTGCCGAAATCGGAATCAACCACGAAGGTTCTTTGCAAACTGCTTTCGAAATGGTTGATGCCGCCAAAAGAGCCGGCGTTGAAGTTGTCAAACACCAAACCCATATCGTCGAAGATGAAATGAGTGCCGTCGCTAAAAAAGTCATCCCGGGCAACGCCACAGTTTCGATTTATGAAATTATGGAACGTTGCGCGTTGAACGAAGAAGAAGAATTGCAATTGAAAAATTACGTCGAAAGCAAAGGAATGATTTTTATTTCAACGCCATTTTCAAGAGCCGCTGCGAATAGGCTGGAACGCATGCAAGTGCAAGGCTATAAAATCGGTTCAGGCGAATGCAATAATTATCCTTTGTTAGAACATATTGCCAGTTTTGGCAAGCCTGTAATTTTGAGTACCGGAATGAATACTATCGAAAGTGTGCGCAAAGCCGTTGCAATATTCGACAAGCATCAAGTTCCTGTGGCACTTTTGCATACGACCAATTTGTATCCAACGCCAATTCATTTGGTGCGTTTCGGTGCGATGACGCAATTGCATGAAGCTTTTCCCGATAAGGTTTTCGGTTTAAGCGACCATACACTCAATAACAATGCGTGTTTAGGAGCAGTTGCTTTAGGCGCTAGTATTTTAGAACGTCATTTCACCGATCACATGAATCGAACCGGACCGGACATAGTGTGCAGCATGGACGAACAAACGACCAAAGCATTGATTGTTGACAGTAACGAAATGTGGCAAATGCGCGGCGGCAGTAAAGAACCTGCGAAAGAAGAACAAGTCACCATCGATTTTGCTTTTGCTACGGTATGTACGATCAATCCTATTGCGGAAGGCGAATTGTTTACAACAGATAATATTTGGGTGAAACGACCGGGCACCGGAAAAATTTTAGCCGAACATTTTGACAGCATTCTCGGAAAAAAAGCTACGCGCAACATCGATAATGACGAGCAATTAATTTGGAGCGACATTCTATAATTTCTACATGAAAAAAATCTTATTTTTAACGGGTACGCGTGCCGATTTCGGTAAAATAAAATCATTGATTCAAATTCTTGAAGGCCATTCGGGTTTTGAAGTTTTTGTTTTTGTGACCGGAATGCATCTTCAAGAAGAATACGGCTATACCTTGTTGGAAATTGAACGTTGCGGCTTTAAAAACTTACATACGTTTAAAAACCATACCCACGAAACCACTATGGATTTGACTTTAGCCAAGACCATTGAAGGGCTTTCCGCTTACGTTAATCAAATCAATCCTGATATGATTATTGTGCATGGCGATCGCGTTGAAACTTTAGCTGGAGCGATAGTGGGTTCATTGAATAATATTTTAGTAGCCCATATTGAAGGCGGAGAAATTTCAGGAACGGTTGATGAATTAATTCGACACAGCGTCAGTAAATTAAGTCACATCCATTTTGTTTCGAATGCTGAAGCCCAAAAAAGGTTGCAGCAAATGGGGGAAATTAAATCATCAATTTTCACCATTGGATCACCCGATATTGATATCATGTTCTCGGATAGTTTGCCCAATCTTGAAACTTCAAAAACGTATTATGAAATTGACTTCGAGCATTATGCCATCGCCATGTTTCATCCCGTAACGACAGAAGCTAAGGAAATGGAAATGTATGCGATTGATTTTGTCAATGCGCTACTCAAGGATAATCATAACTATGTTATCATTTTCCCCAATAATGATCGCGGAAGTCAATACATCATCAATGCTTATCAAAGTGTAAAAGACCATCCCAGATTTAGAGTTTTCCCTTCTTTGCGTTTCGAATACTTCCTGACTTTGCTAAAGAATAGTCAGTTTATTATTGGAAACAGCAGCGCCGGAATTCGCGAAGCTCCATATTATGGCATTCCTATTATTAATATTGGTACACGCCAACAAAATAGGGCAGTTCATGCGGAAATCATCAATACAGATTATCAGGAAAACAGTATTTTAGAAGCGTTACAATCAATAGATTCTCATGAAGTAACACCGTCAGATGCTGATTTTGGACATGGAAATAGCGCCGAGTTGTTTCTCGAGACATTGTCGAATGAAGCGATTTGGAAATTGAACCATCAAAAACAATTTAGAGATAGCTAAACCAGTTTTTTAAGTACAGAACCTAGGTTCGAAAAATGATAATGAAACACAAAAAAATTTTTATTTTATTACCTGATGGCGTTGGTTTAAGAAACTTTGCTTATACCAATTTTTATAATGAAGCCAAGCATCATGGACTTGATATTGTTTTTTGGAACAATAGCGCTTTTGATTTAAAAGGTTTGGGTTTCAATGAAATTAAAATAGAAAATGCCAAAGCACATTACTTGACGGATGTTTATAAAAAGGCTAGAGTTCAAATTGAATTGAATCTTAATATCGAACGATTTCACGATACCGTTTACGATAGTTACCGATTTAAAATGGCTACAGATTCTATTGTCAATAGGATGAAAACTTTATGTATTCGTGGACTTACCTTGCTTTATTCAACGCCGATTGGAATTGAAAAAATCAGAAAAGCGATTGTTAAAC
Source organism: Flavobacterium sp. (assembly GCF_031411595.1). Classification (GTDB taxonomy): domain Bacteria; phylum Bacteroidota; class Bacteroidia; order Flavobacteriales; family Flavobacteriaceae; genus Flavobacterium. The sequence goes on along the minus strand of NZ_JANOBI010000011.1, from coordinate 35,704 downwards.
TCGAACGAAAGACGGCGTTTTATAACGATTGTTTGAACGTATTGAAAACGGAAAAACCGGATTTTGTTTTTTGCACCAATCAAAGAACCACTGTGGCTTTAGCGCCTATTTTGGCCACTCAGGAACTCAATATTCCAACAGGAACTTTTATCTTTTCTTGGGATAATCTGCCCAAAGCGACTTTGGTTTTAGAACCTGATTATTATTTTGTATGGAGCGATTTTATGAAATCGGAGCTCACGAATTATTATCCATTCATCAAAGAAAATCAAATTAAAGTCACCGGCACACCGCAATTCGAAATGCACAATGGTGCGGAATACATCGATTCAAAAGAGGCATTTTTCAAAGAGAATAACTTAGATGCGTCTAAAAAATACATTTGTTATTCCGGTGATGATATTACCACTTCACCCAATGACCCGATTTATTTAGAAGATACAGCAAAAGCGGTAAGAGATTTAAACACGAAAGGCTATCAATTGGGTATTATTTTCAGAAGATGCCCTGTAGATTTCTCGGATCGTTTTGATGCTGTTTTAGAAAAATATGCCGATATCATTGTAGCGGTAAACCCGAAATGGAAAAAAACAGGAAGCGTTTGGAATACCATTTTGCCGACAAAAGAAGATATGCATTTGCAAATAAATACGATTGCACATACGGAAATGGTGATCAACCTTGGCTCGACGATGGTGTTTGATTACGTTACACATCAAAAGCCTTGTGCCTTTATTAATTATGATGTTTTGAATGCTGTTCCATCGAATTGGTCGGTTGAGAAAATTTATAATTATGTTCATTTTCGATCGATGCCGTCGAAAGATGCGGTGCTTTGGATTAACAATCCAGAAATGATAGCTTCTATCATTGTTGCAGGACTTGAGCATCCGAATGATGTGGTGCGCCATGCACAAGAATGGTTTGAAAAAATCAATCAAAATCCTGCTAAAGAAGCATCTCTGCGCATTATAAACGCGATTAAAAATATTGTGGATTAAGACGAATTTATGGTAACGATTAATAGTAAAGATGAATAAAAATATCGCGATACTTTCAACAGTTGTCAATTTTGATTTGTATCAAAAATCGGCACCTTTATTTCCAAAAGGAATCCAAAAATATGTGATTGATGGTAGGAACGGAATGCACGCCATGGATAGTATTTCCTATATGTTTTCTAAACTTAAAGATCAAAAAATCGATTGGTTGATTATGGCTGATGAAGACGTATTGTTTCTGAATCCTGATTTTGTTTTTTCGTGTATCGAACAAATGGAAAAAGGAAATTATACGGTTTGTGGTGTTCGTGATGGTGGCGTAATTCCGCATCGAATACAAAATCCGTATGCGATTAACACCTTTTTTTCAATCCTCAATTTTAAAGAAATCGCCTTGTTGTGGAATCAGCGAGAAGTGCTAAAGAATCAGTATATTTCAAAAGGCGAGTTCCATGATGATTTAAGTTTACTTACTGGAGATTATAGCACAGAAAGTCTTTTTGAACCGTATTATTGTTTTTATTTTTGGCTCAGAAGGCAAGGGAAAAAATTCCTTTTTTTAGAAGCAACCGTTCCATTTGAAGACGATTCCATTACCAATCTGGTTTTGGATAATTCCGGAAATGCGATGTTATACCACACTTGGTATGCGAGATCTTATGGTGCTAATGAAAAACATACCAAACGAATTGATGCCGTTATTGGTAAGGTTCAGAAAGAAGCATATGAAATGACGCCTCCGATCATTTTTAAAGATGCTAACTATGCGTTTAAAAAAAGTTGTTCTAAGCAATATCATCGAGTGCTTAATAAATTGAAATCTATTCTGAAAAAATAATTAATATTAAAAATTCTAATGACAAAATCAGAATTTAGAGAAACGATACAACAAGATCTTCTGCGGTATGACATCAAAGAGCGGTTTACACTTAGGTTGTTTATAAAATGTTTTGGGCCCAATTATGCACCGGGTTTAAAGTTTACCATCATTTACAGATACTGTCAATTATCCAAAAGCAAGAGCCGTTGGTTGTTTTATTTTTTCATGCTTTGGTTGCGCCACTTGACCAACAAATACGGCATTGATATTTCTTACAGAACTAAAATCGGTAAAGGTTTGTATATAGGCCATTTTGGAGGAATCGTAATTCACGGTGATACCGAAATAGGAGAAAATTGTAATATCTCACAAGGCGTTACGATTGGTGTATTGGTTCGTGGCAAAAATTCGGGAATTCCTAAAATTGGGAACCGTGTTTTTATAGCACCGGGCGCGTCTATTTTGGGCGGCATTACGATAGGCGATGATGTACTAATCGGCACCAATGCGATTGTTACGTTCGATGTTCCTGATCATGCTGTAGTGGCTTCGCCTTTGGCAACCATTGTCTCTGATAAAGGCTCGAAAGAGTATATTGTCAATATCGAATAAATGTTAAATTATATACATTCTTAAACCTAAATTCTTTTTCCAAAATGAGTTATTCTAGTTTAATACCACTGTTGAAAAAGACAGGAAGTCCACTCACTGTTGAAGCTTTTCAAGCCAGAATAAACATCGTTTTTCACGATCATGAAGCGCTTCATTACGACGCAATGCATCAAGATATGTGGGACAGTTTGCAAGAACAAATTAATCTTTTGGTTGATGATTGGTATGAATATCAAGAGCCGCAACAGCACCTTTCGCTATTGGATATAGGCTGTGGCACGGGACTGAGTACTCAAAAATTATTGCATTCTAAAGTTGGCCAAAATATTGACGAAATCACTTTGTTGGATACGTCATCGGTGATGCTGCAACAAGCCGAAGCTAAAGCTAAAATGTGGAATAAAAAATACACGATTGTCAATTCCGATATTGCGACTTTAAAAAACCAATACGATGTGATTATGGTATGTTCGGTATTGCATCACATTCCGGAATTGGCTGATTTTTTAAAACAAATTGATGGATTATTAAAGCCGGGTGGCATTTTTATTCATTTGCAAGATCCAAACGGTGATTATCTTAATGATGTAGTTTATCAACAAAGATTGCAGCAGTATGAGCAATTGGTTTCGACGTCTTCACCTAAAAAAATAACTGATTTTTTTCCAAAAAGTGCAAAGCATTGGATCAATAGAAATCTTGGGAGAAAAAATTATATCGATCGTATTAATGATCAATTATTGGCTGAAAAAGTAATTCGCAGCAGAATGACTGCAGACGAAATTTGGAGCGTAACGGATATTCATGTTGAAAATAAATTCAATACCATCAACAAAGGGATTTCCGCTGTTTTTCTAAAAGAGCAGTTGCGTAATTTTCAATTAATAAAACAACGTTCGTATGCTTTCTATAGTGTTTTAAAAAGCGATTTGCCAGCAGAATTAAAAAGCAATGAAGATTCGTTTTGCGCGAGTAATGAATACAACGGAAGAAACGTTTCCTGTATTTGGATAAAAAAATAAACCATGCATATTGCTTTTCTTACGCCGGAATACCCGCATCCAAAAGTGAAAACAACCGCTGGAATAGGAACTACTATACTCAATTTGGCCACGGAATTAATAAAGCATCAACATCAAGTTTCTGTTTTTGTTTACGGACAAGCAACGGATGAAATTTTCTATGAAAATGATATTAAAATACATTTAATTGCTTCCAAAAAGTTTGACATTGCCACATGGTTTTATTATAGAAAATACCTCGAAAAATACATCAATCAGTATGTAGATTCGGATAAAATCGACCTCATTGAAGCTCCGGATTGGACAGGTATCACGGCTTTTATGAACCTGAAAGTTCCTTTGATTATTCGCTTTCATGGATCGGATGCTTATTTCTGTCACCTTGAAAATCGCAGACAAAAAATTAAAAATTTCTTGCTTGAAAAATGGGGCATTCAAAAAGCAACAGCTTATATATCTCCGTCTGATTTTGCTTCAAAAATCACGCAGTATATTTTTAGAATTAAACATAAACCCATCATTAAAATCCCTAGTGGATTGTCATTGGAAAAATTTCATAACCCAACGCCAAATGACTACCAAAAAGGATTGATACTCTACATGGGCACCATCATTCGTAAAAAAGGCGTATTAGAATTGGCGCCTATTTTTGAAAAAGTAGTCCGAGAATATCCTGAAGCTCAGCTTATTATTGTTGGAAGTGATTCGTATGATATCAAAACCAAATTAGCATCCACTTGGTTGTTGCTTCAAAATGCTTTGAATGGAGCTACTATAGCCAAAGTAAAATATTTAGGAAAAGTGCCTTATCATGATATTCAACAATATATTCGCAGCGCTAATGTCTGTGTTTTCCCTACTTTTGCCGAAACGCAAGGCATGGTAACCATTGAAGCCATGGCCATGCAAAAAGCTGTCGTAAACAGTAACATTGGTTGGGCAAATGAAATTATAGAAGATGGAAAAAGTGGCTTTTTGGTGCATCCAAAAGAACATGATTTGTTTGCCAATCGCATACTGCAAGTCATTCGAAATGAGTCATTAAACGCAACCATGGGTAAAGCTGCACGAGAAAAAGTAGCTGCTGATTTCGACATCAACCAACTAGTCATCAAAAACATAGATTTTTACCTTTCAGTCATACAAGAAAAAAAATGATATTTAAAGAATATACCACTGCTAATGGAGCATTACTGCTCTATACCGGTGCTCCCAATTTGAATGTATTAGAGCAATTAGCCAGCGGTTATGGTGATATTTGGCATAGCTCTTTCGAACAAGGCTACAAAAACGCATTTCAAGATTTAGCGATTCAATCGTCGGTTTTGTTTTGGTATATCAATGATTTTGAAGGCTTAAACGAATGTGTCAGTTGGAGAATTAACTCCAATCATTTCGCCATTCGGAAATCGGTTTGGGAAACTTTGGGCGGATTTGATGCGGATTACGAAAATATACAAATGCAAGCTCTAGATTTTGGTTATAATGCGCTCCGAAACCAAGGTGTAGTGCCGCTTTATGTAAGTCAACTTTTTACTGAAACGCTCACAGAAAGCATACAAATTTCTGCTAGAGATCGCTATGTTTTTTTTATCAAAAATTTTAAAATCGACCACGCACTTTTCATGTTGTATCGCAAAGGATTATGGAAATACAGCGAATGGAAAGCTTTTTTGAATGCTAAAAACAACTTTAGCCAAGTGCGGAATAGACCACTTTTACCACCTAGAAAACTAAAAAGTATTTCAGGAAATCCTACTGTAAGTTATATCATTCCAACGATGTTGCGGCAAGATTTTACGCTGCGGTTGTTAGAAGATTTGTCTGGGCAAAGTTACCTTCCTACACAAGTTGTCATTGTTGATGCCACTCCAGAAAATGTTAGAGATGAAGCCTTATACAAAGCCAAGAATTACCCATTCGAACTGACAGTAAATTGGCAAACTACCAAAGGAAGTTGCCGGGCTAGAAATGAAGCAATAGCGCTTTGTACAAGTGAATATATCGTTTTTGGAGATGATGATATTCGGATTCCACCAAATTTTATTGAAAGTCACATCCAACTTCTTCAAACCTATAATGCCGCTGCGTGCAACGGATTGGATATTATGGCAGACCATCCCGAACAAGATTTAAACGATTTAAAATCTAAACTCGATGCCATAGAAAAAAGCAGATGGTTTGTTGGCAGCACTCAAATGTTTAGCAATGCCAATTCTTGTGTCAAAAGAGCGTATGTGAATCAAGTGGGTGGAAACGACATCAACTATGACGGCGGATATGGAGAAGATGGCGATTTTGGAATTGCATTATTGAAATTAGGAATTCCGGTTTTGCACAATCCTTTCGCTACCAATTTGCATTTGAAACCCATGAGTGGCGGTTATCGTTTTTGGGGTTCTCAAGCCAAAATATTGGGCAAGAAAAGAAAACAACAACCTTGGGAATTAGACACGCCTGTAAAATGGATTCGACCTGTTCCGAGTCCAACTTTAATGTATCAATTCTGCAAACACTTTACACCAAAGCAAGTTAAAGAATTCAAACATAAATATTTCTTTTTGTTTTTAGTGAATGGTTCAAAATGGACATTCATCTATAGAGTATTACGAATTCCCTACAAAAGATTGCAATTTAAGAAATCGCAATTTTATGCTAAAAAACTCTTGCAATTAGGAGTTAGAACCCGATAAACTATGAAGTTTTCTTTAATCATTTGCACTTATATGCGCCCAAAACCGCTATTGGATTTATTAAAATCGGTAGCTATTCAAACCCAATATCCCAATGAGATTTTAATTATTGATGGTTCTAGGAATGATGAAACGCAACTGATTTTAAAGGAGAATCCATTTCTAAATTTAAAATATTTTAAAGTCGATGAAAGCAATCGAGGTTTAACCAAACAAAGAAATTACGGCATACAAAAAACGAGCGAAGCCATCGATATCATTTGTTTTCTGGATGATGATACGATTTTAGATACTTGTTATTTTGAAAATATTTTAAAAACTTATGAATTGTTTCCAGCCGCGTTAGGCGTTGGAGGCTATATTGCCAACGAAGATGAATGGCACTATGTTGGAGCAGATTACCAGCCCAATAGCAATGAATATTTTTATGATGGTTGGAAAAAGAAAGACGGAACAAGATTTATTCTTAGAAAAAAATTAGGATTAGACAGCAATACCAAACCCGGATTTCTACCCGAATTTTCGCACGGAAGAAGTATTGGTTTTTTACCGCCATCCGATAAAATTTATGAGGTAGAACAGCTTATGGGCGGTGTATCATCGTTTAAAAAATCGATTTTTACAACTTTTCAGTTTTCCACTTATTTTGAAGGTTACGGGTTGTATGAAGATGCCGATTTTACATTGCGTGTATCAAAAACAGGAAAGCTATACGTTAATACGGCTGCAAAATTAGGGCATTTTCATGACAGTTCCGGAAGGCCAAATCAATACTTATATGGGAAAATGGTGGTTCGTAACGGTTGGTATGTATGGCGTGTGAAGCATCCTAAGCCCAGTTTTAAAGCACAATTTAAATGGCATGCCATCACATTAGTTTTGACATTGATACGATTTAGCAATACATTTACCACGACCAAAAAAAAAGATGCTTTTTTCGAATTTTTAGGAAGACTGGTTGGTTGGTTTTCCTTACTTTTGAAAAAACCCCAACTGCAGTAAGATGACCACTTTTCAGTATATTCAATCCGATTATAAAAAGTACAGAAAGTACGGAGCGAGCTTCCTCGTTATTTTGCTTTTTACACAAGGGTTTTGGGCAACACTTCAGTACCGTATTGCCCATTATGTTTTTTGTAATATTACATGGCAACCCTTTCGTTTCCTATTTAAAACGACTCTTTTTCTTTGGCAAAAAGTGATAGAGATAACTACAGGAATTTCAATTCCAGCTTCTGTTCAAATTGGTCATTCCTTTTATATAGGTCATTTTGGAGGTATTATTTTTAATAAAGATGTTATCATTGGAAACGATTGCAATGTTGCTCAAAATGTTACCATTGGCGTTTCCGGTTTAGGCGAAGACAGAGGTGTGCCTATTATTGGAGACAATGTTTATATCGCTGCAAACAGTGTAGTTGCAGGGAAAATAATAATTGAAGATAATGTTCTTATCGGCGCATGTTCACTAGTAATAACAAATGTGAAAGCCAACGCTGTCGTTTTAGGAGTGCCCGCTGTAGTAATTTCACAAAATGGCTCTAAAGGTTATATTTAATGAAACTAGTTGTAATTTCATTCGCTCCTTTTATTAAAAAAAACGGTCATTTTTTAGCCTACAGCCCTTATATCAAAGAAATGGAAATTTGGGCCAGACATGCTACCGAAATAGCTTTTGTATGTCCAATTTTGAAAAATGATGAAGAACTCTTGATTGCACCAATACAATTTCCGATCGCTAAATTGTTTGTAGTTAAAGAGTTTAATGTGAAAACATTTTGGAATAGCATCAAAGCTTTGCAATACTCTTTTTGGAATTTTTATCAATTGTTTCGGGCCATGATTTGGGCCGATCATATTCATTTGAGATGCCCAGGAAATCTAGGATTGATGGGCTGTCTTGTTCAGGTTTTTTTTCCGGGTAAAGTCAAAACTGCTAAATATGCAGGTAATTGGGATCCGAAATCAAAGCAACCGATTGCCTATAGAATTCAAAAATGGTTGCTGCAAAATACTTTCTTGACTAAAAATATGCAAGTTCTTGTGTATGGAGAATGGGAAGACAGCTCGAAGAACGTCAAATCTTTTTTCACCGCTTCGTACTCCAATAAAGATAAAATTGAAATACTACCAAGAGATCTGAATGCCCCACTTGACTTTGTTTTTGTGGGCACATTGTCGGTCGGAAAAAGACCTTTGTATGCTATTAAAATTCTTCAGGAACTTCAAAACAAGGGCATTCCATGTCAATTGAGTTTTTATGGCACAGGCACTGAAAAAGCAAGTTTAGAGGATTATATTCAAAGCCATCAATTGGAAAAATCGGTTTTTCTGAAAGGAAATTATTCCCACGAGGCGATGAAAAAAGTTTACCAAGAGGCACATTTCAATATTTTACCTTCCAGAAGTGAAGGCTGGCCAAAAGTGATTGCTGAAGGAATGTTTTGGGGATGCTTACCAATAGCAACGCAAATTTCCTGTGTTCCTACTATGTTGGATTTCGGAAACAGAGGTTTGCTTTTAACTATGAATATCAAAGAAGATGCGGAAATGATTTATGATTTGATTCAAAATCAATCGACCTACAAAGAGAAAGCTCAAAAAAGCATGCTTTGGTCGCGAAAATATACTTTGGATTTGTTCGAAAGTGAAATTAAAAACCTTTTACAAGCATGAGAATTATTCAACTGATTGATTCTCTAGAAGTTGGCGGTGCCGAACGAATTGCCGTGAATTATGCCAATGCTCTGGCAAATCGAATTGAATTCTCAGGTATTGTAGCATCAAGAAAACAGGGAGCTTTAAGAAATCGCATTCACGAGGAAGTGTTTTTTGAGTGTTTGAATAAGAAATTTACTTTCGATATCAAAGCCATTTTCAACTTGCGCTCTTTATGTAAAACACATCACATCGATTGGATTCACGCACACGGGACATCTTATTTTACAGCGTTTTTATTGAAGTTGATCTACCCAAAAATTAAAATTATTTGGCATGAGCATGCGGGTGCTCGAAGCGAAAAAAAAACGATTCACAATAGAGTTTTATGGGCATTGTCTCATTTTTTTTGTGGAATAATTGTAGTTAATCACGCACTCGAAAGTTGGTGTAAAACAGCATTGTCATTCAATCAAGTGATCTATTTGCCTAATTTTACGGTTAGAAATGATAACGAAAACAAGATCACTTTTTTAAAAGGAATCGACTCAAAAAGGGTGGTTTGTTTGGCTAATTTAAGGCATCCAAAAAACCATAAATTATTGCTAGATGTTGCCATTAAATTAAAAAAAACCCATCCGAAATGGACTTTTCATCTCATAGGTAAAGATTTGCAAGATGACTATTCAAAAGAAATAAAAAGCATCATTAAAAATAATAATTTAGAAGAAACAGTCTATATGTATGGCATGCGAGAAGATATTGATCATATCATTGAACAAGTTTCGATAGGTGTTTTGACATCAAGTTCAGAAGGTTTGCCGGTAGCTTTATTAGAATATGGTTTGCATAAAAAAGCAGTGATTGCAACGAATGTTGGTGAAATTCCATTAATTATTGCTGATGGAATCAACGGAAGCATAGTGGCTCCAAATTCAGTTGAATCCTTCTATAAGGCTTTGGTAAAAGTGATTGATGACGAGGCTTTGGCTGCAAAATTCGGCAATGCATTACAGGCAACGATTGTTGAGAATCATTCGGAAGAATCGGTTATGAAGAAATATATTAATTGGGTTAATACAGAATTGAAATGCTAAGTGCTGAAAGAAAATATTTTATTTTAATTCTTGTACATATTATAATAGGCGCATTACTTTATAAGAATGGGTATACACCAAAAATGTATGGTTATGGTATTATTATTTTTGGAATTTTATATATCATTAACTCCAAAAACAAAAACCACGAGGTGCTCTATGCCACGGCTTATATGGTCGGAAGCGAAATTATACTGCGAATGACTAATGGAAATCCGGTGTATGAGTTTTCGAAATTTGGCGTGATGATTTTTTTTCTAGTAGGCATTTATTTTAGTGGAATTTCTAAAAATGCTATTGCTTATTGGGTGTTTTTATTACTATTAATTCCGGCTGTTTTAATAACCAGTATCGAATTAAATTATGCCGTAAGTCTAAGAAAAGAAATATCATTTAATATTTCAGGTCCAGTTTGCTTGGGGATTTGCGCGTTATATACCTACAACAGAAGAGTTACGATCGGCCAAATCAATAATATTTTACTTTGTATAGGACTACCCATTATTAGTTGTATTGTTTATCTCACTTTATTTACGCCAAATCTTAAAGATATTATCACCGGTACGGAATCGAATGCATTAGCATCCGGAGGCTTTGGTCCTAATCAGGTTTCTACTATTTTGGGACTCGGAATGTTTATTTTTGTTTCTAGATTAATGTTATTGTCAGAAACAAAATATTTATTTATTGCTAATTTATTTTTGACAATGATTATTACATACCGAGGGTTTATCACTTTCTCTAGAGGCGGTATGATTACTGGATTTACGATGATCGCGTTATTGATTTTGGTATCATACTTTTTTATAAATAAAAAGAAAAAGATGAGGATGTTGGTAATGATTGTTTTTATTGTCATTGCTTTTTTTGCCGCTTGGAGCTATTCTACAGATCAAACGAATGGTTTGATTAATAAAAGATATGCCAATCAAGATGCTGCGGGTAGGGTAAAAGAGGATCAACTCACCGGTAGAGGAGAGTTAGCCAGTGATGAATTTGAAACCTTTTTAGAGTATCCTATTTTTGGTATCGGTGTAGGAAGAAATATGGAAAAAAGATTTGAGAGAACCGGCGAAATTATTGTATCACATAATGAAGTTACAAGAATGATCGCAGAGCACGGATCGTTAGGAATTCTAGGGCTTATGATCCTCTTTATGACGCCACTGATTTTATACATTGATAATAAATACAATATTTATTTGTTGTGCTTTTTAGCTTTTTGGTTATTGACCATCAATCATGCTGCTATGCGTTTGGCAGCGCCTGCTTTTTTATATTCTTTATCACTTCTTAAAGTCATTCCGAATGAAGAGTAATTTGCTGTATATTGGTAATAAACTTTCTAAGCATGGGCTAACGGTGACTTCCATAGAAACACTTGGAGCGCTTTTAGATAAGGAAGGTTATAATTTGATATATGCTTCTTCAAAAAAATATAAAATGCCTAGATTATTAGACATGTTATATGCAACAGTGCGACACAGAAAACAAATTGATTATGTATTAATCGACACTTACAGTACTAAGAATTTTTGGTATGCCTTTTTTGTAAGTCAGCTGTGCAGGGTTTTAGGTTTAAAATATATAACAAAACTCGAAGGCGGTGATTTGCCCAATAGAATTTCAAAAAGCCCCACATTGAGTAAAATGATTTTTAAATATTCTTATAAAAATATAGCGCCATCGTCCTATTTGCTTGAAGCTTTTAAAAATAAAGGATATTCAGAAATATGTTACATTCCCAACATCATCGAATTGCAACATTATCCTTTTAAGGCGCGTGAAATTGTTACTCCAAAATTATTATGGGTGCGCTCTTTTTCCTCCATATACAATCCGAAAATGGCCATCAATGTTTTTAAAGAATTAAACAAAGAATTCCCCGATGCTGAGCTTTGTATGGTCGGACCAGATAAAGATGGTGCTTTGGAAGAAATTCGAATTTTAGCAAAAAAATACAATCTTGAAGTTAAATTTACAGGAAAATTATCCAAACACGAATGGATAACATTATCAAAAGACTACAATATTTTCATCAATACTACCCATTTTGATAATACACCCGTGAGCGTTATCGAAGCTATGGCGCTCGGAATGCCGGTTGTATCCACGAATGTAGGTGGAATTTCTTATTTATTAGAAGATCGTAAAACAGCATTGTTGGTCAATGATAATGATACCAAAGCCATGGTTTCTTGTATTAAAGAGATTACTAATGATAAAAAAATAAGTGAAAGTTTAATTCACAATGCCTTTACTTCGGTTCAAGATTTTGATTGGACAAAAGTGAAAAACAAATGGAACGAAGTGCTAAAATAATAATATTAGCATCTTTATTTTTTCACTAAATTGCACCTCTTTAATACGATACTTATTCTGGATGGTGGTCAATAGAAAAATACATTTTGAGATTTCCGAACGCAAGATTCTATTGCGAATTTTTGATGTTCTCACCGTATTATTGGCTTTGTACTTAGTAGGCATCATTTTCAATTTCAATTACTTCAACATCTCAACGACCAATTATTACTGGACTATCGTTTTAGGAATTTATTTGAATACCATCGGAACGGTTTTCGAAATGTATAGCCTTCAAGTGGCCAGCAATCAGTTTCAAGTCGTTAAAAGTATTGTACTCACCTCTTCCACCACAGTACTCATCTATTTATTAACACCGATTTATACGCCAAATCTGCCTACAAACAGGATGCAGATTATATTCTTTTATGTGGCCATTCTATTGTCGTTATTATTATGGCGCCTGTTCTATGTGAAGTTTCTAGCTTCTAGTCGTTTCGAAAAAAAAGTAATATTAATTTGCGATAAAGATCAAGCAGAAGAATTAATACTCGGCCTCCAAAACGTAGATCCACATTACAAAGTCATGGGATATGTCAATTCCGATAGCCATCAAATCAGCGATTTAAAAAAGAAAAAGGACTTTGTAAAAAACATCGATATCGACCAACTCGAACGCTTCGTTATTGAAAATTCTGTTTCTGAAGTCGTAATAGCCTCTCAAAAAACCGACGGAATCACAGTGAATCTCTACAACCAATTGATTCACTTATTAGAAAACGGATTCATCATCCGCGAATACACACAAGTATACGAAAATATCACGCAACGCATTCCCGTACAATACGTAGCACGAGATTTCTATCGTTATTTCCCTTTCAGCCGAAGCAACCAAAATCAATTGTATTTGATGATGGTTAGAATCGTAGAAATCGCTATTTCAATTATCGGATTGAGTATCGGAATTATGCTTTTGCCAATTATATTTTTAGGAAATCTCATAGGCAACAGAGGCCAATTATTCTACACACAAGATCGCATCGGTAAAAATGGAGTTCCTTTTAAAATACTCAAACTGCGAACGATGATCAAAAATGCAGAATCGAATGGTGCTGTTTTTACGACGATTAATGATTCGAGAATTACAGCGTTTGGTAAGTTTTTGAGAAAAGCCAGAATCGATGAATTTCCGCAGTTTTTAAATATCCTTAAAGGCGATATGGCAGTCATCGGGCCAAGACCCGAACGCCCGGTTTTTGTCAATGAAATTGCCGAAGTGATGCCTTTCTACGAAACACGTCATGTCGTAAAACCAGGATTGACGGGTTGGGCGCAAGTCAATTATTCGTACGGAGAAACTATTGATGACAGTCTGATTAAATTGCAATACGATTTATATTACATCAAACATCGAAGCATATTTTTAGATATCAATATTGTACTCAAAACCTTTAGTACGGTTTTATTCTACCGAGGACAATAATTTGGATTGTACGACAGTAAGATTTTAAGATTGTAGGATTGCGTAGTTTTCAAACGGAAGTTTCTCAATCAAAAAGCCGAAATTTAAATATCTTATAGTCTTAAAATCCTAAAATCCTAAAATCTTACAGTCTTAAAGTCTAATAAACCACCGCTCTTTTCTTAACCACAATATAACCCGTCAATAAACTCAAAAAGAACATGGCCATGTAGGCAATATAATCGCCGCTAAAAACGTAAAAAGTCATCTTCGAATTCAAATGCACATGACCTTTTAGTGCTGTTTTTTCTCCATATTTCGTTCTAGAAATAATCTCACCTTTCTGATTGATAAAAGCTGAAATCCCGGTATTGGCGCTGCGAGCAATATCTCTGCGGGTTTCTATCGCGCGAAGCGAAGCAAACGTTAAGTGTTGTTTGTGTCCTTGCGTTTCGTTCCACCAAGCATCATTGGTAATAATCGCCAAAAACTGCGCTTGATTTTTCACAAATCCCGAAACATATTCTCCATAAACCGATTCATAACAAATGATTGGAGCCACTTTAGTTCCGTCATTCGCGATAAAAGGCGTGCGTTCTTTTTGCGTAGTTTTCGTCGAAATTGTGCCGCCCAAATCCAACATCACATTGCCTAAAAGTGGTTCAAGTATGCTTTTGTATGGCAAGTTTTCAATACCAACCACCAATTTCGATTTATAATATTTCTGAAAACCAGGTTTCTGATTGATGAATAAAGCCGCGTTATAAAAATCAACCCACATGCCTTCACGATAAACATTCGATGACGGCGAAACATCTTTAGGATCAAATATAAAATGATACGTATCAATGCCCCACAACAATTGCGCTTTCGGATGTTGTGTTATATAATTCGTCATCAAAGCGCGACTCGGCGAATTGTAAAACCCGTCAAAAGGCGTGCTTTCCGCCAAAACGGTTTCGGGCGCAATCACAAATTCGGTATTGGGCGTAATCAGCGAATCGGTTTGTGCTAAAAGTCCTTTGGCAATAATGAAATTCGGCGTGTCATATTTTTCCGTGTATGGATCAACGTTGGGCTGCAAGACAATCACTTCTTTGGTTTCGCCTTTGATTTCATAAATGTTGTAAATCCACAATGAAAAAACAATAGGAATGGCAATCATCAATACGATTCGAGGCACCATTTTTTGGAAAGTTGATTTCACATTCTCAGCATTCGAAACCGCATAAAACGCCAACACATTCACGCCTAAAACCCATAGCGAACCGCCAAATGTTCCTGTATATTCATACCATTGAATCCATTTTGGGTAATCGCCAAACACATTGCCCAAATTGAGCCAAGGCCACGAAAAATCCCAATTCAAATGGAACTTTTCAAAACTGAGCCACAAACAAACGAAGAAAAACAAACTCCATTTTGCAGCGATTCTTTTCGATACAACATGATACAATAAAAACAAAATACTCATCAGCAACGCATTCACCAAAACGGCGAAAAACATCCCGAATCCTGAAGCATAATACAACCACCAAGTCGTAATCGCATTCCAAATTACAAAAGTAATGTAAGCGCAAACCCAAACTTTGAATTTGACTTTATCATGCGATTCACGCAGTGTTTTTTCAGCAAATAATAATGGAATAAACGCGAAGAATATCAACAAAGTCGAGCCATATGTAGGCCAACTGCACGCCAATAAAAGTCCCGAAAGTACCGCCAAAAAAAAGGGTTTTTGGTAGAATTGTTTCATCTTATTGGAAAATACTTAAATCGACTTTGAGTGAAAAAATATTAGAATATAAAGCCGCACTTTGATTGCCTAAATCGGTCAAAGCATAATCGATTTGGATGCCTTTATATTTGAATCCTAAGCCAACATTGGGCTGGAAACTCAGTTTTGTAGTATTGTCGATTTGTGTCAAATTCTGGAAATTCCCAAATCCCGTGCGTAGGAAAACCATTTCGGTATAGCCAAATTCAAAACCCACCGCCGGCACAACACTTACAAAATCGGAAGCGATGATGTCGTTGGTTTTATAAAATTCCATATTGAGGTTTATCGCAGGCAAGAAAGTATAATCGTGGTCATATTCGAACAGTCTCGACACACCAAATTGCGCTTTTGGTAAAGTGATTTCGGTACTTTCAGGTAAATCTTGATTCTGCCCGGCAACAGCATTTTGCACTTTGGCATATTCATCTTCATCAATATTCCAAATGTTATAAGTTGTAGTGATATCGCGCAACATCAGGCCAATATCCCAATTGTTTTTCTTGAATTTGAATCCAACATCAACACCAAATCCCCAAGAATTCGCAAACTTTCCAATCACGCGTCTAATTACTTTGGCATTCACACCATAATTCAATCCGTCTAAAGGCAATTTTCGCGCATAAGAAAACGTAAAACCGTAATCGGCCGTCGAGAATTTGCTGATGCGATTGTAATCAATATTACCTTGATCATCGATCAATTCAGTGGTGTTTAAAATATCGTCGACACCAAATCGAATCATCGATATTCCCCAGGAACTATTGTCATCAATAGGTTTGGCGTACGCAGCATAATCATATTGCGCAATATTGGCGAAGTAACTTGCATGCATCAAAGCCACTTGTGATTCTTCAATTCCAAGCAAACCCGCGGGATTCCAATAACCTGAATTCACATCGTGTGTCGAGGCCGTTACCGCATTGGCCATACCTAGC
Organism: Flavobacterium sp.; assembly: GCF_031411595.1. Classification (GTDB taxonomy): domain Bacteria; phylum Bacteroidota; class Bacteroidia; order Flavobacteriales; family Flavobacteriaceae; genus Flavobacterium. The sequence continues at coordinate 19,323 of NZ_JANOBI010000011.1, read as the reverse complement.
GCTGCGGCATCTACACCAATATTCATAAATTCATTGGAGTATTTTCTGGTGGTTTGTGCTTGCATTGTGCCACTCACCAGAAAAAGAATAAGTAAAATTTTTTCCTTCAAAGCAATTTTGTTTTCAAACCGCAGTTTGTTTTTTTTTCAAAAATATACAATTTTATTGAGCTTATTTCCACCAATTTTCAAATAGGGATTTAAAAACCAATCGAAAAAATAAAACTCTACTAAAAAACGCACTTGTCTTTAACTTATTGTACTAAATTTGTTTTTCAAAATTTTTCAAAAATGCAAATCAAAAAACACGTTCCCAACACAATTACTTTACTCAACTTATTTTGCGGCTGCATTGCATTGGTTTCGATAGCCCAAGGCGATTTTTTGTATGGATTTATATTCGTGTGTTTGGGCATTTTTTTAGATTTTTTTGATGGATTTTTCGCGAGACTTTTTAAAGTTTCTAGTCCACTTGGGTTGCAACTCGATTCGCTGGCCGACATGATTACCAGTGGCGTTGTTCCCGGTTATGTAATGTATTCGATGTTCGCGATGATTTCCGAAAATGCTTATTTGCCTTTTGCGGGATTCGTCATTACGCTCGGCGCTTGCTATCGTTTGGCTAATTTCAATATTGATGAAAGACAAACCGATTCTTTTATAGGCTTGCCAACGCCTGCCAATGCACTGTTCTTTTTGAGTTTGCCATTGATACATGAATTTGAATTGCTTGCCAATGTGTGGTTTTTGCTTGCGATTTCGTTATTAAGTGCTTACATTATGAATGCTGAGATTCCGTTATTTTCATTAAAAATTAAAAAGCTCAACTTTAAAGACAACGCACTACAAATGACTTTTTTGTTGCTGTCGGTTTTGCTATTAATCGTGTTTCAGTTTTTAGGAATTCCGTTGGTGATTTTGATGTATGTTTTGCTTTCTATCATCAATAACAAATTCTTGAAAGCGAAGGTTTCATAATGAAAAAGAGAAGAATTACTTCGAGAAAACCTACGTCACGGAAAAAGAATTCTTTTTGGAAAAGCAAAATAAGCCATTATATTTTAGGTGGTTTTTGTTTCCTTTTACTGTTCGGAATTGGCTTTCATTACCGCAATGGTTTATTGTATTATTTGGGATTCAAATCTGATAAAATCCTTGAAAGCAAAGAATCCAAACGAATTTCTGATGTTCGGAATTACAGTGTTTTAAGCACTTATGATGATAAGGTTGTCGGCATCGATGTGTCGCAATATCAAGGAAAAATCGATTGGAAATCGGTGCGTTTGGTAGAAAATAATTTCCCGATTCGGTTTGCGTTTATTCGAGCCACAGTAGGCAAAGACAAAGTCGATTGTGAATTCGAAACCAATTGGAAATCTTCAAAAGCGACTTTAATTCGTGGCGCTTATCATTACTATCGACCCAATGAAAATTCTTTAGAGCAAGCCAATAATTTTATTAAAAATGTAAAACTACGTAAAGGCGATTTGCCACCGGTTCTCGATATAGAAGCGATGCCAAAAAACCAACCAATAGATAGTTTGAAAGCGGGTTTAAAGCGCTGGCTCGAAAAGGTTGATGCGCATTATCAAGTAAAACCCATCATTTACACGAATGAAAAATTCTACGAAGCTTTTTTAAAAGAAGATTTTAGCAACTACCAATTTTGGATTGCCAATTACAATTTCTTTGTAGAAACCCTACAAGACGATTGGCTCATTTGGCAGTTTACGGAAAAAGCCACGGTTTCAGGAATAGATGGCAATGTAGATGTGAATATATACAACGGAAGCCCTAAAATGTTGCAGTATCTGACGCTGAATTAAAACGATAACTTCTTTTTACGCAATTCGAAGTTCTGACCTAGATAAACACGACGCACCATTTCATCTTCGACCAATTCTTCAGGAATTCCGGCTTTTAGGATTCCGCCTTCAAACATCAAATACGTTTTGTCAGTAATCGCCAAAGTTTCCTGAACGTTGTGATCGGTAATCAAGATGCCGATGTTTTTATCTTTGAGATGCGCCACGATGCGTTGAATGTCTTCTACAGCAACAGGATCGACACCTGCAAAAGGTTCATCAAGCAAAATAAATTTAGGATCTGTCGCCAAACAACGTGCTATTTCAGTACGACGGCGTTCGCCACCCGACAATAAATCACCGCGATTGGTTCTGATGTGCTGCAAGCCGAATTCATCAATCAACATTTCCATTTTGGCTTCTTGTTCGGCTTTGGTATGTTTGGTCAATTGCAATACGCTCAAGATATTGTCTTCGATGCTGAGCTTTCTAAAAACGGAAGCTTCCTGCGCCAAATAACCAATACCTTGTTGGGCTCTTTTATACATTGGATAATGCGTAATATCCAAATCATCGAGATAAATATTACCCGCATTGGGTTTTACCAAGCCAACAATCATATAGAAAGAAGTTGTTTTTCCTGCACCATTCGGACCCAGAAGTCCAACAATTTCTCCTTGATTTACTTCGACAGAAATGCCTTTCACGACGCTTCTGCCTTTGTAGGTTTTGACTAAATTTTCTGCTCTTAAAATCATTTTTCTTTGTTTAATTGTTTTTTCAGGAGCTAATCCTGCTATCCACTCCCAATCTTGTCATTGCGAGCTTGCGCGGCAATCTCCCAATGCCAAGGATTTCCGTTACTATCAGGGCTAGGGCAATCATTTCCATCAACACACGCGATTCAACGATTACACGATTACCCGATTCAACCCTTCTCCTCTAAATTTTCCCAAAACTCATAAGCTCTTCGCAAATGTGGGATCACAATCGTGCCACCCACTAAAGTCGCGATGCCCATGGCTTCCATCATTTCTTCTTTGGTGATGCCTTCTTTAAAGGAAGTTTCCAAATGGTATTTGATGCAATCGTCACAGCGCAAAACCGTCGAAGCCACCAATCCCAATAATTCTTTCGTTTTCACATCGAGAGCACCTTCAGCATAAGCGTTCGTGTCAAGATTGAAAATCCGTTTGACGATTTTGTTGTTATCGGCGAGCAATTTTTCATTCATCTTCGCACGATAATCATTAAATTCTTGTACTAAATCAGCCATTTGCTTTGAGTTGTTTTTTATGAACCAATATTGAAATAAAAATACTGGCTTCATAGATTAATAACATTGGAATCGCCACAATCAATTGGCTCACGACATCCGGCGGCGTTACAATAGCAGCAATGATAAGAATAATTACAACAGCATACTTCCAATATTTTCTTAAAAATTTCGGCGTTACCAATCCGAGTTTGGTTAAGAAATAAATTATAATCGGCAATTCGAAAAACAATCCACTGGCAAGAATACTGGTTTTAAACATTCCGATATACGATTCGAGCGTAAATTGGTTTTTTACAATGGAACTAACAGAAAAGGTAGCGACAAAATTGACCGACATAGGAATGACTACAAAATAACCAAACACAACACCTATAAAAAATAAGAGCGAAGAGAAAAAGATGAATACTCGGACACCTTTGCGCTCTTTTTCATACAATGCAGGGCTAATGAAATTCCATATTTGTAATAAGATGTATGGGAAACTTAGGATGAAACCGGCGAGAAGGCAGATCCACACAAACATATTGACTTGGCCTTCCATTTCCGTATTCTGAATAATAAATGGCAAGTCATTGATGCAAATACTGTCGGCAAAACCAATTTTATGAGACAAATCACAAAAAAAGCGGTACGTAAAAAAGCTTGATCTTGTCGGTCCGAAAATAACCACATCAAACAAATAATCGGCGATAAAGTAAGTCGCACAAGCCATAATGATAACGGCAATAGTGCTTCTGACCAACAACCATCGCAATTCTTCGAGATGGTCTAAAAACGACATTTCACTCAGATTTTTCTTTGCCATTATACAATCCCTTCTTTTAAAATGTCATGTAAATGCAGAATACCTTTATATTCGCCATCATCTGCTACAACGATTTGAGTGATTGAGTTGTCTTCTAAAATATTGAAGGCATCGACAACCATCGCGTTGGAACCAATCATTTTTGGGTTTTTTGTCATAATGTCTTGAGCCGTTACATCGGTTAAAGAATCTCTGTGAGTTAGCATTCTACGAATATCACCATCGGTAATAATGCCGACGACTTTGTTGTTTTCAATAACAGCAGTAACACCCAAACGTTTTTCTGAAATTTCGAAAATTACTTTTTTGATGGGTGTATCCAAACTGACTGCTGGTTTTAATGCATTCTCTAGCATGTCTTTCACGCGCAGTAATAATTTTTTACCTAATGCACCACCAGGATGGTATTTAGCAAAATCAGTTGCTTTAAAATCACGCATTTCCATCAAACACACCGCCAAAGCATCGCCCATGACTAGTTGTGCTGTCGTGCTGTTGGTGGGCGCGAGATTATTCGGACAAGATTCTGCATCTATGGTAGTGTTTAAAACCAAATCGGAGGATTTGGCTAATGAGGAAGTCATGTTTCCTGTAATGGCAATTAAGGTTTGACCATAATTTTTAAGAAAAGGAACCAAAACTTTAATTTCGGGGCTGTTGCCGCTTTTAGAAATACAAATGACAACATCTTCTTTTTGAATCATACCCAAATCGCCGTGAATGGCTTCTGAAGCGTGAAGAAATAGCGAAGGCGTTCCGGTTGAATTCATCGTCGCTACTATCTTTTGCGCGATGATGGCACTTTTACCAATTCCGGTAACAATCAATCTGCCGTTTGATTTGAAGATGGTTTGAACGGCTTCAACAAACTGTTGGTCTAAAAAATCGATGAGTTTTTTTATAGATTCACTTTCCGATAGGATTGCTTTTTTTGCAATCTCCAATATATTTTCTTTTGTAATCAAAACTGTATGTTATAAAATTTGTGTGTGTAAAAGAAAGTTGTATCTTTATGAGACGCAAATTTATATAAAATACCATTAACATAGAATGAATTCAACCGAAATTGACATACACAAAGAACTAAAAAAGTATTTTGGTTTCAACCAGTTTAAAGGTTTACAAGAACAAGTCATCAAAAGTATATTGGCAAAACAAAACACCTTCGTCATTATGCCGACTGGAGGTGGAAAATCACTTTGCTATCAATTGCCTTCTCTCGTTCAAAATGGGACGGCGATTGTAGTTTCTCCATTAATCGCTTTAATGAAAAATCAGGTCGATGCCATTCGAAGCGTGTCTTCTGAAAATGGTGTTGCGCATGTATTAAATTCATCGCTTACCAAAACAGAAATCAATCAAGTTAAAAAAGATATTACAAGCGGAATCACTAAGTTGCTTTATGTGGCTCCCGAATCATTGACCAAAGAAGAATATGTGGCTTTTCTTCAAACCGTTCCAATTTCATTCGTAGCCATTGATGAAGCGCATTGTATTTCAGAATGGGGACATGATTTCCGCCCGGAATACAGAAACTTAAGACACATCATCAAACAACTTGGCGACGTTCCTGTAATCGGACTTACCGCGACAGCCACGCCTAAAGTGCAGGAAGACATTCTTAAAAATTTGGATATGTCGAATGCCACTACATTTAAAGCGTCTTTCAACAGACCCAATCTTTTTTACGAAGTACGTACGAAAACCAAAAATATTGAATCTGACATCATCAGATTCATCAAGCAACACAAAGGAAAATCAGGTATTATTTATTGCTTAAGCCGTAAGAAAGTAGAAGCGATTGCTGAAGTATTGCAAGTCAATGGCATCAGTGCCGTTCCGTACCATGCAGGTTTAGATGCAAAAACACGAGCCAAACATCAAGATATGTTTTTGATGGAAGATGTTGATGTCGTCGTAGCTACAATTGCTTTCGGAATGGGTATCGACAAACCTGATGTTCGTTTTGTGATTCACCATGATATTCCAAAATCTTTAGAAAGTTATTATCAGGAAACAGGTCGCGCGGGTCGTGATGGCGGTGAAGGTTATTGTTTGGCTTATTATTCTTATAAAGATGTTGAAAAATTAGAAAAATTCATGTCTGGGAAACCTGTTGCAGAACAAGAAATTGGTTTTGCTTTATTGCAAGAAGTGGTGGCTTATGCGGAAACTTCGATGTCGCGTCGTAAATTCTTATTGCATTATTTTGGAGAAGAGTTCGACAGCGAAACCGGTGATGGCGCCGACATGGATGACAATGTACGCAATCCGAAAAGTAAAGTCGAAGCCAAAGATCAAGTGATTAAATTACTACAAGTCGTCCGCGATACGAAGCATTTATACAAATCAAAAGAAGTTATTTATACGTTGATTGGTCGTGTGAATGCTGTAATTAATGCGCACAGAACCGATTCGCAACAGTTCTTTGGTTCAGGAAAAGATTTCGAAGAGCGGCATTGGATGGCTTTAATCCGGCAAGTGTTGGTTGATGGTTTGCTTTCTAAAGATATTGAAACTTATGGCATTTTAAAAGTGACAGAAAAAGGATTCGATTTTATTGATAATCCTACTTCCTTTATGATGTCCGAAGACCACGAATATAACGAATCGGAAGACGAAGCGATTGTTACTGCTGCCAAATCTTCTGGAACAGCTGACGAAGCTTTGATGGCAATGCTGCGCGATTTAAGAAAAAAGGTCGCCAAAAAATTGGGCGTGCCACCGTTTGTCGTTTTTCAAGATCCATCGTTGGATGATATGGCTTTGAAATATCCGATTACGATTGATGAGTTGACCAATATTCATGGAGTAGGTGAAGGTAAGGCGAAGAAATACGGCAAAGAATTCGTCGAATTGATCAGTCGATACGTTGATGATAACGACATCATTCGTCCCGATGATTTGGTAGTCAAATCGACGGGTGCTAATTCTGCTAATAAATTATACATCATTCAGAATATTGATCGAAAATTATCGCTATCCGATATTGCTTCCGCCAAAGGTTTGAATATGGATACTTTGATTAAAGAAATGGAGCAAATAGTCTATTCCGGGACCAAGTTAAATATCAAATATTGGATTGATGAAATGCTTGATGACGATCAACAAGAAGAAATTCACGAGTATTTTATGGAATCCGAAACCGACAAAATTGAAGATGCACTCAAAGAATTTGATGGTGATTACGACATTGATGAACTGCGATTGATGCGTATTAAATTTATAAGTGAAGTAGCGAATTAATTATGAATTAGAAATTACGAATTACAAATTGTAACCAGATTTGTAATTCGTAATTTCTAATTCGTAATTGAATAAATTTCCCCACGATGCGGCTTCAATGCATCACGAACAGCAATCATATTGCCTTCCTCAACAACCATGAAAGCGGTGGCGTGCATGTCGCTAATAATGTCAAAACCTGTGATGTTAAGCGGTAGTTTTTCTGCGTGCATATATTCTTTCAAATGCACTTCATGATGCTCCGCAGTTTTAGCCGCAACAGCACCTCGAAAATCCCAAATAAGTTTGATTTTTTTAGACATTTTTTTTTGCAAAGATACACAGCCAAGTAGTTTGTTTTAGTATATTTGAAGAAAACTAATCTTATGAAAAATAATTACTTAACGATTACTTCTGTTTTTAAAGGTGCTTTTTTATTGCTGTTTTCAATGGCAACGCAAGCACAATCTGATTATTCTGTAGTTGCAATTCCTTACCAAATTTATACAGCAACTTCAGCTGTTCAAGGAACTAATGATGATACTTTTTCGGCTCCGATTCCGTTGGGTTTCGATTTCGATTTTTATGGTAGCACATACAGCCAGGTGAATGTGAGTACAAACGGTTACATCAGTTTTACACCACAAACATTGGGAGGTTTTTCACCATGGGCATATAACCAAACCATACCTAGTGCTACTTTTGAAGTAAAAAATGCTTTTCTCGGTTGTTTTCATGATATGAATAATTCAGATGCACAAGGAAACATTACGTATTCTATAGTGGGTAGTGCGCCTTACAGAAAAATGGTGGTGCTTTTTGACAATCAATCACAATTTTCGTGTGGTTCCGCTGCAAAAAGTACGTTCCAAATGGTATTGTATGAAACATTGAACATCATGGATGTGCAATTAGTAGATAAGCAAGTTTGCACTGGTTGGAATTCAGGTAACGCAGTAACCGGAATCATCGATCAAACCGGATTATTGGCTGTAACACCACCTGACAGAAATACTTCGGCTTGGACCGCTTATCACGAAGGATGGCGTTTTCAAAGACCAATCTCAACCAACTCGTATTTGTTTGCAAAATGTGATGATGATGCCGATGGTTTTGTGAGTTTCAATTTGCAAGTGGTGCAACATGATTTATCGCCTACGGATCTTTCGTTGGTTTCTTTTTATAGCAACGAATCGGATGCTATTTCACAAACCAATGCTTTTACGAATTTAAATTACACCAACACCACTAATACAGAAACGATTTATGCCAATGCGAATGGTGAAATTAAAACAGTTGTATTGCGCGTTGTTGATTGTGCAAACGACTACGATTTAGATTCAGTAGCTACGGCTGACGAAGATTTAAATGCCGATACGAATTTAGCCAACGATGATACTGATTTGGATGGTATTCCAAACTTTATCGACAATGATGATGATGGCGATTTGATACTGACTTCGGTAGAATACGTATTTAATAGGAGCGCAAACGGAGCTTTGGCATACTTAGATACGGACAATGACGGTATTCTTAATTATTTAGATAAAGATGATGATGGCGATGGAGTTTTGACAATTAACGAAGATTACAACCACAACAACAATCCGTTGGATGATGATACCAATGCCAATTCACTTCCTGATTATTTAGAAAACTCAGTGGCTTTAGGAGTCAACAATTTCGATATCAAAAACAATTTGACTATTTATCCAAATCCTGCAAGTTCTGTTCTGAATATTGAAAATAAATCGAACGAAACGATTTCAAATATTGCGATTTATGCTATTAATGGAACCTTAGTAAAAGAAATCAAATCGAATGAAGCGATGCAAGCCATTCCGGTAGCGGATTTGCAAAACGGAATTTACTTTGTGAAAATAGAATTGAATCAACAAGTAATCAATTATAAATTCATCAAGCAATAACAATTCGAGTATGCGATTTAGGAAAGGTTTAGTAGCGATGCTAAACCTTTTTTTATGGATTTTATTTATAAACTGCTACAAATTTCTAAAAGCTAATTAGGCTTTAAAGCAATAGATAGTCTAATTTATTTAAGTTATCACTTGCTTTTTTAACTTTTTAAAAGCCAATTGTTTAGATTGCTTTTTTTTATTATATTTGACAAAACTAAACCAAAACTAAACCCATTATTATGATTAAAAAATACCTTTTTTTAGTAGTATTATTTTCTTTCTCATTCAAAGGAAATTCTCAGTCCAATTACGCAGTTACTCCGATTCCATTCACGCAATACAGTGCATCTTCTGCGAATTTAGCAACATCAGATGATCGTTGTTCCAATTTAATTGCGCTCCCTTTTGCTTTCGATTTCTACGGCGTAAATTATAATGAATTAGTTATCAGTACCAATGGTTACATCGATTTTCGAACTTCTTCTGCCAATACATCTTCGCCATTTGTTTTTACACAGGAAATTCCTAACGTGGCTTTCCCTGTAAAAAATGCAATTCTTGGCGCTTATTCGGATTTAAACAATTCGAATGCAGAAGGCACCATTACTTACGGACTTTATGGCACAGCACCGCATAGAAAATTTGTAGTGTATTTTTACAACAATTCATTCTTCTCCTGCACCGCAATGAAAAGTAATTTTCAAATGATTTTAAGCGAAACCTCAAACACAATCGATATTCAACTCATTGATAAGCAATCTTGCACTGCAGCAGGAATCGGTAAAACCGTTACAGGATTGATAAACCTTTCCGGTACAGAAGGTATTGCGGCACCGAATCGCAATACCGGAACTTGGTCAGCCTATCATGAAGGATGGCGTTTTTACAGACCAAACTATTACACCAATTATGCTTTTGTTCGTTGTGATGATGATGCCGATGGTTTCCAAACGTTCGATTTAAATGTTGCTGCCAATGATTTGTCGCCTGCCAATCCAGCATCAATTAGTTTTTATGCAGACATGGCATTGACTATTCCAATCATCAATCCAAGTGCGTTTACCAATACAACGAATCCACAAACAATCTACGCCGGTGGAAATGGTATGATCAAATCGGTTATTTTAAGTGTTGTCGATTGTACTGTTGATGCTGATAATGACACTGTTGATACTGCTTCAGAAGATGTAAATAACGATACGAATTTGGCCAATGACGATACTGATTTTGATGGTTTGCCAAACTACCTTGACAATGATGATGATGGCGATTTGATTTTGACCAATGTAGAATATGTTTTTGGAAGAGGCAGTCAGAGTAGCAATTCACTTCTGGATACCGATAATGATTCGATTCCAAATTATTTAGACAACGATGATGATGGCGATAATGTATTAACGTTCATGGAAGATTACAACCACAACAACAATCCGGCAGATGATGATACGAACGCCAATTCTATTCCGGATTACTTAGAAAACGCAGTGGCTTTGGGCGTAAATAATTTTGATATTAATCAGCAAGTAAGCATTTATCCAAATCCTGCTAGTTCGGTTTTGAATATTGAAAACACATCGAACGAAGCCATTTCAAACATTGCTATTTACGCGATTAATGGTGCATTAGTAAAAGAAATCAAATCGAATGAAGCGATGCAAGCTATTCCAGTAGCGGATTTGCAAAACGGAATTTACTTTGTGAAAATCCAATTGAATCAACAAGTAATCAATTATAAATTCATCAAGCAATAAATTTAAAATTAATATATAGAACAGAAAGGTTTAGTAGTCATTGCTAAACCTTTTTTTTATGTAAAAATATTGGTGAAATAATTTATTTTTGTGGCAGTAAAAATAAAACAATCATGAGAAATTGCTTGCATAGAAAATTAGCAATGGTTTACTTTTTTTGCTTTTTTTCATTAATCGGTAGCGCACAATCGAGCTATAAGATTGAGATTAATATGAAAAATTGTAAGGACACGTTGGCGTATCTTACTTTTTATCAAATGGACAAAACTTATATTAAAGATACTTGCACCAGTATCAAAAACGGGAAAATTATTTTCAATGGAAAAGAGCAACTCGACAAAGGAATTTACTCTTTAGTCAATCAAAAAAAAGAAATTGTATTTGATTTTTTTGTCGATGAGAAAACTCAAAACCTCAAGTTGAATGGCGATTCGGCTGGTTTTAAAAGAGAAGCTACTGCTGAAAATTCTGCTCAGGAAAATGATTTTTTTAAGTACATCAAATTCCTCACAGAGCAAAATGAGCAATTTGCAATTGCCAAACAACAGCTCAAAGGTTTGTCTAAAAAAGATTCTTTGGCTAAGGTTATACCCTTATTAAAAACGCTAGAGAATACTATTCAGGAATATGAAAATCAAACTGCAGAAAAAAATAAAGCAAGTTATTTCGGAGATTTTTTAAGATTTAAAATGGAAAAGAACTTGAAAGAGATTCCTAATCCGACCAATAGAAAAGACAGTTTGAAGGTTTACCAATATTACAAAACACATTATTGGGATGGCGTCGATTTTAAAGATGCTGCGATTACGCGAAACCCTTTCTTCTCCAACAAACTCAAAAAATATTTTGAAACGGTTATTTATAAGCATCCGGATTCCGTGGCGGTTGAAATCGATCGTATGATGCTAAAACCCGACTTTGGAACCCAACTCTACAAATTGTTGTTGGCCCATTTCACGGCGACTTACGAAATCTATAATGTCATGGGATTCGACAAAGTTTTCGTGCATATGGTTGATACTTATTTTAAAACCGGAAAAGCTGTCGGTACTTATGAAGATGATGTTATCGAAAGAATCATCAAGCACAGTGATAAGTTGAAACCACTTTTAATCGGCACAAAAGCCCCAGATTTATTGATGATTAAAGCTTCCGATCGCGATAAAATTGCCAAAATGGGATTTGAAAATGTCAAAAGCAGTGCTGAGGTAACGCAACTTTATTATAGCAATGAAGCTGAAATCAACACGCTGTTTTATAAGTTGCACAATGTTGCTGCCGATTTTTTGATATTGGTATTTTGGGATGTCGATTGCGGGCATTGCCAGAAGGAAATTCCCAAGCTTTTAGAAGAATACCACAACTTGCAAAAAGAAAATAAAGATGTGAAGGTCTACAGTGTTTACACCCAACAAGAAGGCGACAAATACCTAAAATATATCGACGAGCACAAGTTAGATTGGATTAATGTTTATGATGGCGTGCATTATAATAATGTTACTGAGAAATACGACATCTATTCAACGCCTGTAATTTATGTTTTGGATAAAAACAAAGTCATCAAAGCAAAACGTATTTCGGTTGAACAAATCAAAAGCATTATAAAAGATATCGAAGCCGAGTATAATAAGGTGAAATAACGGCTTCTTGATAAATTATTTTTAAGTTTGTCAAAAATTCCACCATGCCAAAAGAATTGCTTTTACAAGTTTCGCCTGAAGTGGCCGTTGATGCAGCGTTGCTTCAAGAGCATGTTGGGAAATTAATCCAAACCAATCCCAAAGACATTCAACATATTTCGATTTTGAAGCGATCCATTGATGCGCGTCAGAAAGCGATTAAAATCAATTTAAAAGTGTTGATTTTCATGTATGGTGAAACCTTCACACCACAAAAAATTGAACTTCCCGACTATAAAAACGTATCGAACGCACAAGAAGTAATCGTCATTGGCGCTGGACCGGCCGGACTTTTTGCCGCTTTGCAACTGATTGAATTGGGTTTGAAACCGATTGTCATCGAAAGAGGCAAAGACGTTCGTGGCAGGCGCCGTGATTTGAAAGCGATTAATTTGAATCATATCGTCGATGAAGATTCTAATTACTGTTTTGGTGAAGGTGGAGCGGGCACTTATTCCGATGGTAAATTGTATACACGTTCTAAAAAGCGTGGCGATGTCACGAGAATATTAGAGTTGCTAGTCGCTTTCGGTGCTGCTGATGATATTCTGATTGAAGCGCATCCACACATCGGAACCAATAAATTGCCGCAAATCATTCAAGATATTCGTGAGAAAATTATCGAATGTGGCGGGCAAGTATTATTTGAAACACGCGTTACTGACATTGTTATAAAAAGTAATGAAGTGCAAGGTATTGTTACTCAAAGCGGCACTACAATTACGGCTAACAAAATCATTTTAGCAACCGGACATTCGGCTCGTGATATTTTCGAATTGCTCGACAGAAAGCAAGTTTTTATCGAAGCCAAACCTTTTGCAATTGGTGTTCGTGCGGAACATCCGCAATCGTTGATTGATAAGATTCAATACAACTGTGATTTTCGTGGTGACTATTTACCACCTGCTCCTTATTCGATTGTGAAGCAAGTGGGCGGACGCGGCATGTATTCGTTTTGTATGTGTCCTGGTGGTGTGATTGCACCTTGTGCTACGAGTCCGGGTGAACTGGTGACTAATGGTTGGTCGCCGTCAAAAAGAGATCAGGCTACCGCGAATTCTGGGATTGTGATTGAATTGAAACTTGAAGATTTCAAGCCTTATGAAAAGTTCGGAGCTTTAGCCGGACTCGAATTTCAAAAAAGTATTGAGCAAAAAGCGTGGCATTTAGCGGGCGAAACCCAAAAAGTTCCGGCGCAACGTATGGTTGATTTTACGCAAAATAAAGTGTCAGTTGATATTCCAAAAACTTCTTATGTTCCGGGAACAACTTCGGTAGAAATGGGACAAGTTTTCCCGGGATTTTTATCGCAAATACTACGTGAAGGTTTTACGGAGTTTGGCAAAACGATGAAAGGGTATTTGACCAACGAAGCCATTTTGCATGCGCCTGAAAGCAGAACATCTTCGCCAGTAAGGATTCCGAGAGATTCGGAAACCTTGGAGCATCTTCAGATTAAAGGATTGTATCCTTGCGGAGAAGGTGCTGGTTATGCCGGAGGAATTATTTCTGCTGCTATTGATGGTGAGAAATGTGCGTTGAAAATTGGGGAAATTCTTCTAAAAAAATAGTAATTTTTTACCACAAGGTGCGCAAAGTTTTACGCTAAGTTCGCAAGGGTTATTATAAACTTTTTTCTTTGCGCTCCTTGCGTAAAACTTTGCGGACTTTGCGGTTAATTTATTTTAAGTTAACCCAAAAAACCAAAGTTTATTCTGGCCATATTCTGCGTGAGGGATTGCAACGGTATCCTTTTGTTCTGGGGTTCAGAACAAAAGATTTAGTGGAAAGCCCGGCCCTTGTGGACACGCCCAAAAAAACAAAAGCCGAAAATTACTTCTCGGCTTCTTCTGGCAACTATTTCTTTTTCAATCGGTCTTTAAAAATCTTTTCGAATTTTTCTATTTTGGGTTGAATCACCATTTGGCAATACGGCTGGTTTTTGTTGTTTTGATAATAGTTTTGGTGGTAATCTTCGGCTTTATAAAATTTGGTAAACGGCTCTAAAGTCGTCACAATTGGGCTGTCGTATACCTGCGCTTTTTTGAGAGCGGCGATGATATTTTGTGCAGCCAGTTTTTGCGTTTCGTCTTTGTAGAAAATCACGGAGCGGTATTGCGTTCCCACGTCAGCACCTTGTCGGTTAAGGGTTGTAGGGTCATGCACGGTGAAAAACACTTTAAAAATTTCGTCTAAATTGGTGATGGTTTTATCGTAAGTAATTTGCACGACTTCGGCATAACCGGTTCTTCCCGAGCAAACTTCTTCATACGAAGGATTGGCGGTTTTCCCACCAGAAAATCCGGAAACTACAGATTGCACACCTTTAAGATTTTCGTAGACCGCTTCTACACACCAATAGCAACCGCCACCGATGGTTATGGTTTCAAGATTTGACATATTGTTTGTTGTTTTAGGTTTGTTTTGGGCCACCGCGCTTTGAGCAATGATGGCAAAGATTAAAATTATTTTTTTCATTTTATTGATTATCAGGTTCAAAATCGAGCGCTATGGAATTCATGCAATATCTTTTTCCGGTAGGCGCAGGGCCATCATCGAATAAATGGCCTAAATGTCCACCACATCTGCCGCAAAGTGCTTCGATACGTTGCATTCCATAAGCATTGTCATCTTTGTAAACGACGCTGGTTTTACTGTCTTGCTCGAAGAAACTCGGCCAACCGCAGCTGCTTGAAAACTTAGCACCCGAACGGAATAATTTATTGCCACAAGCGGCGCAATAGTAAGTTCCTTTTTCGTCCGTGTTCCAATATTTCCCAGTGAATGGTCTTTCGGTATCGGCATGTCTTGATACTTCATATAAATCTTCGGGCAACACTTTTTTCCATGCTTCATCGGAAACGTGGAGTTTTTCTTTACTGGTTCTGGAATAATAAGGATTTTTCATGGTGGTTTCTTTTTTAATGACAGGCTCTTTTGCCGTTTTATTTTGCGCACAGGCTGATAAAATGAAGCATAGTGAGAATGTCAAAAGTGAGAGGAATCGAATGTTGTTTTTCATAATAGCATTATTTTTATTTCGATGTAAAGGTACTTGGCTACTTACGTTGTGATTTGTCAGTTAGTTTACAAAGCATTGATTTTTATGGAAAACTTAACATTTTTTTGCGCTCTTAAAAAGGAACAGTAAAATTAGAGCAGCAAGTCAGAAACCTTTGTGAAACACTCGTTAAACTTATCACAATTTCAAATTCGCCACCATTACGAGTTGTTTTTTTGTACTTTTGAGCATCTATATCGCTATGAAAGAAGAACAAGTTATTTTAGTCAACGAAAACGATGAACCAATAGGATTGATGCCCAAACTCGAAGCGCATCAAAAGGCGATTTTGCACCGTGCTTTTTCGGTTTTTATTTTGAATGATAAGGGCGAACTCATGTTGCAACAACGCGCACATCAAAAATACCATTCGCCATTATTGTGGACGAACACTTGTTGCAGCCACCAACGTGATGGAGAAACCAATATCGAAGCAGGCAGCAGACGATTGTTTGAAGAAATGGGGTTCCAAACCGAGCTCAAAGAATTGTTTCATTTCATTTATCAAGCGCCATTTGATAATGGCCTTACCGAGCACGAACTCGACCATGTAATGATTGGGTATTTCAATGAAAACCCAACGATTAATACTGATGAAGTCGAAGCTTGGAAATGGATGAAAATTGAAGATGTGAAAGAAGATATGATTCAAAACCCGAATCTATACACGGTTTGGTTTAAGATTATTTTCGATGAATTTTATCATTTTTTAGAAAACCATAAATCCGGAATTTAAATGAAAGTAACCTTGAGCAGAAAAGCGCATTTCAACGCCGCGCATCGATTGTATCGCAAAGATTGGTCTGATGAAAAGAACGATTTGATTTTTGGGAAATGCAACAATCCGAATTTTCATGGGCACAATTACGAATTGATTGTTAGTGTTACGGGTGAAATCGATCCTGAAACGGGTTATGTTATGGATGTCAAATTTTTGACTGATATTATTAAAATGGAAGTTGAAGACGCATTCGATCATAAAAATCTGAATCTTGATGTTCCGGAATTCAAAGATTTAAATCCAACTGCCGAAAACATTGTTGTAGTCATTTGGAATAAAATCAGAACTCGCATTGCAACGTCACTCGATTTAGAAGTGGTTTTATATGAAACCCCGAGAAATTTCGTAACCTATAGCGGTCAATAATGGCATTGGAAGTTGGAGATTTAATTCCACATTTTACAGCCAAAAATACTGCGGGAAAGGATTTCGACAGTAGTAGTTGCATCGGCAAAAAACCTGTAGTAATTTATTTTTACCCAAAAGATGATACGCGAATTTGCACACAACAAGCTTGTAGTTTCCGTGACCAGTATGAAGATTTTAAAGCTTTAGGCGCTGAAGTCATTGGAATTAGTGGTGATAGTGTTCGATCGCATCAAAAATTTTCTGCACAATATCAATTGCCTTTTATACTTTTGTCGGATTCGGATAAGAATATTCGAAATCTTTTTGGTGTGCCCACGAATTGGTTGGGATTGATTCCGGGAAGAGTGACGTATGTTGCTAATAAAGAAGGTGTAATTATTATGGTTTTTAATAGTACTTCGGGCACCATTCATATTAAAAAAGCATTGGAAGCTTTAAAAAATAATTTATAAAAAATGACTGCTAAACCATTATATCCATTACAATTCAAGCCGATTCTTAAAGAACGCATTTGGGGTGGAACGAAATTGAAAACAGAACTTCACAAATCCATTACTTCTGAAATTACGGGAGAAAGTTGGGAATTATCCACCGTTGATGGCGATGTTAGTGTTGTTGCGAATGGAGCATTCACTGGGAAATCGTTGCTTGAACTCATCGATGAATTGCCTAATGAAATCTTGGGAACTAAAGTGCATGAACAATTCGGCAAACAATTTCCACTACTTTTCAAATATTTAGACGCGCGTGAAGATTTGTCGATTCAAGTGCATCCAAATGATGCGTTGGCCAAAGCACGACACCATTCTTTTGGAAAAACAGAGATGTGGTATGTGATGCAAGCGGATTCAAATTCAAGTTTGATTGTTGGTTTTAAAGAAGATTCTAATGCCAAACAATACATTGAAAATTTAGAGCACAAAACCTTGTTGAATATACTCGACCGCGTCAATGTTGATATAGGCGATGTTTTCTTTTTAGAAACAGGTACTGTTCATGCGATTGGTGCCGGATTGTTGATTGCAGAAATCCAACAAACATCCGATATTACGTATCGCCTGTATGATTTTGATCGAGTGGATGCACAAGGTAAAACCCGAGAATTGCATGTTGATTTGGCTTTAGATGCCATTAATTACAGTCGGGTTGAAGCTAAAAAAGAATACACTAAAACAGCAAACATATCCAATGCAATGGTGGATTGTCAATACTTCACGACCAATTTTATTCCGTTGCAAGGTGTTATCAATGTTCAAAAAAAGGACACTTCCTTTACGGTTTATATGTGTACGGAAGGTGCATTCACGATTACTTTTGATGGTGAAATCTATGCATATAGAAAAGGCGATACGGTTTTAATTCCTGCTTCAATGTCGCAATATCAATTGAATGGAACCGCTTCAGTTTTAGAAATTTATATTAAATAGTTTTTTATCAATAAAATAGATGTACTTTTGCACGCAAATTAAAATTAAAAAATACCCATTACTATGGCAAACGTTAAGAATTTAAAAAAAGACATCAACTACGTTTTAGGAGATATTATTGAAGCAGTTTACTTATTCGAATTGTCGACGACAGGAAAACCGACTGATGCTTCCAATGCTGTTATCGATGAAGCAATCGCTACTTTTGATAATTTAATCACTAAAGTAAACGCTAAAAAGGTTGAGAATAAAAAAGCGCATTTCAAACAAATCAATGTTGAATTAGAACAAGCTGCTAATCAATTGGTTGCTAAGATCAACGGATTGCAGTAATAATTTGCAGTAAAAAAGTTTCATTTTATTTTGCATATTTAAAATGGACTTCTATATTTGCATCGGATTAAGCCGCCAGCGTAGCTCAGTTGGCTAGAGCAGCTGATTTGTAATCAGCAGGTCGTGGGTTCGAGTCCCTCCGCCGGCTCCAGAAAACCATCACTTTTTGTGGTGGTTTTTTTTATGGATTAAAATCAAGCAGAGGATTAAACTTTCAGGATAACTCAAAAAAAAAACCCATTCACATTGTGAATGGGTTTTTGAGGATTATATTTTTTAATTAATTATAGGTGATGTCATCAACAGAAACTACTGAAGAATATATTTCATCTGAAACATCGGTTACGATAAACGCGATATATACTTCATCACCGACACTGCTAAAGTTGATTACTTTGTTTAACCATCCGGTTGAACCTGCATAGCCATCTCCCGTATCCGGCATTCCAGGGAAGCCACCACAAGAAGTATTTCCTGCTTTCCCTAATGTATTAACACTCGTTACAAATTCTGAATGTGCACCATTCGCTCCATAAACAATGGCCATGAAAGAATCGTCGTATTCACTTCCAACGTATTCTTGAAATTCGGCAGAAAGAAAATTATAATTAAAACCAATAGAAGTGATATTCGCGTTGATTGGCCCAATAATCATAATGCTTGATGCTCCTCCTATTGCATTTCCACTTGAAATCAATTGATCACCGGAAGTTATAGACGCAAAATTATTCCCTTCAAAAGGGTTTACACAACCTTGAGTTCCTGAAAGTACGTTTCCGTCACCAATAAAATTTACACCGGCAATACCAGTTTCAAAACCACCATTCCCATCAAAGCTGTTGTTTGTTGTTGAAGCAGTTCGATAAGAAATAACTTGATCAGTTTCAAGG
>NZ_JANOBI010000010.1:0-3744 GCF_031411595.1 Flavobacterium sp. | reverse complement strand
ACAGCTCTAATTTCGGAGTTTTAGCTACGGATCTTAACGGAGATGGTGTTATAGATAACTCGGATCTTGATAATTTGTTTCCAAACCTTGATAACTCGGTTTACGCACATTATCCATTTTAATGTTATAAAAGAATTGAATAAAAAAGCCTCTTCGGAAACGAAGAGGCTTTTTTTATTTTAACTAAATCTTAGTCTGACATACACATGTTTAATTCCTTTTTTGTCCGAATCTCTTTCATC
This sequence comes from Flavobacterium sp., assembly GCF_031411595.1. Classification (GTDB taxonomy): domain Bacteria; phylum Bacteroidota; class Bacteroidia; order Flavobacteriales; family Flavobacteriaceae; genus Flavobacterium. The sequence goes on along the minus strand of NZ_JANOBI010000010.1, from coordinate 3,502 downwards.
AATTTCGAGAATATCGGTTAGTGATTTGAGCATCGGTGTGAGTTTGTTAAAACCATAATTTCGAGGGTCGAATTCCGGTTTTTTCTTGACAATTAAATTACCAACATCACCTAAAAATGCCCAACCATCATCATCGCCAATGGCTTCAATGGTAGCTTCAATGAGTTCGATGGTTTGAAGATCTATTTTATTGAGTTCAACAGGTTTGTCAATAGGTTTTTTAGTATCGATAACCGGATTTGGTTTTTCAGATTTTTTAGGTTTGGCGCCTTCTAACACTTCGATGTAGATGAATCGGTCGCAGGCTACGATAAACGAATTGGGTGTTTTCTTTTCGCCCATGCCAATGACTTTCATTCCGGATTCTCGCAAACGAATGGCGAGTCTTGTGAAATCGCTGTCGCTTGATACGATACAGAATCCGTCGACTTTTTGAGAATAGAGCAAGTCCATCGCGTCGATAATCATCGCAGAATCGGAGGAGTTTTTTCCAACGGTATAACTGTATTGTTGTATTGGTGTAATGGCGTGTTCGAGTAAAACACTTTTCCAACCGCCGGCGTTGGGTTTGGTCCAATCGGCATAAATGCGTTTGGTGGTGGGTGTGCCAAATTTGGCGATTTCTTCCATCATGCCTTTGACGTTGCTGTAGGGCACGTTGTCGGCATCGATGAGTACGGCTATTTTGAGTTCTTTGGTGGGTTGTGACATTTTTTTGAGTTGCTAAGGTTCTGAGTTGCTGAGTTGCTGAGGTCGCTTTTCAAAAGGTTTTAGCCTTAGTACCTTAGAACCTTAGTGCCTTAGAGCCTAAAGATTAGAATTCAAAGATACGGAGTTTATCATTACCAAGTTGCCCTAGCCCCGATAGGAGCGGAAATCCTTTTGTGCCGTTGTTCGGCGCAAAAGATTGGGAGTGGATAGCGGGAATAGCTATTAAAAATAATTCAGATTAAGGCCAAAATATCCCATGGAAATAATTATTTTTGCGCCATCAAAAAGACCGAAATTTAGACTGATTATCATGGTAAAAGATTTATTCGAGAGAATTCAAAACAACAAAGGTCCGTTGGGAAAATGGGCATCGCAAGCAGAAGGATATTATGTTTTTCCAAAACTCGATGGAGAATTGGGACCGAGAATGCAGTTTCACGGGAAGGATATTTTAAACTGGAGCCTCAATGATTATTTGGGTTTGGCGAATCATCCTGAAGTGCGACAAGCCGATACGGATGCTGCGATTGCTTATGGTGCGGCTTATCCGATGGGTGCTCGAATGATGTCTGGTCATACGACGAAACACGAGCAACTCGAAAACGAATTGGCAGCTTTTGTGATGAAAGAATCGGCTTATTTGTTGAATTTTGGTTATCAAGGCATCATGTCGACCATCGATGCATTGGTGACGAAAAACGATATTATTGTATATGATGTTGATGCGCATGCGTGTATCATTGATGGTGTTCGTTTGCATATGGGAAAACGTTTTACCTATAAGCACAACGACCTTGAAAGCATGGAGAAAAACCTGCAACGTGCCACGAAAATGGCATTGGAAACCGGTGGTGGCATTTTGTTTATTACCGAAGGTGTTTTTGGAATGCGCGGACAACAAGGAAAGCTTAAAGAGATTGTGGAGCTCAAGAAAAAATACAATTTCCGATTGCTTGTTGATGATGCGCACGGATTCGGAACTTTAGGAAAAACAGGTGCTGGAGCAGGTGAGGAGCAAGGTTGTCAAGATGGTATTGATGTGTATTTTTCTACGTTTGCCAAATCGATGGCGAGTATTGGGGCATTTATTGCTGCAGATAAAGACATCATTGATTATTTGAAATATAATTTGCGTTCTCAAATGTTTGCCAAAGCGTTGCCGATGATTCAAACCGTTGGTGCTTTGAAGCGTTTGGAATTGCTCAGAAATCATCCGGAACTTAAAGATAAATTGTGGGAAAACGTCAATGCATTGCAAAACGGATTAAGATCAAGAGGTTTTAATATTGGAGATACAAACACTTGTGTAACGCCGGTTTACCTCGAAGGAAGCATTCCCGAAGCGATGGTCATGGTCAATGATTTGCGTGAGAATTACGGCATTTTCTTGTCGATTGTTGTATATCCGGTGATTCCGAAAGGGATTATTTTATTGCGTATGATTCCAACATCATCGCATACTTTGGCCGATATCGACGAAACTTTGACAGCATTTGAAGCGATTCGCGAGAAATTGGTCAATGGTACTTATAAAGCGATTGCTGAGAAAACTACGGTAGACGTTAGTTAATTAGCATGGAATGATGAATAATAATAAAAACCGTTTCTTATAGAGGCGGTTTTTTTGAATCTTAATGCATACAATTATGAAAAAAAATATTGTTTTGGGTTTGTTTGGTGTATTGCTTTTGTTTGCTTGTAAAAAGGAAATGACGCTTGAAGATCTTAAAATTGAGAAACCTGTGAATCCGTTTTCTGAAGTTTGCTATATAGGCGTTCAGGGTAAAGACACGGTTAGGATGTCTTTAATCACTAAAGGTGACAAACTTCAATATGGAAAATTGTCGTATGATTATTTCGAAAAAGACCATAGCGAAGGCACTTTGGTAGGTGCTTTTCACGGCGACACACTTGTAGGAAAGTATAGTTTCCATTCAGAAGGTGTGATGTCGGTTCGCGAAGTCATCTTTTTGAAACAAGGCAAAAACTACATCGAAGGGTTTGGTCCGGTTACCGACGACAATCATGGGAATGTGGTTTTCCAAAATCTGAAAGCCATTCAGTTTAATGATGCTTTGCCTTTGTTGGAAGTGCCTTGCAGCAATTAATTACAAATTTTTACTGAAGGTTTTTCTTCTTCGCGTGACTTTCGAATCGAAGTTTTTCCACAAATTGTGAATCGCGTGATTCTCTTCCAATTCAGGTGTTCTGACGCATCTTTCGATTCCTTTTTCACTGAAAGTTTTGTAGTATTCATCGAAGATAATGGCCGTAACGCCTTTGCTTTGGTATTCGGGAGCGATGCCGATTAAATAAAACAAAACTTCCTTACTGTGTTTTCTGGCTTTCAGTAAATGATACCAACCGAACGGAAATAATTTGCCTTGTGCTTTTTGTAATGCAGTTGAAAATGAAGGCATGACAATACTAAATGCAATCAGATTATCGTCTTTATCAATGACAAACTTGATGTATTCAGGATTGATGAACGGAATATATTTCTTTTTGAAGTATTCTTTTTGAATGTCTGTTATCGCAACGAATGAAGTTAGATTGGCATAGCTGGCATTGAAGAGATCAAACATCTTATCTACATAAGGCATAATATCTTTCGTCTTTGAAAATCGAACCGCTGTAAGTTGGTATCTTTTTTTTACCAATTCCTGCGCTTTGACAAATGCTTCGGGATTAACATTGGCAAAAGAAAAACTACTTTCGATATATTCCTTTTCTTTTACATATCCCAATTGTTCTAGATGCTTCGCATAATAGGGATAATTATACCAAGTAA
>NZ_JANOBI010000009.1:0-58369 GCF_031411595.1 Flavobacterium sp. | reverse complement strand
GGCACAAAGGGAAAAATAGCAAGTTGCGTTTGTAATTATAATTCTTACTTTTATGAAAGTTTAAAAAACATTGCCATGAAAAAATACTGCTTCACCATAACCTCACTTTTAGTTTTAGTAATGGGTATAACTTCGTGTTCTAACGAAGAAAACAAAACACAAACCCAAATGGTTGCGCGACCAACAGTGCCTATTTTAGATCGGACCGTGACCGATGTAGACGGAAATATTTACAAAATCGTAACTATTGGTAATCAGAAATGGACAAAAACGAACTTAAATGTAAGCCATTATAGAAATGGTGATCCGATTCCTCAAGTGACCGACCCAACGCAATGGGTAAATCTAACAACAGGTGCTTGGTGTTATTATAACAACGACCCAGCCAATGGGCCAATTTATGGCAAATTATACAATTGGTATGCGGTAAATGACCCGCGCGGTTTAGCGCCAACTGGCTGCCATGTGCCGAGTGACGCGGAATGGACTGCCTTAACTACCATTTTAGGTGGAGAGTTAGTAGCAGGAAACAAGATGAAAGCTACCGCAGGATGGACTCCTTTTCTAGGAATAACCAATACCAACAGTAGTGGTTTTACAGGTCTTCCAGGACTTTATCGCACCACTAGTGGGTCATTCAACGACATTGTTAGCAGAGGTTACTGGTGGAGTTCGTCAGAGGACAATCCATCAGGTGCTTGGTTCCGTTATCTGCATTACAACGAGGGTTTTGCAACCAGAGCCAGCTACTATAAGTTACTCGGTTTGTCAGTGCGTTGCCTTAAGGATTAACAAGGATACATTCGTGAGGGATAGCAGCGGAAATCCTTTGTTGCCGTTGTTCGGCAGCAAAGATTACTTCACTGATTAATATTTCAATAGGAGTTCAGTGAACTTCGTTTGGGAGTGTATAGCCCGACGGCGCACCACAATGTTCCTTTGAAGCCAGATGTTCTTGCGCCGGCACGCCCAAAAGAAAATCCTAAATCGTAGATTGATAATACTGGCAACTCGAATTGATCTCACATTCGGGACATTTCGGATTTGTTGGTCGACAAGTTTCTCTTCCCAAAAATGAAATGGCCATCCCGATTTCGCCCCAAATGGTTTTAGGTAACACTTGCATGAGTTCTTTTTCGATGCGGTTTCCGTCTTTAAATTCTGGAGTCAGGCCAATTCTTGGTGCCACACGAATCACATGCAAGTCAGCAATAATGCCTTCCGCCGGAAGTTTGGCTTCGCGCATCATCACATTCGCAGATTTTCGACCGATACCTTTGAGTGCTGTAAGACTTTCCATAGTCTTAGGAATGTTAGCGTCGGTTTTTAAGGTTTGCGCAATTTCGAGCAACCAACTCGCTTTCGTATTGAAATTTCGAACTTTGGTAATTTGACTGATAATTGCTTCTAAATTCGATGCCGCCAAACTTTCTAAATTCGGATACGTTTCGAAAAACTGTGGTGCAATTTTATTGATGTTCGCATCGGAATCCTGAGCCGATAAAATTACCATAATCATCAGTTGATAGACATTGTTATAGTCTAGCGGATGCTTTTTCCCTTTGTATTTTTTGAGAAGCGGCTCGAGGTTTTTTGCCCAATCAGTATTTCCCATAAATAAATTCATTTTTGAAAGTTAAAGTTAGCATTATTTTTTAAAATCTACTGACAATGAGTTCACACAATACCGTTGTCCTGTTGGCGTTGGCCCATCGTCAAACACATGCCCGAGATGGCTTCCACAATTCGCGCACAAAATTTCTACACGCAACATACCATACGTTACATCTTTAATATACTCGACTTTTCCGGGAATCGATTCATCAAACGAAGGCCAGCCACAATGTGCGTCGAACTTCGAATCGCTTTCGAATAATGGTTCACCACAAGCTCCGCAGCAATACGTTCCTTTTTCATAATGCAAATTGTATTGCCCCGAATGTGGGAATTCCGTTCCTTTTTGACGCAGGATTTTATAACGCTCGAGTCCAAGTTGGGCTTTCCATGCTTCTTCTGTTTTTGCTATTGGATATTTCATGATGTAATAAAATTAATTGTTTTTTGAATCACTTTGGCATCACCAAGAATTTTGCGATGTCCTAAGTTTTGGGTAATCATCAATTCGCCATTTTTGAGGTTTTGATGTATGTGATGCGCGCAACTCACGGGAACTTCATCGTCGTCTTCATCGTGAATTACCAATACCGGGATGTCGGTTGTTTTAGCGGCATGATAGGATGAAAAACTATCCATCGATACGTTGTGTTTGTTTTCAAAATGAATTCTTAGCAAGTCATTGAGCTTCGGATCGAGCTCTAATTTTCGAACAAAATCATTGATGATATCTTGCACAATATCGCCGCTTCCGATGATGGCAAGTCGGTTGAGTTTGAGTCCACTTTTGACCGCATTGAGCAATGACATGCCACCCAGTGAATGGCCAACAGCTGCTTCAAAAGGTCCGAATTGTTTGTCGATTTCTAAAATACTAGCGATGAATTCGGGCATTAATGTCGTGTTGCTTGGAGATTTTCCATGGGCAGGCGCGTCGAAACTGATGGTGGAATAATTTAGTTTTACTAATTCTTCTGCGAATTTTACCAATTGTGTTCCGCGTCCTGACCAACCATGAACTAGTAGTATTTTTCTTGAACTTTCTCCAAAATGATAGACGACGATATTTTTGTTGATGCTTGGAACTCGAATGGTTTCTTGTCGACTTTTAGCATCCATTTCCAATTCACGTTTGGGAATCTTATATTTTATTGGGGTTGTGAATAATCGAGCGGCAAATTGCACGACTAAATTCGTGGAAATAAACGATAAAAATTTACCGGTGAGTAGTATTATCTTCGGAATTTTCAAAGTTTGATTGGGTTTTTTGGATTTCTTTGCCATTTCCATAAATTTTACTGCAAGGTATTATATTCTGTATTTTTTACTAAATTTAGAAGTCATAAAATAAACTTAAAATGCAGAATCAAACCCGAATTGTAATCGAAAATGTATTGCCACAACTTGATGGTGGCGCCTTTGCAATCAAAAGAATTGTCGGTCAGAAAGTAAGTGTTACAGCCGATGTTTTTTCGGATGGACATGATGTTATAGAATGTCAAGTAAAATACAAACACGAAAAAGACAAAAAATGGCACGAAGTCCGAATGCGCCCTACAGAAAATGACGCTTGGAAAGCCGAATTTAAAGTTGAAAAACAAGGAACCTATATTTATTTTGTTGAAGGTTGGGTGGATTACGCATTGAATTGGCAACACGGCACGGAGCGTAAAATTCAAGACAATCAACACGTGAAATCGGAATTGCTTGAAGGTGCGGAATACGTTAAAGCGGTTCAGAAATTAGCCGATGCTACTGAAAAAGAATTCCTCAAAAAAGCCGCCACAGCTTTCGCTTCAGAAAAACAATATGACCAAGCAATTGAAGTTGCAATGTCGCACGAATTGACCGCTATTTTTAAAAAATATCCCATATTATATATCGAGAATAAATCGAATGAACTTCAAGTTTACGTCGACCGAAAAAAAGCTTTGTTCAGCACTTGGTATGAATTTTTTCCACGTTCCGCTTCCGAAGTTGCAGGCCAACACGGCACTTTCAAAGACTGTGAAAAATTGCTGCCACGTGTTGCCGCAATGGGTTTTGATACGTTGTATTTTCCGCCGATTCATCCCATAGGAGAAGTCAATCGAAAAGGAAAAAACAACGCCACGAATGCTCAAAAAGGCGATGTGGGTTCGCCTTGGGGAATCGGTTCCAAACATGGCGGACATAAAGCAACCCATCCTGAATTGGGTTCGATAGAAGATTTTAAAAGGCTCGTCAAAAAAGCACAGGATTTGGGAATAGAAGTCGCGATGGATTATGCGTTGCAAGCTGCACCGGATCATCCATACGTTAAAGATTTCCCGCAATGGTTCAAATGGCGCCCCGATGGAACCGTGCAATATGCTGAAAATCCACCAAAAAAATACCAAGATATTCAACCGATTTATTTCGAATCGACTGATTGGAAAAACCTTTGGAAAGAATTGTTGGATGTCGCTTTATTCTGGATTGAAGAATGTGGCATTAAAGTGTATCGCGTTGATAATCCACACACCAAACCATTCTATTTCTGGGGTTGGCTCATCAGTGAAATCAAGAAAAAGCATCCCGATGTTTTGTTCCTTGCCGAAGCATTCACACGCCCGAAAATCATGAACGAACTCGCGAAACAAGGATTCAGTCAATCGTATACGTATTTCACTTGGCGCGATTCTAAAAAAGAATTGACAGATTACGTAACTGAATTAACGCAAACCGAACAAAAGGAATTTTACCGCCCGAACTTTTGGCCGAATACACCCGATATCAATCCGTTTGCGTTGCAAAGTGGCAACGAATCGGTGCATTTGCAGAAGTACTTTTTGGCGGCAACGTTGAGTTCGAGCGTTGGTATCTACGGGCCGGTTTTCGAATACCGCGTTTGCGAACCCATGACTGCCGGGAAAGAAGAATATTTGAATTCAGAGAAATACGAATATTACCATTGGGATTGGTCGATTCAAAATAAATTGACAACCTTGATTACCAGAATCAACACGATTCGAAACGAGCAAACTTCGTTGCAACAAACCAATAATATTGTCTTTTGCAGCACCAACAACGAGCAAGTCATGGCGTATTACAAGCACGATGATGATTATGAAAATGAAACTTTGATGGTTGTGAGTTTGGATGCATTCAACAACAGTCAAGCGATGATTAGAATTCCGATCGAACAACTCGGACAGCAACCGTTGAAAGTGGAAGATTTGATTACAGGAAACACTTATTACTGGGACAAAGAATGGAATTTCGTAGAATTATCTGCGGCATTGCCGTTTCATTTATTTAAAATAATACGCTAAGATGGAAAGTAAAATCAATGAAGACGGATTTCAAAATCCATTCGTATTCAAAACCGATTGGAAAAATGCTTTTGAAGATGAAGATTTCGTCAAAATTTTCTCTTCCGATATTTTAGAAAACTACATCATCAACAAACGCTGGTATGGCGGAAAAGCGAGCACACTAAAATATATTGAAGTCGTCGATTTCTTTAAAATTACATCGAAGAAAAATACGTATTTCGGCGTTTTGCTCGAAGTCAATTTTAAGGAAGCTTTCTACCAACATTACTTCATGCCGATTGCTTTTATGGCTCAGGAAGAACTTGATACGAACACCATTATCGCTCCGGTGAAAATGAACGGTCAAGATGGTTTTCTCGTCGATGCATTACACCAAGAAGATTTCAGAAAATTGTTGTTCGATAAAATAGTCAATTCACCGACTGAGAAAAGCGACTCCAAAGTCAAATTTCACAAAGGTGAAAAAATGGAAGAAAAGGAATATAAAAGTTCCAAATTCATGGGCGTAGAGCAAAGCAATACTTCGATTATTTTCAATGGTACACTCGTATTAAAAATCTTCCGAAGAATTTATATCAGTACGAATCCCGATTATGAAATCAGCCGCTTTCTAACTGAACGTATGGATTTTCCGAGTTCACCCGCATACACCGGAAGCATTGGTGTCGCACTTTCCGAAGGCAACATCACATTGGGAATGATGCAGGAATTGGTGCCAAACCAAGGCGATGCATGGCAATTCATGCTCGAAGAAGTCGATCGCATTTTCGATAATCTCAAAACGAAGAAAATTAAAATCAACAAGCTACCGGACATCGAATTGTTCAAACGTTTAAAAATCAACGAAGTCCCACACGAAATCATCGATTGGGCCGGATTGAGCATTTTTATTCGCATTCAAACGTTAGCGACCAGAACTGCAGAAATGCACATAGCGCTTGGCAGCGACATTCACGATACGGCGTTCACACCAACGACTTACAATGGCGATTATACGGTTTGGCTTAAAAACCGATTGACGTATCAATTCCAAAATCGACTCAACATACTCGAAAACAACTTACACAAATTAGACGGTTTGGCGCTTGAACTGGCGAACCAATTCCTCGACAATAAAAAAGACATCCGTAAATTATTCCTCGATTTCGATTGGACGAAAATGAAATCCGAGCGCATCAGAATTCACGGTGATTATCATTTGGGGCAAGTGCTCGTTAATGGTGACGATTTTTACATTCTAGATTTTGAAGGCGAACCCGAAAGCACGATTCGCGATCGAAAAGTAAAACAACCACCATTGAAAGATGTTGCCGGCATGTTCCGCTCGTTTCATTACTCGATTTATGCGACGATTTTCAACAACAAAGACAAATATCCGTTTGAGCAAAAAGAATTGTTTCAAGCCGGTGAAATTTTGTTTAAATATTTCGTCGGTGTGTTTATTCAAACCTATACAGAAGTCGCGCAAGCAGGCAATTTGAACATTGGTTACCGCAAAGAAATCGACTTCTTACTCAAATATTGCATTTTAGAAAAAGCGGTATACGAACTCGGCTATGAACTCAACTCACGCCCACGCTGGGCAGTCATTCCACTAACGGGAATTTCGAGCATTATGGAATTCAACAAAACCGTTTAAGATGGAAATCCAAACGCCAAAAACCAACCAACTTCGTAAAGTTTTAGGTGTAGCCTTTGGCCTTGCTGTGGTTGTGGGCAGCACCATTGGCGTTGGAATATTGCGAACACCAGGAACCATTGCAACACTAATTCCCAATGCCACTTTAATCATGTGTTGCTGGGTTTCGATTGGTTTGTATATCATACTGGCGGCGAGTTCGTATGCAGAACTTACTACGATGTTTCCCAAAGCCGGCGGCGCCTACAATTACATCAAAATTGCGTTTGGGAATTATTTGGGATTCGTTAATGGTTGGTTTGATTTTCTGACCAATGCCATCGCCCCGGCGTATTTCTGTATTGTGCTCAGCGAATATTCGATACTGATGTTTCCCGAATTGGCTTCAACAAAAACCACCATCGCGGTTTCATTCCTAACTTTTTTCACAGCCATCAATTTGCCCGGCATCAAATCCGGAAGTTTCATCCAGAAAATCACGAGTGCCATCAAAGTGGTTTTGTTTTTAATATTGATTATTGGTTGTTTTCTGTTCCAACCAACGGGTCAAATTCCAGTGCAACAAACCATGATTACGGGCGGATTGATGCTCGGCATTTTCAAAGCATTACAACTCATCATGGGCACTTACGATGGCTGGATGTCGGTGTCATTTTTTGCCGAAGAAGACAACAACCCCAACAAAAACATTCCTAAATCCTATTTGCTCGGCGCACTCACAATTGGTTTGTTATACGTATTAATCAATGGAGCCATTCTATACGTATTGCCCATAGAAGCCATCGCCAAATCACCACTAGCAGCTTCCGATGCTGCCAATGCCGCGTTTGGTGGTTGGAGCGGAACACTGATGACAGCCGTTGCGATTTTCTCGTTGGTCAGTATACTCAACGCCTATATGATGATTCCGTCACGCATACTATTCGGACTAGGACGCGATGGTTTTTTCATCAAGCAAAGTACCATTGTCAACCAAGGCGGAACACCCTATTATTCGCTAATCATGTGCTACGTTTTCGCTTTGGTGCTCACAGTTTCAAGTTCATTCGAGCAGCTTTTCGGACTCGCCACGATCATGATGACACTCGTTACAGGATTTGCATTCGCATCACTCATAAGATTGCGCCATACACAACCTGATTTTCCACGCCCTTACAAAACTTTTGGTTATCCGTTTACAAGTTACCTCGCGTTAGCGGTCACCATCGCCTTGTTCATCGCCTTTGCCGTGAGCGATGTTGTGAGCTTGTCGATTATGGTAGTCATCATGGCTTTGTCATATCCCGCCTATAAACTGTTTGTAAAACCCAATAATAATGATACTTTTGATTAGGAGCTGTTTCCCGCTGTCCACTAAATCTTTTGCGCCACCCGAGCCTTGGCGAACTGACGAAGTAAACGCAGGCACAAAAGGATACCGTTGCCATCAGGGCTAGGATGCTGAATCAAAATTAAATACTGTTGTAAGATGAAAAAGTTAGTAAAATACCTATTAGTTTTATGTTTTTCCACTCATTTATTGGGGCAAAACTTAGTAGTCGATCCTACTTTCGGAACCAACGGAATCGCATCTGCGATATTTCCATCAGGATATTCTCAACTCACATCGATGCAAATGCAACCCGATGGAAAGATTGTTGTTTGTGGTCATACCAATGATGATGTAGGACATTTGGTTGGTATAGCAAGAATCAATGCAGATGGTAGTCTCGACCAGGATTTTGGTACAGACGGAAAGATTATCTTAAATCAGGATCTGATTCCAACAGACAAAGCTTATGTAAGGATAACACAAGACAATAAAATTTTGGTGGTGTCTACTTCGCGATTAAACCTTACATCTTATGACCATTTTTTAGTCGCACAATACAATGAGGATGGAACACCCGATACGGATTTTGGAAATAACGGCATCGTATTGCTTGAAGGAACAGGTTATAATTATGGAATGGAACTACAGAATGACGGAAAAATCATCATCATTGGGGATTATTATGCGGCCGACGCTGGCCAAGAGGATTTCGTTGTCGTACGTCTTGATGCTTCGGGAAATTTTGATGAGACATTCGGAGATCATGGCAAGACAATAATCAATTTTGGTACTTATGACGCACCCGATTTTCCAAGCACTGACATCGCATTTTACTGCAAAATTCTCAACGATGGATCCTTGCTTATAGGAGGAACTACAATTACATCTTCTAATTTAGAAGATTTTAAATTCGCCATAACAAAACTCGATAATGCAGGGAAAGTGGATCTTCTTTTTGGAAACCAAGGCAAAGTGATTACGCCTTTTTCTGGAAATGCGATGATCAACACAATGATGGTCAATGACAATGATGAAATTTTTGCACTTGGTAGCATATACACGAATGGCCCTCAAGGTTCAAAAATTGCATTGGCGAAATATGATGCGAACGGAAACCCTGATGTCAATTTTGGTACTGATGGCAACGGAACTGTGATTACACAAATCAATTTCATTCAAAAAACAGGATATTTAATGGACGCATTCCTCACGGATAACGGGAAAATATTAGGTACCGGCCTTAATCAACTCGTCGATTTTTATGATGCCGATTCGATATTGATGCAATACAATCAAGACGGCACCTTAGACAGTGATTTTGCCAATAATGGAATGCGTGTTTTCGATTTTAGTACAAACTACGAGGGTATGTTTGCCATTCTCCCAAGTCCTGATGATAAAATCCTAATAGGCGGCCTTCTCAATGATAATTTCTGCGTAATCAGACTTCAGTATGCAGCGCTATCGACGGTCAATAATACCCAAACGAATTTTTCTATATTTCCAAATCCAACCAAGAATGTCCTGAATATTGTGAAGAATCAAAGCATCGATGCTATAACCATTACAGATGTTTCAGGTAAAAAAGTGATTGAAGTAAGAACAAACACCAATCAAGTTGATGTATCAAAACTTCAGCAAGGAATCTATTTCATGCAAATACAATCACAAGGAAAAATAACCACTCAAAAATTTATAAAAGAATAAATCACAAAAAAAACAACTTCAATAACATGAAAAATGCACTATTCCCTTTAATCTGTTTATTATTCTTCGGTTTCAAAGCCAAAGCAGTCAATAATATATCCGGAAAAGATTTGATACCCATCACAATAACCATGAATGACGCGCAAATCAAAAAAGGAAAAGTAAAGAACAAATTCGATCCCGAAAATAAAATAAAATTGATACAAGACGATGGAAGCGAAGAAACCATAGCGAGCGAAGACATAAAAGAGTTCACACTCTCAACTTCACTAGGTGAACTCAGATATGAGAATGTGCCGTACTATAAAAACAGACGCAAGGATATCGCAAAACCGATATTCATGATGGTCATGGTGCATGCGGACAAGGTTCCGTTGGCCATGTATTGCCAGACCCCGTGGAAAGAAGCTATTGGTCCTGGAGCCGCCGCCTCGATGTATAATGTCTCAAATTACTACGCGCGAAGAGATGGCGAAGAGGCAGCAACGTTATTGTCTTCGGTGATGATGGGTCAGGTCAATCCAAATGCTGTATTCAGATACGCGGCCCCCGATTATTTTTCCGATTACCCGGAACTTGCAAAAAAAATTGAAAATAAAACCTATACCTACGAAACGATCATGTATGCTGCCATCGAATACATCAAATGGAAAGTCGGTCCGGAGAATATGGGAGAAATTAAAAAAAATTAATCTATGAGCAAAGTACAACCACATTCATTATTCACCGATTTCGATATCAGCCTATTCAAAGCCGGAAAACATTTCCGATTGTATGAAAAACTAGGCGCGCACCTCACCGAAGTCGACGGAGTCAAAGGCGTTTATTTCGCCGTTTGGGCACCATCAGCACGCTCGGTTTCCGTAGTCGGCGATTTCAATTACTGGATTCAAGGCGAACACCAACTCAACGTGCGTTGGGACGCTTCTGGCATTTGGGAAGGATTCATTCCCGGTGTCGAAAAAGGCTCTACATACAAATACAAAATCCAATCCAACAACAACGGTATCATCACCGAAAAAGCAGATCCGTTTGCTTTATATTGCGAGCATCCGCCACACACAGCTTCGATTGTTTGGGATTTAGAATACAAGTGGAAAGACGACAAATGGATGAAATCTCGTAAAGATTCCAACGCACTTGATAAACCCTATTCCGTTTATGAAGTGCATTTGGGTTCATGGCGTCGCAATGCCGAAGGAAAATTTCTAACTTATTTAGAACTTGCCGATCAACTGGTGAGTTATGTCAAAGAAACAGGGTTCACACACATTGAGTTCATGCCAATCATGGAATTCCCATACGATCCGTCTTGGGGTTACCAATTGGTTGGTTATTTTGCGCCAACTTCACGCTTCGGAAAACCGCAAGATTTTATGGTTTTAGTAGATAAATTGCATCAAGCCGGAATCGGTGTCATCCTCGATTGGGTGCCGTCACATTTTCCGGATGACGCACACGGACTAGGATTTTTCGATGGTTCGAATTTATACGAACATCCCGACAGAAGAAAAGGATACCATCCCGATTGGAAAAGTTTGGTGTTCAATTACGGTCGCAATGAAGTGCGTTCGTTCTTGATTAGCAATGCGATTTTTTGGTTGCAGCATTACCACGCTGACGGACTACGCGTTGATGCAGTCGCGTCAATGTTGTACTTAGATTATTCGAGAAAAGATGGCGAATGGGAACCGAACATTTTTGGTGGAAGAGAAAACCTCGATACGATTAGTTTCCTTAAAGATTTCAATGAAGCGGTTTACTCGAATTTTGAAGGAGTGCAAACCATTGCAGAAGAAAGTACATCATTTCCAATGGTTTCGCGACCAACATTCAACGGCGGTTTAGGTTTCGGCATGAAATGGATGATGGGTTGGATGCACGACACTTTGCAATATTTCCAGAAAGAACCGGTCTACAGAAAATACCATCAAAACGACTTGACGTTTTCGATGACGTACGCGTTTTCAGAAAACTTCATGCTGCCATTATCACACGATGAAGTGGTTTATGGAAAGAAATCAATCGCGGGAAGAATGCCCGGCGAAGAATGGCAAAAATTTGCAAACCTCAGATTGCTCTACGGTTATATGTTCTCGCATCCCGGAACCAAACTGTTGTTTATGGGCGCGGAATTCGGACAAAGCGCAGAATGGAATTTCGAAGGAAGCCTCGATTGGCATTTGCTCCAATTCGACTACCATGAAGGCATCAAAAAACTGATTACCGATTTGAACGCTTTATACAAGTTGAATCCGGCATTACACGAAAAGCAATTTTCTCCTGAAGGTTTCGAATGGATCAATTATTCCGATCATCAGAATGCAGTAATGTCATACATCAGAAAAGGCAATAACCCAAAAGAAGATTTGGTGGTTGTGTGCAATTTTACACCGGTGATCAGAGAAAATTACAGAATCGGTTTACCCAAAAAAGGCAAACTAACACAGATTTTCAACAGCGATGAAACACAATATGGCGGAAGCGGCGTGACGAATTCTAAAGCGATAAAAATTGACGCAGAACCTTGGAACGGACGCGAGTTTTCAGCAGCATTGACGTTACCACCATTGAGTGTTACGGTGTTTAAAGTGGGATAATTTTAATCAACAAGATTAAATTCCGAAATCAGGGAAATAGTCGTAAGTGTCTTGGATATTGTCCGACTTAATCGCATGAAGTTCAGTATATTCAAATGCAGGATCGTGGTGTGGTTTTTCGATGATTAATCGATGAACGACTTTTAGGGTAGGATTCGCTTTCATAATAATAAGGTTTAAGATTTTGGTTAATCCAAATATAAAAACCCTTTTTATGGAAGCGTTATTTTATCGATACAAAGCAAAGATTTCAGATAAAATGATTGATTTGTAGACTTATAGTTGATTTTCAAGGTATTGAAAGACACTTTTGAACCATTTTATCAACGATAACGTTTGCGTGAAAATCCTTCGTTTTCATTTATAGAAAAGAAATCATTTTGTAAGTTTGAAACCTTTATGGCTTACCAAATCAGCCACTACAAACCTAATAGAAAATATGATTACAAATACCGAACTGGAATATAAAGGTGATTTATATCCGTCCAATATCGTCGAGTTTAAAAAAGATGTCGACAGCGTTTATTTCTACACCGACAACAGCGTCATCCTAAAAGTCACGGTACTTCGCGACAGCTTAATCCGTTTCCGATATACGACCAAAGGGTATTTTAGCAAAGATTTCTCTTATGCTATTGATAAAACACAATCGCATGGTTATAATTTTTTAGAAGTTGTTGAAGAGAAAACTTGTTACAAAATCAAAACCAGTAAAGTCATCTGCTCGATTGATAAAGTCGATTTGCGTGTGGCGATTACCGATTTAGAAGGTCAGAATATTTTAGAAGATGAACTCGGTTTCCATTGGGAAGAAAGCTATCAATTTGGCGGAAACATTGTCAAAATGAGCAAAGCTTCCAGGGAAGGCGAATGTTTTTATGGAATGGGAGACAAGGCTTCGCATGCCAATCTCAAAGGCAAACGCGTCGAGAATTGGGCTACCGATCAGTATGCATTCCACAAAGATCAGGAGCCATTATATAAAGTCGTTCCGTTTTATATCGGCTTGCAAAACAAACAAGCTTACGGCATTTTCTTCGACAATACATTCAAAACCACTTTCGATTTCTGTCACGAAAAAAGAAATGTCACGAGTTTTTGGGCCGATGGCGGTGAAATGAATTATTACTTTGTGTATGGTCCACAGATGCAAGATGTAGTTACGACTTATACACATTTAACAGGGAAACCTGAATTGCCACCACTTTGGGCTTTGGGTTATCATCAATGTAAATGGAGTTATTATCCTGAAAGTAAAGTCAAAGAAGTGACTTCTAAATTTAGAGAACTCAAAATTCCGTGCGATGCGATTTACCTCGACATCGATTATATGGAAGGTTTCCGTTGTTTCACTTGGAACAAAGAATATTTTCCCGACCCAAAAAGAATGGTGGCCGAACTCGCTGAAGATGGTTTCAAAACCGTAGTCATCATCGATCCGGGCATCAAAATCGACAAAGAATACTGGGTTTATAAAGAAGCTTTAGAGAAAGATTATTTCTGTAAACGTGCCGACGGGCCTTATATGAAAGGAAAAGTTTGGCCTGGTGAATGTAATTTCCCCGATTATACGAATCCTGAAGTTCGCGAATGGTGGGCTGGTTTATTCAAGGAACTGATTTCAGATTTCGGCGTTAAAGGTGTTTGGAATGATATGAACGAACCAGCCGTAATGGAAGTTCCCGGAAAAACTTTCCCAATGGATGTGCGTCACGACTACGATGGAAACCCTTGCAGCCACAGAAAAGCACACAATATCTATGGAACACAAATGGCACGCGCGACTTATGAAGGTGTGAAGCAGTTTGCGTATCCGAAACGTCCTTTTATTATTACGCGTTCGGCTTATTCCGGTGCGCAACGTTATACTTCTTCTTGGACCGGCGATAACGTCGCTTCATGGGAACATTTGTGGATTGCCAATATTCAAATGCAACGCATGTCGATTTCAGGAATGGGATTCACAGGTTCCGATATTGGTGGATTTGCTGAGCAACCTTCTGGCGAATTATACGCTCGCTGGATTCAACTTGGTGTGTTTCATCCGTTTTGCAGAACGCATTCATCAGGAGATCATGGCGATCAAGAACCTTGGTCATTTGATGTGGATGTGATTAATATTACGAGAAAATTTGTTGAATTGCGGTATCAATTGCTGCCGTATTTATACACGATGTTTTGGGAATATATCAATGACGGTGTGCCGATGTTGAAACCGTTGGTTTATTTTGATCAAGAAGATCCACAAACCCATTACAGAACCGATGAGTTTCTTTTTGGAAATCAGATTTTAGTTTGTCCGATTTTAGAACCGAATGCTCAAGGTCGTCGCATGTATTTACCGATTGGAAATTGGTACAACTACTGGACAGACGAAATGAATTCCGGGCGCAAAGAATTGTGGGTAAAAACCGATTACGATCAGATTCCAATTTTCGTTAAAGAAGGTGCGATCATTCCAAAATATCCAGTGCAACAATATGTGGGTGAATTGGATTTTGAGGAAATCAGTCTTGATGTTTATTTCAAATTGGGGAAAGAAAAATCCGTTTTATATGAAGATGCACAAGATGGCTACGATTACAACAAAGGTCGATTCAGCCTAGCAACATTCACATTAAGAGGAAAAGAAACCGATTTGATTATCCAACAACATAAAGAAGGAAAGTTTGTGACGAATTATTCTAAATTTAAAATCAATTTACACGGTTTGCCATTCAAAATCAAAAAAATTGAGATTGATAATGAAGTCATCGCTTTTGATAAAGTCGCTTTCGATGGAAAAAATACATTAACTATTGATAAAGATTTTTCTGAACTTCACATTACGGGTGCATAATCATCCTTCATTTTTGGAAACTATTATCGGAATTTTATAAGAAATAATTCCACATAGTATTGTATTTTTGTTGTAATCAAATATTGAAAAGATGAAAAAACATATTGTATTCTTGGGTGTAACCTGCTTATTTTTAGCTTGCTCTACGAATCCGTTTACAGGTAAAAAGAGTTTGAACTTTGTCTCCAACAGCGAGATATTCCCAGCGGCTTTCCAACAATATGGCGAGTTTTTGAAAGAAAATAAAGTCATTACCGGAACAGCCGATGCCAAAAGAGTTGAAACAGTTGGAATCAAAATAAAAAATGCAGCAGAACGTTGGCTCAAAGCTAACGGACAAGATCATTATTTGGATGGTTACCAATGGGATTATAAATTGGTCGAAAGCAAAGAAGTCAATGCTTGGTGTATGCCCGGTGGAAAAATTGTTGTCTATTCCGGAATTTTACCCATTACCCAAGACGAAGCCGGTTTGGCAACGGTTTTGGGACATGAAGTTTCGCATGCTTTAGCGAATCATGGTGCACAACGTATGAGTGCTGGGCAATTGCAACAACTTGGAGCAGTCGGAGTATCGGTTGCAGCAGGTGGTAAAAGCGAACAGACGCAGCAAATTTTGCAACAAGCTTACGGTCTAGGTTCACAAGTAGGAGTGATGTTGCCTTTTAGCCGAGGTCACGAAAGTGAAGCCGATCAAATCGGATTGACACTCATGGCTATTGCGGGATATAATCCGGATCAGGCGTTGAATTTTTGGCAAAGAATGGCAGCCAAATCAGGAGGCAATGCACCACCGGAATTTATGAGTACACACCCATCGGATGCTACGAGGATTGCGAATATTAAAAAACTAATTCCCCAAGCCAAAGCTGAAGCTGCTAAGTTTGGTGTTGTGTTTAAATAAAAATTATAGTTGATATCAATATAAAAAGCCACTCGTTTTGTAGTGGCTTTTTTAATTTTAATTCTTAATTAATTTCTGGGTTAAAGTGCGTTCGCCTTGATCAACGGTGATAATATAAATGCCTTTAGACAAACTCGAAATATCGATGTGATTGCTGTTGCTTTTTTGGATTAGAACTTTTCCTAATATCGAAGTGACTTTCACTTCATAATTGTCATTATTAAGATTGTCAATATGAACAACACTTTCGGAAGGATTTGGATAAACGGAAATTTTATCAGCACTATTCTCGGTTACCGAAAGATTACAATCCAAGTTATTGATGTATTGCCATATTTGATTGCATAAAACGAATGGTACTTCAGAAGAATTTGGCGCGTCACCCATACGAATCATCACAAGTCCAGTGCTTGGTGCGATGCTTACGATTTGTCCGTTTTTACCAATACCGGCAAACATATCCGCCGGAGCATCGGGTGCATAAGAACCCGGAAAAACAATCTGACTGGTTGGCACCATAAAGTTTTGTTTCCCGTTGAGCCACCAAAGATAACCATACGATTTATTGAGATCTTGAGAAGTATTGAGCATCGCATTAAAATAAGTCGTGTCACTCATCAATGCTGTTCCGTTCCAAACACCGTTTCCTTGAATCAATAATCCGTAACGTGCCATGCTTCGAACATTGCTGTAATATACATTATCATAATCGACTGTAGTCCAAAAGCCATTCATACCGGTTGGTGTTTTGAGTTTCGATTGTGTGTAATTATTGATGGTTTGTCCTGTAGCATTTTCTAAAACACCTTCCAATAAAGTATACGGTGCATTGTGATAAGCCCAACGGGTTCCGGAATCGGCGAGATAATTCAAACAAGTATTCAAGGTGCAATGATTGTCGGTAACGCCATCGTCAAGTCCGCTTGTCATGGTTAATTGATTTCGGACTGTAATATTGTTTTCTTGAGCCAACGTGCAATTCGTCCAACCAACACCTAAATAAGTCGAAGTTTTATTATTGATAGAAAGTAAATTTTCTTCTTGTGCTTTTCCAACTAAAAACGATGTTATTGTCTTTCCAGCCGATGCCCAATACCAAAAATTTTGCGCGGTGAAAGTGCCAAAATAATGTTCCAAAACAATTTTTCCATCTTTGAGAATGATAAAACCTTTGGTGTTTTCGCCTTCTAAAAAAGTATACAAATTGTCGATCCTGTCGGGACACCAACCTAATGAAGCCGGATCGGTAGTTTCCCAAGTAGCCGTATTATCAACAGGAGGAAAGTATAAGTTTTGAGATTGAACTTTTGCATTCAAAAGCAACAACGTCATTATGAGTAGCAGTGATTTTTTCATCATCGATTTTTTAAATTAAGGCTAAGACCAAAGTGTGTCAACTTGGTTTAACTATGAGCAGCAATTATATTCACAGTATAAATTTAATTTTAAAATAGCATCAATTTTACAATTCCTCTAAAAAAATGAATAAATTCGTCTAACGAAAAAACACACGCATGGCAGATTTACCAAAAGGAAGTAAGAAATTATTAAATGCTTGGGCTTTTTATGATTGGGCGAATTCGGTTTATCCGCTTGTGATTTCCTCAGCGATATTTCCTATTTTCTATGAAGATTTATTCACTAACAGGAGTCATTATATTCATGTATTTGGAACCGAAATCAAAAATTCTGCGCTAATAAGTTTTGTGACTGCCGCTGCTTTTTTAGTCGTTGCATTCATTTCTCCATTGCTTTCAGGTATCGCAGATTACGTTGGAAACAAGAAAGATTTCATGCGTTTCTTTTGTTATTTGGGCGCATTATCTTGCGTGGGCTTGAATTGGTTTAACCTCGATTCGCTCTACATCAGTTTGCTTTTTTACTTTTTAGGATTGATTGGTTTCTGGGCCAGTTTGGTGTTTTACAATTCGTATTTACCCGATATTGCGTTTCCCGAACAACAGGATAAAGTAAGTGCTAAAGGGTATTCGCTAGGTTATATCGGAAGTGTGATTTTACTGATCATCAATTTAGCGATGGTGATGAAACCACAACTATTTCACATCACTGGAACCGAAGGTGAAGCAGCAAGGAAAGCCATGCGATATTCGTTCGTAATGGTCGGCATTTGGTGGATTGCCTTCAGTCAGTATACTTATTTTTACCTGCCAAAAGGAAATAAAAATGCCGATCGGAAAGTTTCTAAAGATCTTATTTTCAATGGATTTAAAGAGCTCAAAAAAGTGTGGCATTTGCTCGCAGAAAACACGATTTTGAAAAGATACCTTTCCGGATTTTTTGTGTATAGTATGGCGGTGCAAACCGTAATGCTGGTGGCCACTTATTTCGGTGCGCAGGAAATCGAGTGGGAATCTAAAAGCCAAAGCACGATAGGTTTGATTATTTGTATTTTATTGATTCAACTCATTGCGATAGCTGGCGCAGTATTGACATCGAGAGCTTCAGCAAAATTCGGCAACATTCCAACTTTAATGGTACTCAACTGCATTTGGATTGTCTTATGCATCTTGGCCTATTTCATCACATTACCCATTCATTTCTATATCATGGCAGCGTTTGTCGGATTGGTCATGGGTGGTATTCAAGCATTATCGCGATCCACGTATTCCAAATTATTACCCGAAACCGAAGACACCGCTTCCTTTTTTAGTTTTTTTGATGTGGCTGAAAAAATTGGAATTGTCATCGGAATGTGTGTTTATGGCATCATCGATCAAATTACGGGAAGCCCACGATTTGCCATTGTTTTCCTCGCAGTCTTTTTTATTATCGGTGTGATTTTGCTTCGCAGGATTCCAAAAAAAAGTGCTCTAAATCAATAGAACACTTTTCGAATTAATAAAACCTTTTTCATTTAACTTTTTGAAATATCACCCGAACCGGTGACTTTCGTATCTTTTTTCTTCGGATCGCCTGAATAAGTAATGTCGCCCGAACCAATGACTCTGGCTTCCAAACTATTGGTGCAATATACTTTGCAATCACCTGAACCGGTTACTTTTGCATACACGGTAGCACTTTCTAAAGCAGCAGCATTCAAATCGCCGGAACCCACAACGTTGCATTTGAAAACATCTGACTTTCCTTTCAAAGTAAGATCGCCTGAACCTGAAACTTCGCTTGTGATTTCTTTGGCATTGACTTCCAAATGAACGTCGCCAGAACCTGAAAGCGTCGATTTGAATTCATTCGCAGTAATGGTATTTTTAGAATTAATATCTCCGGAACCTGCAAGCGAAACTTCAGTCAGACTTTGAAAAGGAACCGTAATGAATACTTTATTGCCGTGGCTTGGAACGATGTATGCTCCTTTTTCAACACTCATTTTCAACGTGTTGTTTTCGACTTTAATTTCAATATAATCGGCTAAATTTTCTTCGGCTTGCAACGTTATTTTTCCTTCTTCGCCAGTCACCAGTTCCACATCGAAAAAGCCGCTTACCTTGATTTGATCATAACTTGCCGTAGTGATGCTTTTGGTAATCATGTTGCCGTTTCCTTTGATTTTTGATTTGGAATACGATTGTGCGTTCATAAAAACTGGAAAGCACAAGAGCATTAAAATGAATGTTGTTTTTTTACTCATGATTTTTTGATTTATTGATGATTGAAACTATTTTTTAATTAACGATACGTTGCCATATTCCGAACGAATGATGATTTTATTCGAGCCGCTTTTCTTGTAAAACCCTTGATAGCTTTTGGCAAATGCTGTTTCTTGTTTTGAATTGAATTCGAATTCTCTGTCGTATTTGAGGTTTGCATATTTAAGATTGACATCGAAATTGAAATAAAAATCAGCGGCAAATCCTATATCAATTGCGGTGTAATCGGAGTCGATAATGATGCTGTTGGCTTTCGAATCGATCGCATCAATCGTGATTTTACTGTAATCGGTATTGATTCTTAAAGCATTCGAAATCTGCTTCACACGAATCGACAAATAATCGCCTTTGCCTTCAATCGTGCTGATATTTCCGAAACTTAATTTACCGTAATTGCAGTCGTATTTGATTTCATTTCCGTTGCCAATAGTGCAATCGGTATAATCTGCATTGAGGTTTAATTTACCAAAATCATTCAATGTCAATCCAGAATAATCCGCATCAATAGAACCGCTTTTGAGGAATTCTATGGTTGATTTTTGGCAATAATCGAATGAAATTACATTGGAGTTTCCGTTTAATTTACCCAAAGACAATTTCCCGTATTCGCAGTTCAAATTGGTGTTCGCAAACAAATCAGTCGTGATAATCGAACCGTATTTATTATTGATTTTGACCGAACCATTCTTTGGAATTTTAATGGTATAATTGATTTCGAAACTGTTGTTCTTGCCATTATTCGAACGCGATGATTTCGAGAGAATCGTTTCTGCGGTGACCAAAGACTTAAGTGCTTCAATAGAAACATCGATGTCATCAATGCGTTTTTGAACCCAATTTTCGTTGTCGCCACTGACTTTGATTACGATATTCAATTCAATTTTATCTTCATCCCAAGTAGTCACATACACATTGCCGTACGAATTTTTGATCGATATTCCGGCATCGGAGTTTACGATATAGGCTTTTTTAATTTCCTTTTGTTTGGTAAATTTTCCTAAATCGATTTCATTGCCCATCATAATGAATGGCAATATTAGCAGCAATAAGTTATATAGTTTTTTCATCAGTAGTAGTAATTAATTTGTCGGTGTTATTGATTTGATCTAAGACATTTTCGAGAAATGAAATTCGAGTTTTCAAATTTCGAATCATCGCATAAATGATTTGTTTGTTTTCGCCATTTTTGATTAATTCTTGCTTGATTTTTTCATAATCAGCATCCAATACTTTCATTTGAACCAAAGCGTCAGCAATGATTTTCTCATTGACAGGCGATTTTTTTTCTTTGATTTTATCGAGTTCCATTTTGATCATGCAAGTGAAAATCGAATCCGTTTGTTGGGTTTCTCTTGATGCCAATGATAAGTTTTTAACGGGTTCATTGTGATTCAAAAAAGTAAAGCAACCGATAAGAATCACAATCGAAGCCGCAACGGACATCGCATACCAGTACTTTTTAGCATTGCTTTTTCTGGATTGTTTGGCGATAAACCGATCGTAATGATTGTCATCCAAATCTTGAATATCCCATTGGTGTTCAAACTTTTTAAAAACGTCTTCTAACGTGTCATGGTTCTTTTTCATACATTCTTTTTTATTTGTCATTTTAATTGAGTGTCACCAATACTTTTCGCAAACTTTCTTTGGCTCTACTGATTGTAGTTCTGCAATTGGCATGACTGATATTTAATATTTCTGTAATTTCTTCGTGGTCATAGCCTTCTATAAAGTGCAAAGTCAAAACCATACGGTAATTGTCTTTAAGGCTATGCATGGCATTTAAAACTTGTGTGGTTTTTAATTTTGTGAAATCGATATCCGCATCTTGATACGTATCATCTTCCACTTTGTGCAACACTCTGTCGAGTTCATCGGGACGAAAAGCACTATTTTTTTTGTAAAAATCAATACTGTAATTGATGATGATTCTTTTGAGCCAAGCTCCGAAAGCCACTTCTTGACGATAATCATTGATTTTCAAAAAAGCCTTCAAAAATCCTTCTTGCATGACATCTTCGGCGTAATGCTCATCCTTTACAATACGATAGGCCACGTTATACATCGCTTTGCAATAACGATTGTATATTTCGAATTCTGCCTTTTGATTTTTTTGTTTACAAAGTGCAATGAGGTCTTCAATATTTTGGTTGGCTAAACTCAATATTTTATTTTGATTTAAAACAAAGACAACAGGAATTTGGATATGTTACAGTTTCGAAAAAATAATGTTTTTTTTTCTAATTTTCATGGCGCTAAATAATTATATTTGGCGCTAAAATTATAAACGAAATGAAGCATTTTAAATTAATATACCTATTTTTTATTTTCTCCATTGTACTTTTTTCTTGTGGTGGCGATGTTGAACCAATAGATCCGGCATTATTAATCGAAACACCGACTGGTTGTGCGGAGCCTTCCTTTTTAAATGTAAGCGCATTCATCAACGGAAATACCGTAAGCATCAATTGGGATAAAACTTCCGGAGATGCATGGGAAATTCAATACGGAACGCACGGGTTTGCTATTGGTAGCGGAACGGTTGTGAATTTCACAGCAACAAGCAGCTTGATTGGCGGATTAGTATCAACAACCAATTACGATTTTTATATCCGCACCAAATGCGATGCTAATGATCATAGCGAATGGGTTGGCCCGGTTTCTCCAGGTTCCAGTATTGAAGTTTGCGTAGAGCCTATCAGCATAACTGCGATTCGTTCTACAACAGATCCAACCAAAGCTACTGTAACTTGGTCAGCTAATACTAGTGCAACTTCATGGCAAGTGCAATATGGTGCGGCAGGTTTTGTACTTGGTAGCGGCACTGTAGTGGCTTCATCAACGCCTACAAAAATAATTACAGGTTTGGTAGCTACAACGAGTTATAATGTTTATGTGCGGTCGAATTGTTCAGCCAACCAAAATAGTGACTGGGTTGGACCTATTGTGATTAATGCAGTGGGAGCTACAAGTTGTACTACACCAACGGGTTTAACCGCAGTTCGAAGCCTTAACACACAAGCCTTGCTCTCCTGGAATGCCGGTGGAACGGAAACTTCTTGGGAAATTCAATACGGAAACGTAGGTTTTGCAGTGGGTTCAGGAACAACTGCAACGGCTACAACAACTTCAAAAACGATAACTGGTTTAGCAGCAACTTCGTATGATTTTTATGTTCGTGCGATTTGTTCAGCCTCACAAAATAGTGCTTGGTTCGGACCCATTAATATTGCTGCGGTTTCAGGCGGTGTAGATAATACTCCGGCATTGATGACTGCTAATATTGCGGGAACTCAGTTTAATAGTATGAAACCTTATCTCTATTCTGTAACGGGAAGCGATGTGAGTGTTTTGAATAATGGCGCTGCTCTTGGCGATCCTAGATACTTATGGATTCAAGGAGATACATCAGATAATTTGAATACTTTGAGTGAAATCGATTTGTATATACCGGACAATCTTTGGCATGCCGGCACGTATGATCTTTCCGAGGTCAATAATTTCGAAGATGTACTTTATTGTCAAGTAAAAATGCTCACAAATCCGGGCTCAGCTGTAAGTACATACAATCAAATTATAGGAGGAACTATTACGGTTACCGAATTTAATTTAACTACAAAAAGAATCAAAGGAACATTTACATTCAGCTATGAAAAGATTGTTGATGGCGTTTCTGCAGGAACTTTTCAAGTCACTAACGGGACTTTCAATTATGGTTTAGATGCTTCTTATTTCGATTAAAACCGGAATATCAATATTATATAAAACCTGAATCACACATTCAGGTTTTTTTATTCATTAAAAGCAGATTGTATTTTTAATAATTGTTTTATTTCAGTAAATTAAATTTCATTTAGCAGTTAGATTAAATATATTTGTCTGTGCTATCGAAAATTTAAATTTCAAATTATGAATGCAAATAAATTCATTCTTATCATCGCTTTAATTGCAACATTTGTTTTTTCTTCTTGCGATGACGAACCGGTTGACCCGCAAGTATTAGTAGAGTCGCCACCGCCATGTGCCGAACCTTTTTCTTTTAGTGTGAGTCCATTTATTGACGGCAATAAAGTTAGAATTGAATGGGATAAAACTTCAGGAACCGGAGCATGGGAAATCCAATATGGTATTCAAGGATTTTCACTCGGCACTGGAACCACTGTCAATTTTAATAATGCAAGCAGTCTTATAGGTGGTTTAGTATCGACGATACATTATGATTTTTATATCAGAACCCGATGTGCTGCGGGTCAGTATAGCGATTGGGTTGGTCCGGTTTCACCAGGCTCAGGTGTTTCTAGTTGCGCCGATCCTACTAATTTAACAGCCGTTCGTTCAGCTACCGACGAAACTACAGCTACCATAACTTGGGCGGCAGTTGGCGGCGTGAATTCTTGGCAAGTGCAATATGGCGCTTCAGGATTTGTGTTGGGTACGGGAACGATTTTGGCTTCATCTATGCCTACAAAAACCATTTCTGGTTTAATGGCAGATGCGGGTTATGAGGTTTATGTGCGTTCTAATTGTGCTGCCAATCAAAATAGTAATTGGGTCGGGCCGGTGATTATTCCTCCGGTTGGTATTATGAATGACAATTCGTTTTTTGCTTTAATGGATGGCGTTGAGTTTGTAGATGTTGGAGCAATTAATGTCAATCCTAATTCACAATTATATGGTTTGCCTTCTATATATATTATCGCAACAGATGTCAATAATAATGATATCGAAATCAATATCAGCAATGACGCGGTTGTAGGAACAGAATATTTCAATACTAATGAAACCACCGATAAATTTAGATTTGTATTTTTCAAACCATTGCCCACCGAATTACAAATCAATACTGATGGATCACTTACGGTTACCGAACGAACGGCAACCAGAATTAAAGGCACATTTTATTTTAACGCCATCAATGAATTTGATGAAATTACAATAATTTCCAGTGGCACTTTCGATGTAGCCATACCTTAAAAAAATAAACCGTCTATTATGCGGTTTTTTTATGGGTGATATTTTTTACTTTACCCAGATTAAATTTTATTTAGAAAATCGGAATAGATATCTTTGTTGTCAATAGATAGTTTAAAAATTCTTTTATGAAGGCAATAAATTTCTTGCGTGCATTGATGTTCGCCGTTTCCATTTTGTTTATTTCTTGTGAAGACGAACCTGTTGATCCGCAAACATCGATAGAAAACACTAATGTGGTTTGTAGTGATCCATCGAATGTTACCGCAACGAGATCTACCAACACAACCATGGCTACCGTGCTTTGGGATGACAATGGCGATCAACATTCATGGCAAGTACAATACGGAAATTCAGGATTTGTTTTAGGCTCCGGAACTACAGTATATTCTAATGCGCCATCTAAAATTTTTACAGGATTATTAGAAACAGCAGGATATGATTTTTATGTACGATCTCAATGCTTCGAAAACCAATACAGCAATTGGATTGGACCTATAACCGTGCCTCCACTTGGTGTGATTACTACAGAGGAATACTGGCCAAGAGCGCAACAGAATCAATGGATTTTTTCTGTCGATAATGTCAATCAGCAACCATGGAAAATAGTGTCGACTGACGTAATCAATGACAATACTTATTATACTTTTCAACTTATTGATGGTGAGCCCATCAGAAGAATAAGAAAGTCAGCAGTTGGCGATTATTTTGATCGATACGATGACTATACTGACGCAGACACAACAATATCAGGCAAT
This sequence comes from Flavobacterium sp., assembly GCF_031411595.1. Classification (GTDB taxonomy): domain Bacteria; phylum Bacteroidota; class Bacteroidia; order Flavobacteriales; family Flavobacteriaceae; genus Flavobacterium. The sequence goes on along the minus strand of NZ_JANOBI010000009.1, from coordinate 33,103 downwards.
GAAACCATCATATTGAAAGATTATTTACCCGTCAATAGTTCTTGGACAAATACGTATACCGAAACCACGACTACGATTGGTTTACCACCGGAAGATTTAAGCGTTGAAGTTGTTTCAACAATACTCGAAAGAGGTGCGAGTGTTACAGTTCCGTCAGGGACATTCAATGATGTTATTATTGTAAAAAGAGTAAAAACGGCTACCAGTCTTACCCTTCCAACAACCGTAACTACTACAACGTATTGGTTCGCAAAAAATCATGGTCCGGTGCAAGTTCAAACAGAAATCGATGGTGTTATTACCATTGAAAAACTGGCTGCTCACATTCTTTATTAAACCACAATCAACCTTTCAAAAGCATGACATTTCGGTTTAACGGCACAAAAATTGACTTTTTAAAACAACTAACGAGTTAATGTGTAGTATATCGATTTTATATTAACTTATTGTTAAGTTCTACTACATTTGTTCAACCAAGTACCAATTTAATGTCATTTTGACCTACTAAACTATATGTCATATCATAAACCATTTTCCTTTGACAATTTGTCATTACAGGAATTCGACACCGATGCTGAGTTAATTCCACTATTGACTCCGGAGGACGAAGAGGAAATGAATAATGAAGAATTACCTGCTTCATTACCCATTTTGCCTTTGCGAAATACAGTCTTATTTCCCGGCGTAGTGATTCCGATTTCTGCCGGCCGCGATAAATCCATCAAACTAATTAATGATGCTAATGCAGGCAATAAAATCATTGGTGTCGTTGCTCAGAAAAACGAAGCCGATGAGGATCCAACCAAAAACGATATTCATAAAATCGGTACCGTTGCTAAAATTCTGCGGGTTTTAAAAATGCCCGATGGAAACATCACAGTAATCCTTCAAGGAAAAAAACGTTTCGAAATTGACGCGGTCACTTCCGAAAAACCATACCTCAATGCGATGGTCAAAGAAGTCGAAGAAAAACGACCAGGTCAACACGATTCGGAATTTTTAGCCATTTTAGAATCGATTAAAGAATTGGCGATTCAGATTATAAAGGAAAGTCCAAACATTCCTACCGAAGCTACTTTTGCCATAAAAAATATTGAAAGTCAATCGTTCCTGATCAATTTTGTTTTGTCGAATATGAATTTGACCGTTGGTGAAAAACAAAATTTATTAGCCATCAACGCTTTAAAAGAACGCGCGCTCGAAACCTTGCGTTTTATGAATGTAGAGTTGCAAAAACTCGAACTCAAAAATGACATTCAATCGAAAGTACGTTTCGATTTAGACCAACAACAACGCGAATATTTCTTGCATCAACAAATGAAAACCATCCAAGAAGAATTGGGTGGCGTTTCACAAGAAGAAGAAATGGACGAAATGCGTCAGAAGGCCAAAACGAAAAAATGGGACGATAAAACGCAAAAACATTTTGAAAAAGAGTTGTCGAAAATGCAGCGCATGAATCCACAAGCGCCAGATTTTGGCATTCAAAGAAATTACCTTGAATTGATTTTAGATTTGCCGTGGAATGATTTTTCCAAAGACAATTTCGATTTAAAACGTGCGCAAAAAATATTAGATCGCGATCATTTCGGACTCGAAGATGTCAAGAAAAGAATGATCGAGCATTTGGCTGTTTTGAAATTGCGTAAAGACATGAAGTCGCCCATCATCTGCCTCGCCGGACCTCCGGGCGTTGGAAAAACTTCGATTGGAAAATCGGTCGCAGAAGCGTTGGGTAGAGAATATGTTCGAATTTCATTAGGTGGTTTGCGCGACGAAGCTGAAATACGCGGACATCGTAAAACCTATATCGGTGCCATGCCTGGAAGAATTATTCAGAGTTTGAAAAAAGCAGGAACTTCCAATCCGGTGTTTGTGTTGGATGAAATCGATAAACTATCGAACAGCAATCAAGGCGATCCATCGTCAGCTTTATTAGAAGTTTTAGATCCCGAACAGAACAATGCTTTTTATGATAATTTCCTTGAAATGGGTTATGACTTATCGAAAGTGATGTTTATCGCAACATCGAATAATATGCAAGCGATTCAACCAGCTTTGAAAGACCGTATGGAAGTCATTAAAATGTCAGGTTATACGATTGAAGAAAAAACCGAAATCGCACGCCAGCATTTATTTCCAAAACAATTGAAAGAGCACGGACTAACGGCTAAAGATGTCACAATCGGCAAAAAACAATTGGAGAAAATTGTAGAAGGCTACACGCGCGAATCCGGTGTTCGTGGTTTAGAAACTAAAATCGCCCAAGTCATCCGCAACGTGGCCAAGTCGGTCGCCATGGAAGAAGACTACAACAAAAAAATTACCGACGAAGATATCGTTAGAATCCTTGGCGTTCCAAGAATGGAAAGAGACAAATCCGAAAACAACGAAGTCGCAGGTGTAGTGACAGGGTTGGCTTGGACGAGTGTAGGCGGCGATATTCTTTTCATAGAATCATTGCTTTCACCAGGAAAAGGCAACATGACCATTACAGGAAATTTAGGAACGGTTATGAAAGAATCCGCAACCATCGCATTAGAATACATCAAAGCCAATGCGTCATTGTTAGGATTGGATTCGGAAATGTTATCCAAGTATAACATTCACTTGCACGTTCCCGAAGGCGCCACGCCCAAAGACGGGCCAAGTGCAGGCATTGCCATGTTGACATCATTAGTGTCTTTATTTACGCAAAAACGCGTGAAGAAAAGCATCGCCATGACAGGAGAAATTACACTTCGAGGCAAAGTGCTTCCGGTTGGTGGCATCAAAGAAAAAATTCTCGCGGCTAAAAGAGCCAACATCAAAGAAATTATTATGTGTCACGAAAACAAACAAGATATTGATGAAATTAAACCAGAATACATAGCCGGTTTGACTTTTCATTACGTCAAAGAAATGAGTGATGTATTAAAATATGCGCTCACAGATCAGAATGTCAAGAACGCTAAAAAACTATAAAAAAAAACGGTTCATTTAATGAGCCGTTTTTTTATTAAAAATAATATCTTCGCATTTGCGTTATACATTCAGAAATAGCGATTGCCAACATGATTCGACCATTCTTTTATTTTGCTTTTTTTTTGTGTAGCACTTTTGCATACTGTCAAGTAGGAGGCCAGTCGGTATACCAATTTTTGAATTTAGTCACTTCGCCAAGACAATCCGCTTTGGGTGGAAAAATCTTGACGATATACGACCAGGATGTCAATCAAGCGCATTTCAATCCTGCGACGATTAATCCCGAAATGGACAATCATATGTCGCTGAATTATGGAAGTTACTTTGGTGAAGTTACTTATGGTACCGCTGCATATGCCTACACTTATGACCGACACTTGCAGACTTTTTTCGCCGGAATCAACTATGTGAATTACGGAAAATTTGACGGTTATGACGAAAACGGAACGCCAACATCGAGCTTTACAGGAAGCGATATTGCATTGTCTGCGGGTTATGCTTATACGATTCCTGAAACCAATGTGCATGTTGGTGCTAATGCCAAACTGATCAATTCCGTTTTAGAAAGGTATAATTCTTTTGGTGGTGCAATCGATTTGGGTATGATTTATATCGATGAAAATAACGCGATTAATTATGCTTTTGTAATCCGAAACATAGGAACGCAGTTTACCACTTATGCCGGAACTCAAGAAAAATTACCGATGGAAGTGATGGCCGGAATTTCACAGCAAATTGAAAATGTGCCGATTCGTTGGCATCTTACGTTGGAAAATCTTCAACAATGGAATGTCAGTTTTTCAAATCCTGCTCGCGCTGAGAATTCTATTGATGGCAGTTCAACACCCGAAAAAACGTCCTTTTTCAATAATGCTTTGCGTCATGTTATTTTTGGAGCGGAATTGTTTCCCGATCGTGGATTCAATCTTCGTGTCGGATACAATTTCAGAAGAGGCGAAGAACTCCGTTTGTTAGAACAAAGAAATTTCTCTGGAATTTCATTAGGATTCGGATTGAAAATGGGCCGCCTCAAATTTGATTATTCGTATTCTCGATATACTTTGGCAGCCAATACGAGTTTGTTTGGATTGACGATTAATTTCCAAGAACAGTAGCAGGAATTATAAATTAAAAATTACGAATTACCAATTAAGCTTTGTGACTTAACGCCTTCTTGGCATTACCATATGAAAAAAATCACCATTGCCATCGACGGTTATTCTTCCACAGGGAAAAGTACTTTAGCCAAACAACTGGCCAAGCATTTGGGTTATGTGTATGTGGACACCGGTGCGATGTATCGTGCAGTGACTTACTTTGCGATGCAAAACGGTTACATCAATGCCGAATCTTTCGATAAAGAAAGTTTGATCAATGGGTTGCCATTCATTCAACTTGAATTTCATTTCAATGCCGATTTGGGTTTTGCAGAAATGTATCTCAATGGAACCAATGTCGAATCAGAAATCCGAACGATTGAAGTTTCAAACTTCGTCAGTAAAATTGCTGAGGTTTCAGAAGTGCGTTCGAAATTGGTCGAGCAGCAACAACAAATGGGCAAAGGCAAAGGCATCGTCATGGATGGCCGCGATATCGGAACTGTCGTTTTTCCAAAAGCGGAACTCAAGATATTTATGACGGCAAGTCCCGAAACCAGAGCGCAACGTCGTTTTGATGAACTGCAAAGCAAAGGGCAAAATGTGCCGTATGAAGCTGTACTCAAAAATGTGCAAGAGCGCGATTACATCGATACGCATCGCGATGATTCTCCTTTGGTGATTGCCGATGACGCCATTGAAATCGACAATTCCTACTTAACTCGTGAAGAACAATTTGAAGCGGTTTTAGCCTTGGTTGAAGACGTGACGAAAACGATGTAAGTTTTTTGCTTTTGTCATTTTTAATGTTAGATTTACATTCTATTTACATTAAAAACCAAAACAAAAAATGATGAGTATCAAGTTCAAATTGACAATAATGAGTTTCCTCCAATTCTTCGTTTGGGGTGCATGGTTAATCACAGTAGCCAATTATTGGTTCGGTACCAAACAATGGAGCGGTGCGGAATTCGGAGCGATTTTTTCCACTTTAGGTTTGTCTTCGATCATTATGCCGGCTCTCACGGGTATTATCGCTGATAAATGGATGAATGCTGAAAAACTATACGGAATTCTTCATATACTTAGTGGTTGTGCTTTGCTTTATATTCCACAGGTTGATAATCCTACGACTTTTTATTATGTCATTTTTGCGGCGATGATTTGTTATATGCCGACGATTTCTTTATCGAATTCGGTGGCGTATACGATTTTGAAAAACAACAAATTCGATGTAGTGAAAGTGTTTCCGCCAATTCGTGTTTGGGGAACGGTTGGTTTCATCGTAGCCATGTGGATTACGAATTTATCAGGCAATAAAGCTTCAGCGAATATGTTCTATTTCTCAGCGATTGCCGCTTTTGTTTTAGGAATTTATTCATTCACCTTACCGAAATGTCCGCCACAAAAACTAATTTCTGATGACGCTTCATTGACAGAAAAATTAGGCTTGACGGCTTTCAAACTTTTTGGAACTTATAAAATGGCTTTGTTCTTTTTGTTCTCGATGTTTTTGGGTGCCGCTTTACAACTGACCAATATGTATGGCGATGTGTATTTGTCTGAATTTGCCAAAGTTCCTCAATATGCCGATTCGTTTGTGGTGAAATATTCTACGATTATCATGTCGATTTCTCAGATTTCAGAGACGTTATTCATTCTAGCGATTCCGTTTTTCTTAAAGCGATTTGGCATTAAGCAAGTGATGTTGATTTCGATGTTGGCTTGGGTTTTACGTTTCGGTTTGTTTGCTTTTGGAAATCCGGTCGATGGTTTGTGGATGATTATCATGTCGTGTATTGTTTACGGAATGGCGTTCGATTTCTTCAATATTTCAGGTTCATTATTTGTGGAAACTACCACCGATTCTAAAATTCGTTCTTCTGCGCAAGGCTTGTTTATGATGATGTCGAACGGATTCGGTGCATTCTTCGGCGGCTTGCTCAGCGGAATGATTATCGATACTTATTTCACGCATGACGGACAACGCGATTGGCACAACATCTGGCTGACCTTTGCTGCTTATGCTTTGGTGATTGCAGTTGCTTTCGCGGTATTGTTCAAGCACAAACACAATCCGAATGATGTGGGAAATGTAAGTCATTAGTATATCTTTTTTAAATGGATTGTAAGATTACAAGACAGATCCTATACAATCTTACAGTCTTAAAATCCTATAATCTTAAAATCTAAAAAAATGGCACAAGTAAATCCTTATCTAATTTTCAATGGAAATTGTGAAGCGGCATTCTTATTTTACCAATCAGTTTTCGGTGGTGAGTTTCCTTTTATCGGAAAATTCAAAGACATGCCGCCATCAGACGATCCGAATTGCCCGCCACCTTCGGCTGAAGAAGGCGAACGAATCATGCATGTTTCATTGATAATCGGCAACACGGTTCTCATGGGCAGTGACAGCACAAGTCAAAGTGGCGATGTTCCTGCTTTTGGTGGTAATTTCTCAGTTTCTATCAATACCGAAAGCACAGCGGAAGCGGATAAACTCTTTAACGGACTTTCTGCGGGTGGAAACGTTATCATGCCGATGGAAAAAACCTTTTGGGGTGCTTACTTTGGAATGTTTGCCGATAAGTTTGGTGTGCATTGGATGGTGAATTTTGATGAGGTTCAGAAATAAACTTTAAAATTATTTATGAAAACCCGATATGTGCGAATGTATCGGGTTTTTTAATGGACTGTAAGACTGTAAGATTTTAAGACACGGCATCTTATAATCTTACAGTCTTACAATCTTTTCGGTTGCCCTAGCCCCGATAGTAACGGAAATCCTTTTGCGACGGCGTTCGGCGCAAAAGATTGGGAGTGGATAGCGGGAAACAGCTTCTGATAAAAATATCGTTTTAAAACTTACTGCTTTTAACCAAAATTTCTCACCGTAAAAGTTTGCATTTCAAAAAAATAGCCTTACTTTTGCCCACCTTTTGGCGGAGAAGTGTTTCTAAAGGGAATTAACAAAAAAATCAAACAACTTCTGTTTTCTTATCCGCGCTAAGAAACTCAAAGTAAACAGAATACAAATTTTTATCAGAACATATGTCTGAATTATTAAAATCACAAACGGAATTTTTAGAGAATTTCAACTGGCACAATTTCCAAGAAGGAATTGACGCCGTAGACGAGAAAAACCTTCAAGAATTTGAAGCATTGGTATCGAAAACTTTTATCGATACGGATCAAGAAGAAGTAGTAGAAGGTGTTGTTGTCAGAATTACTGACCGTGACGTTATCGTTGACATCAACGCGAAATCGGAAGGTGTTATTTCTTTGAATGAGTTCCGTTACAATCCAAGCCTTAAAGTTGGAGACAAAGTAGAAGTATTGATTGATGTTCGTGAGGACAAAACAGGTCAATTGGTATTATCGCACAGAAAAGCAAGAACAATCAAATCATGGGATCGTGTTATCGCTGCTAATGAGACAGGTGAAATCGTAAACGGTTTCGTAAAATGCAGAACTAAAGGCGGTATGATCGTAGACGTTTTCGGAATCGAAGCGTTCTTACCAGGTTCACAAATTGATGTGAAACCAATCCGTGACTATGATGTTTACGTTAATAAAATGATGGAATTCAAAGTGGTGAAAATCAACCACGAATTCAAAAACGTTGTCGTATCGCACAAAGCGTTGATCGAAGCGGACATCGAAGTACAGAAAAAAGAAATCATCGGTCAATTGCAAAAAGGACAAGTATTGGAAGGTGTTGTTAAAAACATTACTTCTTATGGTGTGTTCATCGACTTAGGTGGTGTTGACGGATTGATCCACATTACTGATTTATCTTGGAGCAGAATCAACCATCCAAGTGAAGTATTGGAATTAGACCAAAAATTAAACGTGGTAATTCTTGATTTCGATGATGAGAAAACAAGAATCCAATTAGGATTAAAACAATTGAACGCTCACCCTTGGGATGCTCTTGATGCTAAATTGGCAGTAGGAGACAAAGTGAAAGGTAAAGTAGTAGTAATCGCTGATTACGGTGCTTTCATCGAAGTAGCTGAAGGTGTTGAAGGTTTGATTCACGTTTCTGAAATGTCATGGTCTACGCACTTGCGTTCGGCTCAAGATTTCGTAAAAGTGGGTGATGTTGTGGAAGCAGTAATCCTTACTTTAGATAGAGATGACCGTAAAATGTCATTAGGTATCAAACAATTGTCGCAAGATCCTTGGACTGATATTACAGCGAAATACCCAGTAGGTTCTAAACATACAGGTATCGTTCGTAACTTTACCAACTTCGGAATCTTCGTAGAATTGGAAGAAGGTATCGACGGATTGATTTACATCTCAGACTTATCTTGGACTAAGAAAATCAAACACCCATCTGAATTCGTAAACGTTGGTGAAAAACTAGACGTGGTTGTTTTAGAATTGGATGTTGAAGGCCGTAAATTGTCTTTAGGTCACAAACAAACGACTGCTAACCCTTGGGATCAGTATGAAGATTCTTTCGCTGTTGGAACCATCCACAACGGAACAATCTCTGAAATCGTTGACAAAGGTGCTACTGTAGAATTTGGTGATGATATCGTTGCTTTCATTCCAACACGTCACCTTGAAAAAGAAGACGGAAAGAAATTGAAAAAAGGCGAAGTAGCTGATTTCAAAGTAATCGAGTTCAACAAAGAATTCAAAAGAGTTGTAGCTTCACACACGGCAATCTTCCGTGAAGAAGAAGAGAAAAACGTGAAAGCGGTTGCTGAAACAGTTTCTAACAACAACAATAACAATGCACCTGCTGCAACGTTAGGAGATAACAATGATATCTTGGCTGATTTGAAAGCGAAGATGGAAAAGAAAGAGAAAAAATAATTTTTCTTCCTGAATAGTAAAAAGCCTCGTAGTGATACGGGGCTTTTTTTGTTGAAAATTACTGTGTATTAATTGTTTTTATATATTTACTACTAAGCTAAACCAAAACCAATGAAACAATTTTCCTGTTTAACCGGCTTCCTTTTTCTTTTTATGAGTGCGAATGCTCAGATTATTAATTTTCCGGATGCAAATTTTAAGGCGAAGTTAATTGCTCTAGGGCTTGATGCTAACAACAATCAAGAAATCGAGCAGAGTGAAGCTTCGGCTATAAATTATTTGGATATATCCAGTTCGAATATTTCTGATTTAACAGGAATTCAATATTTCACGAATGTGGGTACTTTCCTCTGCGGCGGCAATTATCTTCAAAGTATAGACGTGAGCGGTATGTCGAGTCTTGGATGGTTTTTCTGTGGCCAAAACCAACTTACAAATATTACATTTGGTAATTTAAGCAGCTTGACTAGAGTAGAATGTGCCTATAATCAGTTAGCAGCATTGAACTTAAGTGGTTTGCCGAATCTTCGTCAATTGGGTTGTAAAATAAACCAGCTGACGAATTTGGATGTGAGCATGTTGACTCATCTTGAAATTTTAGATTGTAGCCAAAATCAATTGACGAGTTTAAATGTAAGTGCATTGTCCAATCTTAAAGAACTTTATTGCAATGCAAACCAACAACTTACTTCCTTAAATGTAGGCGGGTTGCCGAATCTTCAGAAATTGCAATGTTATACCTGCAATTTGCAAAGTCTCAATGTGAATGGGTTAATAAATCTTATAGAATTGGGTTGTGACAGTAATCAACTTTCGAGTTTGGATATTACAGGTTTTTCAAATCTTCAAACACTATCTTGTGGAAACAACCTGCTTACAAGTTTAGACTTAACCGGACTGACTCAACTGATTAGCTTGAACTGTAATTATAATTTAATTCCAAGCTTAAACTTAACCGGATTAACGAATCTTGAATACTTGCACTGTGGGCAAAACCCACTTTCGGCATTAAGCGTAAATGGGTTGGTTAAACTTAAATTGATTGATTTTCAATCTTGTCAGATTTCGAGTTTCGATTTAACAGGATTAATTTTTTTAAATAATTTCAATTGTTGGAACAACCAAATTGCTACTTTAGATTTAAGTAATAAGCCCAATTTGAAAACCTTGATTTGTGATAACAATCCAATTTCAAATTTGCAGGTCAGTCTGTTGCCCAATCTTGAAACTTTATCATGCTCAGGTAATCTGCTAACTAATCTTGACGTAAATCAATGTACAAAGTTAGGAACTTTATATTGCAACAATAATAGTCAGTTAACCACCTTAATGGCTAAAAACGGTAAAGATGAAAGCTTTTTTACATTTTCAGGCAATCCGAATCTCGAATATATTTGCGCAGATGAAGGACAGGTCGCTTCCATTCAAAGTAAAATACTCACTTATGGCTATACCAGTTGTCATGTAAACAGTTATTGTAGTTTCACCCCTGGCGGAACTTTTTACACCATCAGTGGAAACGGTAGATATGACAGTGATAATAATGGTTGTAATGGATTGGATGTGAATTTTCCAAATTTAAAATTGTCATTCACAGATGGGGTAAATTCAGGTAGCCTAATTGCCGACCACACAGGGAGCTATCATTATGATGTACAGCAAGGAACACAGAATGTGACTGTTTCAGTAGAAAATCCGACATACTTTAATTTGCAACCCACTAACTTCTCTGTAAGCTTTCCGGGCGCTAGTCCATTCCTTCAGGATTTTTGCATTACAGCTAATGGAGTCTATAATGATTTAGAAATAGCCATGCTTCCAATTGACATTGCGAGACCAGGCTTCGATTCCAGATATAAAATCATTTACAAAAACAAAGGAACCCAAACACAATCCGGCACCATTAGTTTCGTATTTAATGATGCTGTTTTAGATTTCGTAAATGCAAATCCGCTAGTTGCTTCACAAGTTATCAATTCTCTCAATTGGAACTTTACCAATTTGCTGCCTTTTGAAATCAGAGAAATCACAGTAACTTTAAATATCAATTCTCCTTCGGAAGTACCGCCGGTTAATGGGGGAGATGGTTTAATTTTCACTACCACAATCAACAGTTCATTAACCGACGAAACACCAAACGATAATACTTTTGTACTCAACCAAACCGTTGTCAATTCCTTCGATCCGAATGACAAAACCTGTCTAGAAGGAAACGTCATAACACCCGAAATGATCGGAAAAGAAGTACATTATATGATTCGATTCGAAAATACCGGAACTGCTAATGCTGAAAATATTGTGGTTAAAGATATGATCGACACGGAAAAATTCGACATCAATTCTCTAATTCCAATCGATGGCAGTCATTCGTTTGTAACCAGAATTTCCAACACGATCAAAGTCGAATTCATCTTCGAAAACATCAACCTGCCTTTTGACGATGCAAACAATGATGGTTACGTAGCGTTTAAAATCAAAACCAAACCAAGCTTAGTTCTCGGTGATACATTCAGCAACACAGCAAGCATTTATTTTGATTATAACTTTCCAATTATTACCAATAATGCAACAACTACTGTTGCTCTTTTAGCCAACCAAGATTTTGCGTTTGAGCAGTATTTCAAAATCTACCCAAATCCCGTAAAAGACATTTTGAATATTGAAACAAAGAAAACTATTGAAGTGACTTCTGTCAATATCTACAATACTTTAGGACAATTGGTTTTGGTAATTCCAAACGCACAGCAGACAAAATCTATGGATGTTTCGAGTTTGAAAACCGGGAATTATTTGATGAAGATTAATTCAGACAAAGAAAGTTCGAGTGTGAAGTTCATCAAGTTATAATTTTAGTATTAAGTTTAAAGCCTCTTAGTAATACGGGTTTTTTTGTTTTATCGCATGCGAATTCTAAATCAAACACCTCGTATTCTAATTGGCGATGTAACGCATCGATTTTAATTCTTTAGCTTTATGTCAGCAAATTAAAATCACATCATCATGAAAAAAATATACGCTGCCTTGTTGGTCTTGATTTCCTTTACTTCTTATGGTCAGATTATTAATTTCCCCGATGCGAATTTTAAGGCGAAGTTGCTTCAGCCGGGTGGTCTTTATGATTACGAACTTGAAACTTCCATTATTATTGATGCTAATAATGATGGGGAAATTGAGGTGAGTGAAATACAGCCAGTTCGTTATTTGGATATTTCAAATTGCAATATTGCTGACCTTACTGGAATTTCCTATTTTACAAACCTAAAATGGTTGAATTGTAGCAATAATGTATTGCAAAATATTATGATTGGTAATGGTAATTCTTCATTGAAGGGTTTGAATTGTAGTAACAATTTACTGCAAACCATTTCGATTGATCATTCAATAACATTGAGAAGTTTTGGCGCTTCTCACAACCAGCTTACAAGTGGTTCGGTAGACATCTTATATGATCATTCTTATGATCCTTTCGAATATGAATATTTAACAACGATTGATTTAAGTTATAATAACTTGACCTCCTTTACAGCTGATGGTGGGGATTATACTTCTCTGAATTGCAGTTACAATCCATTGACAGCATTTGATTTGAATGGCTCTATTATTGAAGATCTCGTCTTAAACTTCACTTCCCTCACTTCAATAACAGGAACAGGGCAATTGAAGTATGCTAATTTCCAAAATAACCAATTCACTTTGTTGGATTTGACGAATATTTCATTTTATTGGCCAAACGGCGGTAGTATAATTTTTTTAGGGAATAACCCTGTTGATAAAGCGATTTTTGGTGCTTCCAGTCCAGGGAATCTTACGTATTCTTCGACAAATTCTTCTTTTGATCTTACAAATTTTAGGGGATTCAATTATTGTCGTTATCATTGGCAGGAACAAGAGATGGGAAATGTTAGGATTATTGATTGTCCGAACTTAAATTTTTTAAGTATGAAAAACGGACTTAATTATGGTAACATTAATTGTTTCGAGCAATGGTCACAAGAAGCATGGACGCAGAGTACATTGAGACTGAACATCACCAATTGCCCAAGCCTTTCTTTTATCTGTGTTGATGAAGGCGAACAAGATCATATTCAGGAAAAAATTAATGCACTGGGCTTGCAAAATCAGGTTCAAGTGAATTCTTACTGTTCGTTTGTTCCCGGCGGCACTTTTTATACCATTAACGGAAACAATAAATTCGACGCAAACAGTAATGGTTGTGACATGGCTGATGCTATAATTCCTAATTTTAAATTTTCGATAACTAGTGGCAACAGTACTGGTGTGATTGTATCTAATGATTTTGGAAATTATTCTATTCCTGTTCAATCCGGTACGCAAACGATAACACCCATATTAGAAAATGCGACTTATTTTAATGTTTCGCCAGCAACGCTATCGGTCACATTTCCGGCGGATGCTAGTCCATTTACTCAGAATTTCTGCATTACGGCAAACGAAGTTCATAACGATTTAGAAATGGCAATTATTCCGGTAAATACAGCGCGTCCGGGTTTCGATGCGAAGTACAAAATCACCTACAAAAACAAAGGAACACAACCGCAATCCGGCACCATCAGTTTTGTTTTTAATGATGCTGTTTTAGATTTAGTAACTTCTAATCCAACAGTTTCTTCACAAGTTGTTAATAATCTTAATTGGGATTTTTCCAATTTGCAACCTTTTGAAACCAGAGCAATTACAGTAACTTTAAATGCCAATTCTCCTATGGAAGTGCCATCGGTTAATGGTGGTGATATTCTAAATTTCACAGCTTCAATCAACAGTTCATTAACTGATGAAATAACAAACGACAATACTTTTGTACTCAATCAAACCGTTGTCAATTCCTTCGATCCGAATGACAAAACCTGTCTAGAAGGAAACGTCATAACGCCCGAAATGGTTGGAAAAGAAGTACATTATATGATTCGATTCGAAAATACAGGAACCGCCAACGCCGAAAATATCGTAGTAAAAGATATGATCGATACGGAGAAATTCGATATCGATTCTCTAATTCCAATCGATGGAAGCCATCCGTTTATAACCAGAATTTCCAATACCAACAAAGTCGAATTCATCTTCGAAAACATCAACCTGCCTTTTGACGATGCGAACAACGACGGTTATGTAGCGTTTAAAATCAAAACCAAACCAAGCTTAGTTCTCGGTGATACATTCAGCAACACAGCCAGTATTTATTTCGATTATAACTTTCCAATCATTACCAATAATGCAACAACTACTGTTGCGCTTTTAGCCAATCAGGATTTTGCGTTTGAGCAGTATTTTAAAATCTACCCAAATCCCGTAAAAGACATTTTGAATATTGAAACGAAGAAAACTATCGAAGTTACTTCTGTCAATATTTACAACACGTTAGGACAATTGGTTTTAGTAATTCCAAATGCGCAACAAACTAAATCAGTCGATGTTTCGAGTTTGAAAACCGGGAATTATTTGATGAAGATTAATTCGAATAAAGGAAGTTCGAGTGTGAAGTTTGTGAAAGATTAAATCCCCAAATAATTACTCGGACTAATCGCCAATAATTCCTTCTTAATCGCTTTAGAAACATCCAAAGTTCCGATGAAATCGTGAATCGCTTTCTTGTCGATGGTAGTATTGGTGCGCGTCAAACCTTTTAAAGCTTCATAAGGATTCGGATACCCTTCACGGCGTAAAATCGTTTGAATCGCTTCAGCGACAACCGCCCAATTTTTATCTAAATCTTCAGCAAATTTTGACTCGTTCAACAACAATTTATTCAATCCTTTCAATGTCGCTTCAAAAGCAATAATCGTATGACCGAAAGGCACACCAATATTTCTCAAAACGGTACTGTCGGTCAAATCGCGTTGCAATCTCGACAATGGTAATTTCGCAGAAAGATGCTCAAATATAGCATTCGCAATACCAAGATTTCCTTCCGAATTTTCAAAATCAATCGGATTGACTTTATGTGGCATAGCCGATGAACCAATTTCACCCGCTTTGATTTTCTGTTTGAAATAATCCATCGAAACATAAGTCCAAATATCGCGATCCAAATCAATGATGATCGTGTTGATGCGTTTCAAAGCATCGAAAAATGCCGCGAAATGATCGTAATGTTCAATCTGTGTCGTTGGAAAAGAATGGTGCAAACCTAAAGTTTCTTCCACAAACTTATTCCCAAACTGGCGCCAATCGATTTGCGGATAAGCCACATGATGCGCGTTGTAATTGCCCGTCGCACCACCAAATTTAGCAGCAAAAGGAACATTAAACAACAATCGCATTTGCTCCTCGAGGCGTTCTACGAAAACTTCAATTTCTTTTCCAAGTCGCGTAGGAGAAGCCGGTTGACCGTGCGTTCTGGCGAGCATCGGAATATCGCTCCAATCGTCAGCCAAATCTTTGAGTTTGCTCACTAAAGCAATCAGCGATTTGAGATAAATTTCCTGAAAAGCATCTTTAGTCGAAAGCGGAATCGCAGTATTATTAATGTCTTGCGAAGTCAATCCGAAATGAATGAATTCTTTGTATGGATCCAGTTTAAGTTTTGCAAACTTATTTTTGATGAAATATTCCACGGCTTTCACATCATGGTTGGTCGTTTTTTCCGTTTCCTTAATTTCGAGCGCGTCTTTGGTTGAGAAATCTTTATAGATTTTTCGCAAGCTTTCAAAAGTGGCAACAGGAACATCTTGGAGTTGTGGCAACGGCAATTCGCAAAGCGCAATAAAATATTCCACTTCCACCAAAACGCGGTATTTAATGAGTGCTTCTTCAGAAAAATAAGCAGAAAGCGATTCGGTTTTACTTCTGTATCGCCCGTCAATAGGAGAAACGGCGTTGAGTTCGTGTAGCGGATTCATGTCTGTAGTGTGTTGTTTTTGGAAAGCCCAAAGATAACGAGAATTATCGGGAATCGGATTTTAGATTTTCAAATTTTTAGGAGCTGATTGCTTCGCCTATTCGCTTTTAGGAGCTCGGGTCCCGCTATCATTCCAATCTTATCATTGCGAACGAAGTGAAGCAATCTGTTTGATGCTTACGACGCAATGCCAAGGATTTTCCCTTCTATCGGGGCTAGGGTACAAGCAAACAAGAACGCTTCGTTGCCAAATGCAGTTTAGGCTTGACTACGCTTTACCACAATTTGTTGGTGTACTTTTTAAACTTATTAAAATTGTAAGAAGTATAAACCTGAATCCTGATTGTATGCGGTCCTCTGCTATAATGCAATACAATTCTGGGCAACTGTAATTTTTCATCATAGTCATAAATGCATTCCTCACTTTTGGGCGCATTTTCCCTTCCAAGATTTTCATTTTTAAATTCGGCATTCATCCTGCACATCTTTTTTAGTTGCTCCAACATTGCTTTAGCAGGTTTGTAACTATCGAAGACCAAAGTCATATCAAGCTCGTACACACCATAATTTTCAAACAAATCTTTTTCATAAAGATATTTGATGTTGTATTGCCCTTTAATATTGCCTTTGGCTAATGGATGTGAACTAAATTTAATGATGTTTTTTTCATCATAAGGGTCAGCACCATAATCAAATGGGCGTGTAGACCTACTTTCAATTTTCTCAGGCTTATTCATAATGTCGTAACCAAAGAAAGCATAGGATACGAAATCTTTTATTTTTTCATTCTGCCCAAAGGAATAATGAGAGATTAAAAATACCAGTACGCAGATTGATGATTTCATATATAATCTGATGTCTTTAGCGTGAATTGCCCTGATTTTTTGTGTAAATCTATTTTAGTTTAGCAAGTTCTTTCGCCACAATCTTCATCCCATTAGAACCTGTAGTTGCAATCACTTTAAGATTATTAGGCGCATTCGAAATCGTTGCCGGATGTGGATCGATATAGTAAATTGGAATATTTTCTCTCGTATAATTGAGCAATCCAGCCGCTGGATAAACCTGTAAAGAAGTACCGATAACAATCAGAATCGCCGCTTTCTGCACTAGTGGAATGGCTTGTTCGAGTGCCGGAACCGGTTCGCCAAACCAAACAATGTGCGGCCGAAGTTGGTGCCCGTTTTGGTCAACATCACCCAGAATCAAATCATGCTCCCAATCGATAATGTGGTTCGTGTTTCTGACCGAGCGCACTTTGAATAATTCGCCATGTAGGTGTAGCACATTCGAACTTCCTGCTTGTTCGTGAAGGTTATCCACGTTTTGGGTGATGATGTGCACATCAAAATCACTTTCGAGTTCCGCTAAGATTTGATGCCCGAGATTGGGTTTTACTTCGTGCAATTGGCGTCGCCGTTGGTTGTAGAAATCGAGCACCAATTCGGGATTTTTTTGAAAACCTTGGGGTGTTGCAACATCCATAACGTTATGGCCTTCCCACAATCCGTCGCTGTCACGAAATGTTTTGATGCCGCTTTCTGCAGATATTCCGGCGCCAGATAAGATGACGAGTTTCTTTTTCATGGGATAAATATAAGGATTTTAGACACGCTACGCTTTGGATTGTTAGACACGGCTGCGCCTTTAGACATTATAATCTACACATGTATCCTGGGTAAATATCTAAAAGCCCGCAGGGCGAGTCTAAAGGCGCAGCCGTGTCTGTAGCGTAGCGTGTCTATGAGGCGCAGCCGTATCCAAAAAAAAAACTATTTTTGACAAAACTATATACGAATGACCGACCTTACTTACTTAGAATACCTCGAAGGTTTTTTGACCGACAACCGCAAAGCCAAATTTTTGAAAGTATTGGCGATGCGCACGAACCATTTTACCGTGGCGATAGAAGATGTTTTTCAATTGCACAATACGAGTGCAGTGATGCGCAGTTGTGAGGTTTTTGGTATTCAGCAACTCAATGTTGTGGAAGAGAAATTCGGCAAAAGCATCGATAAGGAAATTGCGATGGGTGCACAGAAATGGGTCGATGTGAATCGCTTTGAAAGCATCTCGGCTTGCATTGAAAACCTAAAAAGTAAGAACTACCAAATCATTGCGACGACACCCCATGAGAATGATTGCATGCTCGATGATTTTGATATTTCTAAACCTTGCGCTTTATTTTTCGGAACAGAGCGTGATGGTCTTTCAGAAGCTGTGCTACAAGAAGCCGATGGTTTTTTGAAAATCCCGATGGTGGGTTTTACCGAAAGTTTGAATATTTCGGTTTCTGCTGCGATTATCATTCAGAATTTGATGAGCCGATTGCACCAATCGGATATTGCTTGGTCATTGACTGAAGACGAAATGTTAGAAAAGCGCCTCGAATGGGCTCGAAGTTCTATTAAGGATATTAAACG
This sequence comes from Flavobacterium sp., assembly GCF_031411595.1. Lineage (GTDB taxonomy): Bacteria > Bacteroidota > Bacteroidia > Flavobacteriales > Flavobacteriaceae > Flavobacterium. The sequence continues at coordinate 14,930 of NZ_JANOBI010000009.1, read as the reverse complement.
TATTGAGGCGCGGTATTTTCAGGAAAGTCGCTGACCCGAGCAAGTATTACGATGCGAATTGTATGGAGCGCAGCGTAATAAGTAGCTGAGTGCCTGAGTTTCTGAGTTCTCCTAATAAAAGTTTGAAGCCTGAATTTTTAATGAAAAATTCAGGCTTCTATATATCTGATAGCTAGCTCAGTAACTCAGGCACTCAGCAACTCAGTAACTCATATGTTAATTCCACCCGAAACTTCAACGCGTTGACCATTAATCCATTTGGCGTCATCGGTGCACAGAAAAGCAACTACGCTTCCGATATCATCGGCATTTCCGACACGACCTAACGGACTTAAACCCGAAAGAAATGTTTTCATCTGTGGATTGTTGCGAATTGTAGCGCCATTAAAATCGGTTTCTATTGGTCCGGGTGCCACAATATTGCAACGAATGCCACGATGTCCGTATTCTTTAGCGACGTATTTTGTCAATACTTCAACCGCACCTTTCAAAGAAGAATAAACGGAATAACCCGGTACGCAAAACCTTGTTGTTCCAGATGAAATAAAAATCACGCCGCCATTATCGTTGATGTGATTTAAAGATTTTTGGGTTAGGAAATAAACCCCTTTGTAATGGATGTTCATCAAGTTATCGAAAACTTCTTCCGTAACATCTGCCATTGGAATCGTCGCTCCAACACCAGCATTGTTGATGAGGAAATCGAATTTGTTGGTGTTCCAGTTTTCTTGAAGTGTATTTAAAACTTGATTTAAAAAACTTGGATACGAACTGATTGCGCCTACATCAAAAGGTAAGGCTACTGCTTTTTGCCCGTTGGCTTTGATGGTGGCTACGACTTCATCGGCTGCCGCTTTGTTGGCGTTGTAAGTCAGAATAACATCGATGTTTTTTTTGGAAAGTGCTAGTGCCATGTCTTTCCCTAGTCCACGACTGCCACCTGTGACTAATGCAATTTTATTTTGTGTCATTTTATTTTGATTAAATTAATGACGCAAAGTTATGACCGTTATGCTATTCTATTATGGTGAGAGCTTCAGTTTTTTTGGTGAGTACTTCCGATTTTTCGAGCCTTTGTTGGTTTAAGAAATCTTCGCGGTATTGCTTTGGCGTAGTATGGGCGAATTTTTTGAAAAACTTGGTAAAGTTGGATGGATCGTAAGTTAATCTTGCCGCTATGTTGCTGATGCTTTCTTCGTTTTTTTCGAGCATCGTTTTCGCAATCTCAAGTATTTTGTTTTCGAAGTAAAAACACGGATGGTTTCCGGTGGTGAGTTTAATGGTATTGCTTAAATGCGTGGGATGGATGTGCATGGCATCAGCGATATTGCGGATTTCGAACATTTTGGTGGAGCGACCTTCTACGATATCCAATAGATGTTTGTCGAGTTGGTTTAAATAATCAGAAGTAATTTCGTGTTGTCGGGCGCGAATTGCTGTTGGGATTTCCATGTTTTTGAGAAAGTTACTGAGTTGCTGAATTACTGAGTCGTAAAGTTAGTTAGTTTTGTATTCGGATTGTGAATTGATATCGATTGCCCTAGCCCCGATAGAAGGGAAAATCCTTGTCATTGGGAGATTGCCGCGCAAGCTCCCAATGACAAGATTGGAATGATAGCGGGAAATAGCTCCTAAAAAAACTTCTAACCTTAGCACCTCAGAACCTTAGAGCCTCAGCAACTATTTCTTCTTCAATATTTTATATTCTTCATAACAACCGCTAATCGCATCCATAATTTGAAGATCGTTGGCCGATTTGATGAAAGATTCCGAATAATTGCAGCGGTCTAAGATTTCGGCAATTTCTTTTTTATCGATGCCTAAAAGTGTGGCTAGTGTTTCGCGATCGAATTTTGATTCTAGTAGATTCCGAACAGTTTCGTCTTTTTTGATTTGTTTCAACCGCTTGAGTTCCTTTGATTTTTTCCCGAAGAAATTATACAAAGCGTCGGCTGGATTGAACATTGAGCCCAATATATTGCCAAAAGCATTCGGAGAATATTCTCCGGCTTCGTAGCCTTGAGGCAGGCCAGAAATGCTGTAACGGTAATTGTTCGGTGATGGAATCAGTTTCGAATCGACTTCTAGATAACCTGTTAAATAATAAGGTTGGATGATGATTTCTTCGAGCGCTATGGCTTTCTCGGTCATCTGAATTTTGGTGGTTTTGTTTTTAATCCAGTCGTTGGTGACTCTGATTTTCAACGATTGAAACCCGATGTATGAAAATAATAGTGTATCGCTGACGCTAACGTTGAGTTCGAAATAACCTTTGTCATTCGACACGGCGCCAATTACTTTATTGAGATTGATGATATTGACATTCGAAATCGGAAGATTCGTATTGTCGTTAGTAATCGTTCCTGAAACTCTCGAATCATCGGCAGATACTTGTGAAAAAGTGGTATGGGAAAGTAATAAAAAAAGGAAGACTACAAAATATCGCATAGAGAGTTTTAAAAGTTTAAAAGTAATAAAACGGCTAATGATATTTTGTAGTCTTTGTTATAATTATAAGAAAATTAACAAAAGGTGTTAGCTTTTTCTTGGTCTTCTTTCTCTTGGAGCATCCGATGAACCTTCAGAACGGCGTGGTGCTCTGTCTGAGAAACCTTCTGTTCTTGGAGCGTCAGATCTTCTTGGAGCGCGATCGGATGAAAATCCACCTTCACGTCTTGGTGGAGCTGAACTTCTTGATTCGCTTCTTCCGCCAAAACCGCCTTCACGTGGTGCTCTGTCTGAAAAACCACCTTCTTTTCTTGGTCCGAATCCGCCGCTTCTTGGAGCTGAACTTCTGTCGCTTCTGAAACCGCCACCACCAGAACTTCTTCCGCCACCGAAGCTTTTTCTTTCACCACCGAAACCGCCACCGGAACTTCTTCCGTTGTGATCACGTCTTCCGCCACCGTCATTTTTAGAAATTTCTACGTTGATGCGTCTTCCTTCTAAAGTTACGTTGTTTAATGTTTCCATTACTTTATCGGTGAATTCAGGATCGGTATTGAAGAAAGAGAAACCTTCTTTAACATCGACTTTGTATACATCGTCACGACCTAATTCTAAAGTTTCTTTTAGGTAATCTTTCAATGTCATCCAATCGAAATTGTCTCTCGAACCGATATTCACGAAGTAACGCACTGCGCCACCGTTGCTTTCTCTTGGTTCTCTGTCTTCACGACCTTCGCGACGATCACTGCCGGAAGATTGAGAAGATAAATCACGCGTTTTCTTGTAGTAATTGATGAATCGATTGAATTCTACCGATACCATTTTCTTAATCAATTCTTCTTTTGACAAACCTTCTAGTACATTATTAATGGCTGGAAGATAGTTGTCGATTTCGTGATCAACTTCGGTATCTTTAATTTTAGTGGCTAAGTGCAACAATTGAATTTCGCAGATTTCAATTCCAGATGGGATTGTTTTCTCTTCGAATTTTTGTTTGATGATTCTTTCGATTGATGAAATTTTGCGCAACTCACTTTTAGTTACAATCACGATTGATGTTCCTAATTTTCCGGCACGACCTGTACGGCCTGAACGGTGGTTGTAAGTTTCGATTTCATCCGGTAATTGATAATTCACTACGTGCGTAATGTTATCAACGTCAATTCCACGTGCGGCAACATCTGTAGCCACCAACATTTGGATTTGTCTTCCACGGAACGATTTCATTACCGAGTCACGTTGTGCTTGCGATAAATCACCGTGTAAAGCTGCGGCGTTGTAACCATCTTCAATCAACTTTTCAGCGACTTGTTGGGTGTCTCTTTTGGTTCTGCAAAATACTACTGAGAAGATATCTGGATTCGCATCAGCCAATCTTTTCAACGCTTCGTAACGGTCTCTTGCATTCACTAAATAAAATTCATGGGAAACGGTTGCTGAACCTGAGTTCTTTGCTCCAACAGTAATTTCCTGTGGATTTTCCATGAATTTTTTCGCGATACGCGCTACTTCTGCAGGCATAGTCGCTGAGAAAAGCCAAGTGCTTTTTTCTTCGGGTGTGTCAGATAAGATGGAAACGATGTCTTCATAGAATCCCATGTTGAGCATTTCGTCTGCTTCGTCTAGTACACAATAATCAATCTGTTTGATATTGACCAAACCTCTGTTGATCATATCCTGCATTCTACCTGGAGTTGCGACAATGATTTGAGCGCCTCTTTTGATATCTCTTGCTTGTTCTGTAATGCTTGCACCACCATAGATGGCTACGACATTAATACCTTTTTCGTATTTCGAATAGTTTTTAATCTCATTCGTAATCTGTAAGCAAAGCTCACGTGTTGGGGATAAAATTAATGCTTGTGTATTTTTGTTGTTAGCATCAATTTTCTGGATTAGCGGGAAACCAAATGCAGCGGTTTTCCCAGTTCCTGTTTGGGCTAACGCTACTAAATCTGTGTCTTGTTCCAATAGCATTGGAATCGCTTTTTCCTGTACTTCGGTCGGATTCTCAAATCCTAGATCGATAATCGCACGTTGTAGCGACTCACTCAATCCTAATTGTTCAAATTTGTTCATTATTTATTTTTAAATTCGGTGCAAAAGTAGGGCGAATAAATGGAATAATCTAATGGATAAATGAGATTTAGGATTTTATTAATTATTGAAAATCAACAACATAGAAATAGTGTTCAGCAAGCAGCATTTAGTGGTCAGTAAAATAAAGTCGTGAATTGATAATTCGGTTGTGAAATCTGAATCGAAAAAGTAGCCAAATACTTTATTTTCTAAAGATTCGTATCTCGTGTTATTAGTTGTTCTTTCTGAACACTAAATGCTGCTTTCTGAACAATTTTATGTTAACAATTCCAGAAATGTAATCAATTGCTGAGTGGCTTTTCCGCGATGGCTGATTTGTCCTTTTTGCTCAATTGAAAGTTGTGCGAAAGTTTCTGAATAACCATCAGGTTGAAAAATCGGATCGTAGCCAAAACCTTGATTACCAATTTTTTCTAAAGTGATTTTGCCTCCTGCAATTCCTGTGAAAAGATGTTGTTTTCCGTTTAGATTTAAAGCGATAACGGTTTTAAATTGTGCGTTTCTGTTGCTTTGGTTTTGAAGGTTTGCGAGCAATAAATTCATATTGTCATCGGCATTTCTTTGTGCGCCGGCATAACGAGCGGAATATACGCCGGGTTCTCCATTTAATGCTTCCACTTCCAGACCTGTGTCATCAGCAAAACAATCGTAACCATATTTTTTAGTAACGTAATTCGCTTTCTGAATGGCATTGCCTTCAATGGTGTCAGCAGTTTCCGGTATATCTTCGAAACATCCAATACTGTCTAACGAAATAATTTCAATGCTGGTCGGAAGCAATGCTTGAACTTCTTTGATTTTGTTGGCGTTGTTGGTGGCGAAGACAAGTTTCATGGTTTTTTGAAGTTAAAAATATTCGATTTTTTAATTTAAATTATAATTATTGAAGGATTGAAATGAATCAACAAAAGTTAAAAAAAAACCAATATTCAATTTCTTTAGTATATTGGGTACCTATACCACTAATTGTAATTTAAATTATGAAGCAAAATAACTCTTTTTTGTATTCTATTGTTTTTTATTTTTTATTTTTTACGGCTGGATATTCACAATACGTATTCAAACAGCCCGTTCCTTCTTCGATTTCATTACATCCTTATACGACGATTGCCGATGTTGGTCAACAGCAATTCAACATCGAATTCATTCAAGCGAATTATTCAAAACTGCGATCATGGACATTAAAAACCGAAAACGATGATTTGGGGTTTACAGATCATCATTTTTGGGCGAAATTGCAATTGGATAATGCGACATCAAAGGACTTGCATTATTATTTAGAAACCGCTCGACCAATAACGGATTTGGTTGAAATGTATGCGATTGATTCCATTGGAAAAATTACAAAATCAATCAGTGGTGACCAATTGCGGTTTTCTCAAAGAAGTTTTCAAGATCGCAAAACCGTTTTTAAAATTGATTTAGAACCGAAAGAAAAAATCACGTTGTTTTTTCATCTCAAAAGTGATGGCGAAGTGATTAAAATACCGATGATGCTTCGTTCTTCAGAAAGCTTCATCGAAATGGCAGCCAATGAGCAATTGGTCTTCGGAATTTTTTACGGAATTCTAACTACGGCGGCGATTCTTTACCTGTTCTTTTTCTTTGGTTTGAAAGAGAAAACGTTCCTATACTATAGTTTGTATGTTGTGTTTATTGGCTTAATGCAGTTTGCTTTGGATGGTTATTTCTATCAAATCGTAACGCCTAATAGTGGTTGGTTTTCGTTGCATGCGGTGTTATTATTTGCGATGATTGCGGGCATTTTATTGGGGAAATACAGCGAAGTTTTTTTAAAAATCAAAGAATACAATCGCCTGATTTATGTTTTGTTTAATGTGCTGTATGCATTGGCTTTCTTAGTCATATTGACGATAATTTTTGTTCCGTCACTTTTTGCAATTTGTTATCCTTTGGCGAATGTACTTGGGCTGTTGATTCTGATTTTAATCATCACTTCGGTGATTTATTTGTATGTGCATCGAAAGCCAATAGATGCTTTTTTTAGTATTGGTATTCTGTTTCTGATTCTGGGCTTTGGGATCTTCATTTTGAATAATTTTGGACAAGTACCCAATACGTTTTTCACACAAAACAGTTCGAAGTTTGGAACCGGTTTAGAAATCATTTTCTTATCGTTGTCGATGGGGAATTTGATTCGAGATCTTAAAAATGAAAAAGAGCAACTCAATCAATTGGCTTTGATTCGTCTAGGTGAAATGAATGATATGAAATCGTACTTTCTATCGAACATCAGTCATGAATTGCGCACACCATTAAATGCTATTTTAAATTTGACCGACGCTATTTCGAAAGAAGTAGCCGATGAAAAACTAAAACAAAACTGTCAGATTATTAAGTATTCATCGCATAGTTTGTTGAGTTCGGTGAATGATATTCTCGATTTTTCGAAAATTGAAAAAGGAGAATTACAATTAGAACGTGTGCATTTCGAACCTGTTAAAGTATTGGAACATTTAAAAAATAACGCCGTTAACAGAGCGAAAGATCAAGGATTGGAGTTCGAATTTTCGAAAGCTGATCATATTCCAGAGCATATGATGGGCGATGTGACGCGGTTGGTGCAGATTGTTAATAATGTATTGAGCAATGCGATTAAATTTACGGCGCATGGTTTTGTGAAGTTTAATATCGATGCAAAAATCAAATCAAAAGACCGAGCGACTTTGATTTTGACGATTTCGGATTCGGGCGTTGGTATTCCAAAAGAAAAAATGAACAGTATTTTTGATTCGTTTTCTCAAAATTCGATTGACAACAAACGAAAATTCGGTGGACTCGGGCTCGGGCTATTCATCGTAAAGACTTTGGTCGATATGCAAAACGGAACCATTACATTCGACAGCGTTGAAAACATTGGAACGACTTGTAAAATTATGATCGATTTTGATGTAGTCGTTCCTGAGAAAAAAGAAACCGTAGTTGCTGATACGACTATTTTTGATTTGCAAGGAAAATCGATTTTAGTAGTAGAAGATAATGCTATTAATCAAATGGTGATTAAAATGATTATCAAAAAATGGCTCAACACGAGCGTGGTATTTGCCAACAATGGACAAGAAGGACTAGATGCATTGCAACAACAACATTTTGATATTATTCTAATGGATTTGCAAATGCCAGTTATGGATGGTTATGAAGCGACGATTGCCATTCGAAATGGTGAAGCCGGAGAAGCCTACAAAAATATTCCGATTATAGCCGTAACGGCCGATGTTATGGAAACGACAAAAATCCGCGTGAAAGAAATTGGGATGAATTTTTACATTTCAAAACCGTTGAAAAACGAGACTTTGTTTCAGGCGATTATGGAGATGTTTTAAGACGAAATAATTGTTGTCTTTCATTTGTGACTTTGCGTCTCTGCGTATTTGCGAGATTAATACTTCTCGCAAAGACGCAGAGGCGCAAATTTAAATACTAAAATCTTTAAAATAAAAAAGGCACTTTGTTGAGAAGTGCCTTTTTATTAATATATAATTGAAAGTTTATCTTACAACTAATTTTCTAGTCAAACCAGAGCCGGTTCTAATGAAATAAACTCCTGAATGGAATGATTTAGTATCGATAGTATTCGTGTTTTTAGCTTTCAAAACCAATTTTCCTAAAGTATCAAAGACTTCAATATCTTGTGTTTGATTGAACGTTACGATTTCTTTATTAGCAGGGTTTGGATAGATTTTGAATTCGTTTTTATTCGCTTCAAATTGAGAAACGCCTAATGTCACATTGCTTGTTATTGTTACCATATCATAACGAACAGTTCCTCCCGTTCCAGCAGAATATACATTACTAGATCTAGCCGCCACATAATCTCCTGCGATAGGATCAAACGCACTTACGATTTTGAAAGCCACATTCGGATTGTTATCTAAAGAAGTTATAGAGGAAACATCAACAGTTCTTCCGTTATACCATGTGTCGCCAGTTCCTGTTGCAGCTGGTGTAAATGTAAAAGTTTGAGCTTCAACCCATACTGGAGTAGCAGCAGTTCTGTCAGCAGTATAAAATACTACATAAGTATTACTTGCACTGTTGCTTAAACGTTGTTCAAATTTTAAAACAATACCAGCTTGTCCAACTGAACTTACATTGTACTGAACTCCTCTTATTTTATTATCTGTTCCAGCCGGTGCATAACCTGCAGTTTGCCATCCAAAATTTGTAGCTGTAGGTTCAGTTTCCGTAGTTCCTACCGAAGCATTTCCAGCAGAAAAAGTGCCGGTAGAGCCACCAATTAATGCTGCAGTACCAGCGCCAACAGAAACTAAAGGAGAACTTCCTCCTCCAGGAATTGAAGCTGCATCTGCGCCGTTAAAATTCCATTGAGCTAATGTTGCTTGTCCCCAAGAATTACAAGTAAACAATAAAGCAATAGCAACAATTTTTAATACATTGTAATTTGTCTTCATATTTTTTCTTTTAAATTTCAGGCTAAATTATTAATAAATTTTGAATTGAAATCAATTTTCGATGTAATGCATATATATTAGTATGAACAACTTTTTTAACAATGTAAAGAATTCTTAAATTAGCGTTACTTTCTTTAATATTTCGACTTTATAATGTTGCTAAATTGTTGATAATGTTGTTTTTTAACAATCAAACGCGTTTATTTTTCGTGTTAAATTATCGTTACCATCGATAAAACGCTGATTATGTCGATTAAGTAAAAATGTTGACAAAAATTAACAATTAGTTCCTATAAATTACTTCCATTCAGATAAATAATCTATATTTTTGTCGCAACTCAATTTTAATTATTTATGAAAAATATGCTACTTTTTAAGAAAGCAAACACTTTTATGTTTTGGTGTGTCGCTTTGCTGTTGCTTTGTGGATCCGGGAAAGGGTATTCACAGTTGTTGCTGACAGAGGATTTTAGTTATGGTGCTACTGCCGGAAATCTACAGACCATTGCGTCGCCAAATTGGGCAGCGCATAGCGGAACCAGTAACTATGTACAATATTCCACTACAGGATTGACTTTCTCAGGCCATGCTGGTTCTGGAGTTGGAGGTGGGGCCACAATTAGCTCCTCTGGTGTGGGAGATCATAACAGAACTTTTACATCACAAACTTCAGGAACTGTTTATATGAGCTGCTTGGTTCGTATCACGGCAGCTACTGCTTCAAATGATTACATTTTACATTTTAATTCAGGAACTTTCAATGCTAGAGTCTTAGTACAACTAAGTGGTTCAAATATTCGATTTGGTATCAGTAAAGCAGGAACGCCGGTTGTTGCCACTACCAATTATAATTTATCAACCACTTATATGGTTGTGGTGAAATATACTTTTATTACAGGTACTACGACAAATGACACTTGTGATTTATGGGTGTTACCAGCTTTCGCTTCTACAGAGGCATTAGCTGGGGCTCCATTACAGAGTACTTCTGCAGGAACCGATGCGACAGCATTAAACGCTGTATCGATTCGTCAAGGAACACCACCTACAGGGTCTATCGACGCTTTTCGTGTAGGAAATACTTGGGCTGATATTGCACCTTCTGCGTCTTTAATCAATGGCGGTGCTACTGCAACTGCTTTTTCAACAACCTATGGAACAGCTTCGGCTTCACAAACTTTTCCTGTTTCAGGAACTTTACTTACCAATCCTTTAGTAGCTACTGCACAAACAGGATTTGAAGTATCTAGAAATGATGTAGTTTCTTATGGAGCAACAGCAACTTATACTGCCGCAGAAGCTAATGCAGGTGGTGTTTCTTTTTTGGTTCGTTTAAAAAACAATGCCAATGCTATTAGTTATAATGCTCAAAATGCAGTAGTGCTTTCTAGTAGCCCTGCACCGAATGCTAATATTGTGACTTCTGCTTCGGGTAATACAGTTACGCCTTTAGGATTAACGATTACCGGATTGTCAGCTCAAGATAAAACGTTTGATGGTAATAATACAGCTTCATTAACAGGAGGAGCCACATTAAATGGAGTTTTGTTTTCTGATGATGTGGTTCTAGGAGGAACACCTTCAGCGACTTTTTCTTCAGCTGCGGTAGGGACATGGCCAGTAACGGTTACCGGATATTCTATCAGCGGTACTAAAGCTGCGAACTACAGTCTAAGTCAACCGACCGTGGCGAATGCAACCATTAATCCTTCGGCATTGATTGATCAAGTGATTACTTTCCCTGCTTTAAGTTCGGTTCCTTATGGCACAACAAGCGTGTCTTTGTTGGCTACATCGGATAACCCGGGTGGTAATCCAATAACATATATAAGTTCGAATACTAATGTCGCAACAATTTCTGGAAGTACAGCTGTTATTGTAGGAGCAGGAACGACTATCATTACCGCTTCACAAGCAGGCGATGTTACGCACAATCCGGCAATCAATAAAACACAAAGCCTGACTGTAACACCATTAGCAATTACATTAAATGGTATTTCTGCATTAGACAAACCTTATGATGGTACAACAACCGCAACTTTAACAGGTACACCAGTTTTATCACCGGCACCTATCAATGGCGATGGAGCTAACATAACAATCGCAGGAACGCCAGTAGCAAACTTCGCAACATCGAATGTAGGTACACAAGCGGTTACTGTAACCGGGTATTCTATTACTGGGACCAAAGCGGGAAATTATACATTTTCACAACCAACAGTTGCCAATGCAACAATTACTGCATTGACGCAAACCATTACATTTAATACAATTCCTTCCTTAAATACTTTGACAGGTACAGTTACTTTAACAGCCGTGGCTTCTTCTGCATTGACAGTAACTTTTGAAAGTTCTGATACGAATGTAGCGACCATTTCTGGGAATGTATTGACGGTCGTTGGTTCAGGTCCGGTAACAATTACTGCTAAACAAGCGGGTAATAGTAATTATGCAGCGGCACCCGATGTAGCTCAAACTAGAACCGTAGAAACTGCATTATACTTGAACCAATTCACAGGAACTTCGGCTTGCCCTACACAAGGAAATGTGGCTACAGTTGCTGCAAATACAACTGGTGCAGCGGCAACACGTTCTACAGTAACTTGTTCTAATTTAAATAATTTCTTTAGTTCAACTACTTTAAATGTTACGTCTAGTATAGTAAACACTTCTTATATTGAATTTTCGGCTACGGCTGCCACCGGATATAGATTAAATCTAACAAAACTATCCTTCTTACGTTCTGGTAGTGGAACTGCACCAAACCAATTGGAGGTGCGTTACAGTACTGATGGGTTTGCTACATCAACTTCGATGAGTAATGCCGCTTTAACTACAACAACTGCTACGACATTGACTTGGGATTTTACGGATTTTAACACGCCGATTTCAGGAACGATTACCTTCAGATTGTATCCTTACGGAAATCAACGTTCAGATTTAGTTGCAGGAGCTGCAGCTGCTAGTGGTACGTTTAGAATTGATGACGTGACGATTTATGGTACAGTGGTGGTTCCTCCACCAACAGTAACAACGACGTCGCCACCAGCAGTAATTAATGATTTGTCTGCCACACTAGGCGGTAACGTAACGGCTGGTTCTCAAATAACAGGTAATGGAGTAGTATTTTCAGTACCTACTGCCAATACTAATCCGACTATTGGTGGATTTGGTGTAACTAATATTGCTAATGGCAGCCCTTCAACAGGAACAGGCGCTTTTTCAGTTCCATCAGGAGTATTGCAAAGAGATACTCAATATTATTATAACGCATATGCAACAAATCTTCAAGGGACTTCATATGGTAGTGTAGCAACGTTTTATACGGCAGCTTCAACTCCTGTAACTGTTCCTTTTTTATCGGGCGAAACAACTTCATCTTTAGTTCTATTTGTCTACGAAGTTTCCAGTCCGAATTACTTTTATACACAATTTGTAATTCGGGTTGTAAGTGGTGCCAATACCTATTATTTGCAAGCCAACAATACTTTGGGGGTTAATCCGGTATGGCAAACTGCTGCTCAATGGGAAAATTCTTTAACAACATTGACTGTGACTGGTTTGACAAGTAATACTTCTTATACCTTTGATATAAAAGCTAGAAATGGTGCTGGAGTGGAAACCGCTTTTGGTCCAAGTACAACCATTGCTACTTTAGAAGATTTAAATCCAAATTTAGCATTAACTAGTGCAGCGCCATCTTTTGGAAATGTATGTACTACTGGAACCAATAATTTTGGCACGACGAGTTTTACCTTGAATGGCTTTTATTTAGATGCTTCTGATTTATCGGTAGCTTCTTCTTCTGGAGAATTGTCTTTTTCAACTTCTCAAAACGGTACCTATTCAAATCCTTTGTCAGTTTCTCATACCAATCCAACAATGACAAGTAAAGTTGTTTGGGTAAAACTTACTCCAAGTGCAACAGGTGCTTTTAGTGGTACAGTTGCCATTACTGGTGGTGGTTTAGCTAGTGCTTTCAATGTGACTGCTACAGGAACTGGAATTAATACACCGGTAACAGTAACTACAGGAGCGATTTCTAGTATTACTACCGTTGGTGCTACCATTGCAGGCACGGCAGTTGCAGGATGTTCAGCTGTTACTGCAACTGGAATAGAGTATAGTATTTTTAGTGATTTTTCAAGTGCTACACAAATAGTAGGTAGTTTCCCTATAGCGTTGACCACTTTATCACCGAATACTTTATATTATGTAAGAGCCTACGCTACCGATGCTTCTGCAGCAGGAATTGCTTATGGAAGCTCATCTTCATTCACCACTTTAGGATTTACTACAGGACCTGTTGCTACGGCGGCTACTTCAATTACAGGTAATAGTTTTACCGCCAATTGGGAATCAGTTCCTGGTGCTGAATCGTATTTATTAGATGTAAGTACAAACCCTAATTTCTTAGGTGCACTAACTACAGTAGCCAATTGGAGTTTTCCAAATGCTGTTGACGATGCGGTAATCGATGCTGGTATTTCAGCCAATAACGGAAAAGTATTAACCACAGTAGGAGGTGTTGGAACGATTACCTATGTACCAATTTCTTCAAGTACAACTAGCGCTGCTTCAGGAGCCACTTGGGATTCAGGAAGCGGAACAAAGTATTGGCAAATTGATATCTCTACTGCTGGATATTCTGATCTTAAATTATCTTCCGCACAACGTTCTTCAGGAACCGGACCAAGAGATTTTAAAGTGCAGTATAGTGTGAATGCAGGAGCAAATTGGTTCGATGTTTCAGGAGCAACTATAACTGTTGGTAATAACTGGACAACAGGTGTTTTAAGCGACATAGCTTTACCTGCTGCTTGCGATAATAAAACTTCAGTAAGATTGCGATGGATTATGACATCCAATACGAATGTATCTGGAGCCACTGTTGCAGGAACAGGAACTAGCGGTATCGATTCGATTATTGTTACAGGAAGACCACCAAGTTTTACAGTATACGAAGGTTTATCAGTAAACGGATTGTCTCAATTAGTAAGCGGATTAGCAGAATTAACACAGTATCATTACCGAGTTAGAGCGTTTAGCACTAACAGTACCTCTGGAAATTCGAATGTCATTCATGTAACTACAATAGCTTCACCACCAACTTTTGATTCTGTTTCTTATAGTGGTGCTACCGTTTGTGATGGTGCTAATGGTACTTTTGATGTGAGTGGATTGACTCCAAATGTAGCTTCAAGAATATACTATGACATCAATGGTGGTACTACACAAAACATTTTGACCACTGTTGCAGATGGTACTGGTGCTGCTACTTTTGTTATCCCATTACCATTATCTGCTAATTTTCAATTATTGACAATTACTTTGGTAGAACGTGCTGATGCATCATCTTCTTTGGTTGTAGAATCCAATAACATTGTTTTTATTACAGGTATTGCTGCTAATGTTACTTATTACGCAGATGTAGATACTGATACTTATGGAAATCCGGCGGTTAGTCAAACCACTTGTACAGGCGCTCCATCAGGATTCGTAACTGATAATACAGATTGTAATGACGGCGATATTACCAAACATGCTTCATACCCATTCTATACGGATGGCGATGGCGATGGATACGGAACAGGAACTACAACCACATCATTATGTGCTGTAAATGCAACGACACCACCTGTGGCAGGTTATTCTGCTACAAATACTGATTGCAATGATACCAATATCAATATCTATCAATTCGCTACTTTCTATGTAGATGCCGATGGCGATACTTATGGTAGTTCAGCTACAGCATCTGTTTGTTCAGGTTTAACAACACCAACTGGTTATTCAACAACCAATGATGACTGTGATGACACTAATGCAACATTGAATCCAACGAATCCATGTGCTACTGGAAAAATAGTAAACTTGACATTATTTGTTGAGAGCTATTACATCGGTGGAAGCACGATGAATTCTGTGAAATTGAATCAAGGTTCTAGT
>NZ_JANOBI010000008.1:0-90434 GCF_031411595.1 Flavobacterium sp. | reverse complement strand
GGCACAAAGGGAAAAATAGCAAGTTGCGTTTGTAATTATAATTCTTACTTTTATGAAAGTTTAAAAAACATTGCCATGAAAAAATACTGCTTCACCATAACCTCACTTTTAGTTTTAGTAATGGGTATAACTTCGTGTTCTGACGAAGAAAACAAAACACAAACCCAAGTGGCTTCAAGACCAACAGTGCCGATTATGGCTAATGAATTGCAAATCGGTACACAAATTTGGATGACGAAAAACTTAAATGTCAGCCGTTATAGAAATGGAGACCCGATACCACAAGTAACAAACCCAACACAATGGTCAAACCTTACTACTGGAGCTTGGTGTTATTATGCAAACAATACGGCAAACGGAATTGTTTATGGCAAATTATATAATTGGTTCGCAGTTAATGACCCAAGAGGATTGGCGCCAGTTGGGTGGCATGTGCCTAGTGATGATGAATGGACCGCATTAACGACTTGTTTAGGAGGTGTACCTGTAGCCGGTGGCAAGATGAAAACAACTAGGACTTGGAGCCTTCCAAATGTCGGAGCAACCAATAGTAGCGGTTTTTCAGGTGTAGGTGCCGGAGAAAGAGCCAATAATGGGGGAGGTTTTTATTTTATTGGCGATACGAGCCGATTTTGGTCAAGTACTTCATCTGGTCCAACGATAAATTATGCAGCATGGTCATTATCAATATATGCAGCTTATCAGGTAACATCAAGAAATGATGCTATAGTACAAGATGGTATGTCTGTTCGTTGCATCAAAGATTAAATGCTGAATAATGTTTGCGTGAGGGATAGTAGCGGAAATCCTTTGTTGCCGTCGTTCGGCGACAAAGATTGGGAGTGTATAGCCCGACGGCGCCCATGATGCTCTTTAGAAAATCAAATGCTCTTGCGCCGGCACGCCCCAAAAAAAATTCTAAATTCCAGTGAGTGGCGTTGCTTTAGCAAATCCTACCGTTTCGCGGTAACCTTGTGGCGAAATATCAGCATTGGTTTTGAAAAATCGACTGAAGTAATGCTCGTCGTCATAACCCAATTCGTATGCGATTTCCTTTACGGCTTTGTTGGTTAGATAGAGTTCACGCTTGGCTTCGATGATGATGCGCTCTGAAATCAGATCGGTGAGCGTTTTGTTGAAATGTGTCTTCGAAAGTTTTGCCAATGCCTTTGCAGAAATATTGAGCAAATCGGCATAATGACTTGGCGCGTGTTTGGTTTTGAAGTTGAGTTCAATCGCGTCTTTGAGATTCTGAAGAATGAAAGGTTCTTTAGTGTCATTAGTATTGTTGGTAGCTTCTAGCAGTTGTTCTGCTTTTAACCTTGAAGCAGTAATCAGCAATATTTTGAGATACGAAATCAACAATTCATATTGAGCAATTCCAGCGTTTTGCATTTCATTTTTCATTTGTTCAATGACCATGTTGAAGGTGTCTGTGGCACTTTCTGAAATTTGCGTGAATGGCGGTTGGTAGATGTTATTGAACAAAACACCGTTGCAAGAAACTTCCTTTTGATGCATGTGAATGCAATAGAAATCGGGATGAAAATGAATCGCAATACCTTCAATATTTTCCGCTGTGCATATCATGAAAGGTTGGTATGGCGAAAAGGCCAACAACGAATTTTCTTCAAAATGATGTTCTGCAAAATCGGCTTTGACTTTCCCTTTCCCTTTTTTAACCCAAATCAGCGAGTAGTAATTGTTGCGTTGCAAATGGTCGTAATGGTTGTTGTCTGAAAAATGAAACAGCTTGAAAGCGAGGTTTCCGTTCTGTGAATTGGTGATCGTATAGGCGTTGGGTGAAGTCATATAACAAAGATATTATAATTGTTTTTCGTTTTTTAATGGCTATAGAATTAAAAAGGCAACCCAATTTGAAGAGTTGCCTTTATTATTTTTTAGTTGGCTAAGGCAGTAACTTTCGGAAAATCGATTTCTGTATTGGCGGTGTTGTTGAAATAATTGGTTAATACATTCAAGGCAACGTGAGCCACAATTTCAGCAATTTCACCCTCGGTAATTCCGGCTGATTTTGCATTATCCACATCTTCATTGTTGACCAAACCATTTTTTGAAACCAATGTTTTGGCAAAATGTAAAATAGTTTTGGTTTTTGAATCTTCAGAATTTCCAAAACGCGCGGCTTCAATTACTGCAGGGTCTGTTTTTAATAATTTTTCACCAATATAACTGTGCGCTGATAAACAGTAATCACAGGAATTGCTTTCTCCAATAGCCAAAGCTAATAATTCACCTGTTCGAGCATTCAAAGCACCATGGCTTAATGCACCGCTTAGATTTAGGTAGCCTTCTAAAACGGCTGGCGAGTTGGCCATCGTGCGCATCATGTTAGGTACAGCTCCTAATTTGCCTTGCACGGCGTTGAACAATTCTTTTGTTTTTCCGGTTGCTGTTTCGGGATCGAGTGGTTGTAAACGTGTCATTTTTTTTAGTTTTTTAAGTGATGTCTTATTGACGGTACAAAGTTGCATCGTTTCTTATCACTTTAAAATGGAGATTTTACGCTATGTGATGGACAATTTTCCCTAACTATTTAGTTGATGGTTTTTTGCAAATCCTGAACCGTCGTCAAATGATACCCCGATTTCGCTTTTTCAAAAATGCTTTTCGCCCAAATTTTTCCTTCAGGTGTTTTGACCATTTCTTTATAAAGCGTTTGTAAAGAACCCGTGCGGCTCGTGGCAATCATAAACTGTTCTATAGCAGAATAAGCCGGTTTGTATTGTTGGCGAATCGCAATCACAAACCATTGACGCTTGATGACAAAGTTGCCACCTTGGGTGAAATGGAATTCCGCATCAATCGCTGTCATTTCTTTTTCGGTGATGTCTTTTGGCAGGTAATCAATGAAATGTTGTTTCTCATTCGTCGATTTTATTTTTTGACTCAATCCTGCAATGCCGGTTTTGCGCCAATGCTTTTGAATACTGTCGATGGTATTGAAATCTTCAGAAACCGGTATGATGATATTCGATGGAATTTTTGAGGTATACACCCAATCATTCAATTGTATTTTTTCCGCAAGCGCTTTGTCATTTTTAACCAGATGGTCATTGAAATACTGCACGAAATCTTCCGTCGTAATCGATTGAAAAGCATGGCTGTTGAAATACTCTTTTAGAAAAGCATCAAATTTTTCACGACCGACTGCTTGTTCAACCGTCTGAAGAAAAGCATAACCTTTTTCATAAGGAATATAGCTTAGTCCATCATCAGGATTTTTTCCTTTAAGATCGACTTTGAGTTTCGTATCCGGATTGTTGTCGCCATATTCCGCCATATTATCATAGAGTGATTTTCTACTCAAAATATCTTGCATTTTCGCTTCTTTGATTCCGAATACTGCTTCACCAATGCGGTGTTCAACGTAAGTTGTGAAACCTTCATTAAGCCAAATATCATCCCAAGTGGCGTTGGTTACTAAGTTGCCGCTCCAGCTGTGTCCGAGTTCATGTGCCAGCAAACTGGTCAAAGATCGGTCACCAGCTAAAACACCTGGAGTTAGAAATGTCAGATTCGGATTTTCCATACCACCATAAGGGAAACTCGGAGGTAGCACCAAAACATCATATCTTCCCCAACGGTATGGACCGAAAAGTTTTTCTGCTGCATAAACCATTCTTCCAAGTTCGCCAAATTCCCAAGCGGCTTTGTCTAATACGGATTGTTCGGCATAAACACCGGTGCGTTTGTCAATCGATTTGAAACCCAAATCACCAACAGCAATCGCCATCAAATAAGAAGGAATCGCTTTGTCTTGTTTGAATGTATAAATTCCGGTATCGTTTTTTTGCTGCGGATTGACAGCACTCATGACCGCCATCAAATCTTTAGGAACGGTGACTTTAGCGTTGTAAGTAAATCGAATACCCGGTGAATCTTGGCACGGAATCCAAGTTCGTGACCAAATGCTTTCGCCTTGTGAGAATAAAAACGGTTTCTTTTTGTCGGCTGTTTGTTGTGGTGTTAGCCATTGTAAGGATACAGCATCTTTGGTGGTTGCGTAATAGATATTGACTTTGGTCGTATTCGAGTCAATGGTAATATGTAATGGTTTGCCATGAAATTCGACTTCATCTCCAAGTTCAAACTGGGTTTCTTTTTCATCATCGCCTAAAGTTACTTTGGAAATGGTCAATGTATTTTCGTCGAAGATAATTTCGTTTCCTTTGCTGATGTTGTCAATCGTCCAAGAGGCTTTTCCCGAAATGGTTTGCGTGTCAAAATCAACTTTAATATCCAGATCGAGATGTTTGGCAACTGCTACATCGGGTTTTGAAAATGAATGTTCGTCTTTGACAGTTGCAGGTTTTTCTGTAGCTTCTTTTTTCTGACAAGCTATGATAATTAGGAATAACGCAAGTAATAAGTAGTTTTTCATTTTCAATATTTTTATGGATTTCAAAAGTAGTAAAAATATGCAGCAAGTGTTGATGCTATAACATTTCTTTGCGTCTCTGCGACTCTGCGAGAAAATATAAATCTCGCAAAGTCGCAGAGACGCAAAGTTTTTAAGAAAGTTGATTAGCTATCAAAAAAAATCCCGCTCTGAAATTTTCAAAACGGGATTTGTATTATTATGATTTGAATATTATGCTAACATGGTTACCGGATTCTCCAAATACTGTCTTAAAGTTTGCAGGAATTGTGCTCCTGTTGCGCCGTCAACGGTTCTGTGATCGCAGGCTAATGTTACTTTCATCGTATTGCCAACAACGATTTGCCCGTTTCTTACGACTGGTTTTTCTTCGATCGCACCAACAGATAATATTGCAGAATTCGGTTGGTTGATGATTGAAGTGAATTCTGAAATACCAAACATTCCTAAATTAGAAACCGTGAAGGTACTGCCTTCCATTTCGGCAGGCTGTAATTTTTTCGTTTTGGCTCTTCCCGCTACATCTTTTACGTTGCCGCCGATTTGAGACAAACTCATTTGGTCAGCGAATCGCAATACTGGAACTACTAATCCGTCTTCAACGGCAACAGCTACGCCAATATTGACGTGGTGGTTGATGATAATAGCATCTTCTCTCCATTGTGAATTGACTTTCGGATGTTTTTTGAGTGCCATCGCGCAAGCTTTAATCACCATGTCGTTGAATGATACTTTCGTATCGGGAATGGTATTGATGGTGGCTCTTGATCTCATGGCTTCATCCATCGCTACTTCAATCGTTAAGTAGAAATGTGGTGCTGTGAATATCGATTCAGACAAACGTTTCGCAATGATTTTACGCATTTGCGAATTTTTGATTTCTTCTGTGAATGTTTCGCCTGCAGGAACAAAAGGTCTTACTGCCGGAGCAGCAGCTTCTTGAGATGGAGCCGATTGGCTTTCTGCTTGTGGAGTACTTGCTGCTGTGGATGGTGTAAAGTTTTCGATATCGCTTTTGACGATACGTCCGTTTTCTCCTGAACCTTTCACTTGTGCGATATTGATTCCTTTTTCTTCAGCAATTTTTTTGGCTAAAGGTGAAATAAAAATTCTCTTTCCATCAGAAACCACTTGAATGGGTTCATCAGATTTTTCATTAGATGTTTCAGTTTTTGCTTCTTCTTTGGCGACAAGAGCCGGAGCAGCGCCACCTTTTTTATAGTTTTCAGCAATGCCAGCAATGTCAGTTCCGGCTGGCCCGATGATGGCTAAAACACTATCAACTGGAGCAGTTTCTCCTTCATTCACACCAACGAATAATAAGGTTCCGGCATTGAACGATTCGAATTCCATCGTAGCTTTATCGGTTTCGATTTCCGCTAGAATATCCCCTTCAGCAATGGTATCGCCTACTTTTTTAAGCCAAGTGGCAACGGTTCCGTCGGTCATGGTGTCGCTCAAACGCGGCATGGTTACTACGATAACTCCTTTTGGTAAAGATGCTGATGGAGCAGGAGCAGCGTCAGATTTTTTTTCTTCGGTTGGAGCCTCCACTTTTACTTCTTCAGTTTTTGTTTGCTTCGCCTGTTCGCTATCGCTCGAGTCAGCAGTTGGAGCCACTTCAGTTTTTGGAGCTTCTACTTTATTGGTTGATTTTCCCAAATGAAGTAGTGGTGTAATGTCTTCTCCTTCACTTCCGATAATTGCCAATAGAGAATCCACCGGAGCAGATTCGCCTTCTTGAATTCCGATGTGCAATAAAGTTCCGGAATTGAAAGATTCAAATTCCATCGTAGCTTTGTCGGTTTCGATTTCAGCCAAGATATCGCCTTCGTTTATTTTGTCGCCCACTTTCTTAAGCCATTTCGCTACAACGCCTTCGGTCATAGTATCACTCAAGCGTGGCATCGTGATAATTTTTGCCATAATTAATTATAGTTTGTGGGGAATAAATGGATAGTTTTCTTGTTCGTAAACCACGTCGTACAATTGTTGTATTTCGGGGAAAGCAGATTCTTCAGCAAAAGTCGCGCATTCTTCAACCAAGTCTTTTACTCTTTGGTCAATGGCTTCGATTTCTGAATCGGTGGCATATTTTTGATCTTTAATTACATCAAGAACTTGTGTAATCGGATCTATTTTTTTGTATTCTTCGACTTCGTCTTTAGAACGATACAATTGTGCATCAGACATCGAGTGACCTCTGTAACGGTAGGTTTTCATTTCAAGGAAAGTTGGTCCATCACCGCGTCTTGCTCTGTCGATGGCTTCGTGCATGGCTTCGGCCACTTTCACAGGATTCATTCCATCCACTGGTCCGCAGGGCATTTCATAACCCAAACCTAATTTCCATATATCAGTATGATTGGCAGTTCTTTCGACAGAAGTTCCCATCGCGTAACCATTATTTTCTACAATAAAAACTACAGGAAGTTTCCACAACATCGCCATATTAAAAGCTTCGTGAAGTGAACCCTGACGTGCTGCTCCATCTCCAAAATAAGTTAAGGTAACGCCGCCAGTATTAAAATACTGATCCGCAAAAGCGATTCCGGCGCCTACGGGAATTTGAGCTCCCACGATTCCGTGACCGCCATAAAATCCTTTTTCTTTAGAGAAAATGTGCATCGATCCGCCCATTCCTTTGGAAGTTCCGGTTACTTTTCCTAAAAGTTCCGCCATAACAGCTTTAGGATCTACGCCCATTCCGATAGGTTGTACGTGATTTCTGTAGGCCGTAATCATTTTGTCTTTGGTCAAATCCATCGCGTGTAAAGCTCCGGCTAAAACGGCTTCTTGACCATTGTATAAGTGAAGAAATCCTCTGACTTTTTGTTGTATGTAAAGTGCGGCCAGTTTGTCTTCAAATTTTCTCCAAAGCAGCATGTCTTCATACCATTTCAAATACACTTCTTTAGTAACTTCTTTCATCTGTTTTTGTAACTTGATTGTTGATGTATGCGTAGATTTATAACTTTTAGGTTCAAACGACCGAACTGCCACTGGCAGTTCTCCTCTTAATCTCAAACCTCACACAAATTTGCGAAAGGCAAAAGTAAAACATTCCACGTAAGAAGTAAAATTTAAAAGCGTAATTTTTACGATATCTACAAGAAGTTTTTATCGAACGTAAACGGCAGTAAATTTTTGAGAGAATCCGATTTGTAAATGGCTCCAATTTCACCCATAAAATAAATTTCTATCGGCTGATCTTGTTTGAATTCATATTCAGCAATCGACTGGCGGCAAGCACCACAAGGCGGAATGGGAGACTTCGTTTGGTTGGTGTCTGAAGCTGCTGTAATGGCCATTTTTACAATTTTAGCATCAGGGTAAATCGCACCCGACTGGAAGATAGCCACACGTTCGGCACACAATCCTGAAGGATAAGCCGCGTTTTCCTGATTCGAACCCAAAACTACTTTTCCATTGTCTAAAAGCAATGCAGCACCTACCCTGAATTTTGAATATGGAGCATAGGCTGTCTTACGTATGGCAATCGCTTGTTCCATCAAATCCTGAATGTCTTGAGGTAATTCTAGTAGGGTGTCGAAAACAGAGAGTTGGGTGTTGAATGTAATGTTTTTCATAATGTATTAGGGAAAAAAAATCCAAATTTCATAAAGTTGAAATTTGGATTCTTATTAATTATTATTGATTGACTAAAATTCATCATATTTATCTCCGAAGGCAAAACTAAGCGAGAAGCGTAAGGTGTTCTCAAGCGGATTCTTTTGCTTGGATATTGAAAACAAATAAGAAACATCGACTTTTATAATATTGTATTTGAATCCGGCACCTAAAGAGAAAAATCTTCTGGCTCCTTTATCCGGACTTTCATTGAAATAACCCAAACGGAAAGCAAACGAATCTTGGTATGAATATTCAGTACCCACTGAGTATGTAAATTCTTTCAGTTCTTCGCTCATGCCATCTGGCGCGTCATTAAATGATTTGAAAATTCCGGAAACCCATCCGATTTTATCGTAATCAGTATTGGCCTGAACATTAGCTGCTGTTACTTCATCTGCATCAATCGTTCCGCTGTTGTCAGAATCAATAGGTTTTGGTTCTATAGGCGTTGGAACTAATAATTTGTTGACTTCCAATCCGACACTCACTTTGTTGTAATCGTCTAAAATGAAATCGAAACCGGCACCTAATTTCATATTGGCAGGCAGGAAGTTAGAACCTTCATCACCTGCTGCTTTGTCGTAATTGATTTTTGGACCTAAGTTTTGGAAATTAAATCCCCAACGCAGTTTTCCATTAAAACTATTGAACGCCATTTCTTCTGATTGGTGGAAACCGGAAACGTCAAAAGCAAATGAACTTGCGGCGGCTGAACTGCTACCTTCGGTTGGGATTCTTAAATTAGATCGTATGAATCGACCGCCAACAGACATCGAGAAGTAATCACTTAGTTTTAGCGCATACGATACATCGAGTGCATATTCTGCTGGTTTTACTACTACCGGTGTATCTTCGAGATCTTTTCGCAATTCGATTTCACCCAAACTGAAATAACGGATACTCGCTGCAAAAGCAGAACGCTCGTTATATTTATTAAAATAAGTTACTTGCGATAATGAAATGTCGTTGACCAATTCAACCAGATAAGGAGTATATCCTACGGAAAAACCCATCTTGTCTGTTGAAAAAGCATATTTAGATGGATTCCATTGTTGTGAATAAACATCTGGCGAAGTAGCGACACCATTGTCACCCATACCCGCAGATCTTGCGTCACCGGCTACTAAAAGAAAAGGAACGCCAGTCGTGATCACTCTTGTCTGTGCTTTCGATAAAGGAACAATAAATATAATGGCAATAACGGCAATAATCTTTTTCATTCTGAATTTTTAAAAGTTTACAAATATAGTATTTTATTAAAGTATAACAAGTTTCTCGTATTTTTCTGTCTTGGAGTTCGTCAGCAGCGATTTGACAGTGAGTTTGTAGATGTAAACACCTTTCCCAATTCGGTCTCCAAAATCATCTTTACCATCCCAAGTGATTTCTCTGCAAGTAGATTCGGCAGTGGTGACGGTTTGGTTTTTCGTCCACACAATTTTCCCGGTTATGGTCATTACTTGCACTTGCACATCTAAAGGTTCGAACGGTTTGTTGTGTGTAAACCAAAATTGGGTATAATTGACAAATGGATTGGGGTAATTCAACACATTGTTAATGGTAATCGATTCATCGCCAACGACAACAAATTGAATTTCGGAAGTCACTAGGTTGTTATAAACATCCCAAGCTTTAAACAAAATCGTGTGCAAGCCAACGGCAAGATTTCGAAATGGGAATTTCACTTTCCCGCTCTTATAATTGTCTAATGCCGTCTCGTAATAGTCGTTTAGTTTGTATGGATTGCTTTCATCGCCATCTAAAATCGCTACAATGTCATGACCGATTCCGCTGGCAGTATTGATACCGTTTTCGTCGTCCAAGAAAGCCAGAAATAAAGGTGATTGGTTGGTGATTCCTCCGCTAATAAAGGTTTGATCATTCATATACAACTTTACCTTGGGTGGAATATTATCGGCGGCGGCATTCAGATTAACGCCTCCAATTTTGATGTTTGTATTGACGCCGGTTTTGTCGAAAAGGATTTCGGATCTTTTAGCGTAAAAACTAATTCTTCCGTTGTCTAATGGAATGGCGATGTCGCGCGGGACAACAAAACCAAATTCAAATTGCCCGTTAGTAACCGTCGCATTGCCTCTAAAAATGGTTTCGCCTAAAACATTAAAATTAATCGGTGGGCTATTGTTGTCATTATTCAAAGTAGTTCTGGTAATTTTTTTATCAAATATTTGAATTGACAATTCTCCATTGTAGGTCGGAAGCGGATTGTTGTTTTGATCCGTTACATCACCTGAAAGTTTGACATAAGCTAAAGATTTAAAATCATCAATTGGTCCTGTTATTGGGCTGTCATTCACTTTAGTGAGATTAATTTGAGGCTCAGGAATCGCGAGTTTTAATGCCGGATCACCCAAATAAAACACCACATCCGTACGCGGATTAAAATCATTTTTTGCCAAACGTAAGGCTTCTGCTATAGAAACATAGTCGTTTGAGCCGTATGAAAAAAGCCGTTGTGCCAAAACATCATTGAAAGTTTCACCCGTAGATTGGTAGATTTCTCTTATTGTAGTAATCATAGAAATCGCGCCTCCTTTAGGATTCCAATAGGTATATTCCCCTGCGGTAGGCCGGAATGGGTTGTCAAATCTTGAAAATTCACAAGTAATCGTAATGAACAATGGATATTTATAACGGTTGCTCAAGTTTTGCCCATCCGATTTTTCCCAAATGCGTTCTTGCGACAAACCATCTTCACCACCATGCCCCAGGTAATTGAAAACCAAAGCGCCTTTTTCAAAAAAATCAAATAATTCTTTACGCGCTTTCGGATATCGACTTCCACCGGCAGTGGTTTCTTGAACATAAGAATCGAGCAATATTTTTTCGTAGTTAAAAAAGGGTTTCTGGGCTACGATAGTTTCTACCATGTTGTTGATGTTGCTTTGCAGGCTACTATCACTGTCTCTGTCAGCATCATCTGAGACAATAACAATATTGTTGCGCCAATTTCCGTAGGATTTGATGTCGTAATAATCGATTACTTTATTGACCAATTCATCAGCTTGTGTGGTTGTATTGCCAATCATTCTTCCTACAGCAACATCTACAAGCCCAATCTTTGTTGGGTATGACGCATCTAAATCGCCTTCGTTGTCATCCATCAATCCGAAATAGTCGTCGGAAGCAAATGAACTTGGGTCGACGGTATAACTATTTAAAGCGTGGTAAATAGGAACGATATTCGCCGAAATCGATATTCTGTTTTTAAAATCATACGAAGCATCGCCGAAAAGATTTAAATATTTTACGCGTTTATCGGGAGTGGAAGCATTAAAATAGACATATTTAACAAAATTTCGAATCGCACCAATGTCTTGTTTTCCTGAGCCAAACTCTTGATAAATTAAATCGAGTGTGACAACTTTGACATTGAGTTGAGAATTATTTCTATGAAAATTGGCCAGTTTTTCCGCTTGGGTTTTTAAAAATACAGGACAAACAATCAAATAATCAACGTCTTTAAACTGATTTTGAGCATCCAAAAAAATCGTGCCTTTGAGATTCTGATTGGCAACTCTGGCTCCTCTCGAATCGGTTGATGGTGTATAATAATCATTAACATCAACGGCGACATATTTTTGAATACTTCCAAAATTGGTTTTGAATGAAAAAGTGCTTTGGTTGTTGTTGGTCGCTTTGGTTACATTATAGATATCGGTAACGTCCCAAACTTGTGAAATGTTGTTGGCATTGGTGATTCGATATTCTCCAACTTGCGTGCTCGAAGCTGCCAAATCGTATTGAAAAGGAAACTGTTTTCCATAGCCAATGAGGTTCCTTTTTGATTTTAATTGAATGTAATCTAAATATCCTTTTGAGTCAGGAACGCCATTGTTGTTATAGTCTAATGTAATTCTGATATTTTCCGCTGCAATTGCACTGGTATTCAATACCGACCAATCGGCTTTTGTTGATGATCCGATCGGTGAGAAAGGAATGGTTCCGATAGATGCTCCATTAACTTTTACTTCCATCGATGTGGATGTTGATGAAATGGCGGCGGCATATATAAATACATTAAGAGGAGTAGTGGTGTCGATGTTGGGAATGCTGAAATCGAAATCCTGGTTGTCATCAAAACTAAATTGTTCTCCAAACCAACGTCTGCCTAGTCTGACGATATTCACTTGGTCTAATTCGTGGTATTGATAATCGTCAAAAGTCGTTAGTACAACATCGCTTGCTGCAGAAGGTTGTGGCATTTCCGTGATTCTTTTGCCATCGTTTCCTTGGATATTGACATAATAATAAGACTTAGAATCGTATAAATTATTGGTGGTTTGACTGTCTTTATTCCATTGATCAACGCCTTCTGCATAAAAAAGAACGTAGTCGGAATTGTTAAAAACACCGTCATCTTCGCCAACTACTTGTATAGCATTTTCGGCCAAATCAGCTGGATAATACGTGCTGTTTTTTAAAGGAATCATGCGTCCGCCGTTGCCATAGATTTTAATTTTTCTGGGATCTACACCCTCAACATTAACACCTAATCCGCTAAGAAAGCCTTTACTTAATCTGTAAACGCCTGATTTAACTACATAAAATCGATACCAATCGCCGGTGCTTAAAACAGAATTGGAAAGAACATTGAATTCGTTGTTACTCGAAGAAAATCTGTTCTGACTCGAACTTAAAACATAAGAAAATGATTTTATTTTTTTGAAACTATCGCCTTCCTTAATAATAGGAGATAGCGAAATGAAAGCAAACAAATCGTCTCTGGATTTTAAATTTCTAGCCATAGCATTCGGAGCGTTTGGCGTATTGGAAACAGATAAATCGCCCAATTCTGCACGTGTCATACTTTCGTAAACAATATTGGTGATTTGTATTGAATTCTCGTTTATTTCATTGGTTACGGGAATTTTAAAATTGAAATATAACTGTTTGGTGTAGTTATCAAACTGAAAATTCAAAGGATTAAATTGCGGTAAAGTGACTTTTTCTTCACCGACATTAACGATAGATTTCCCTGTCCAATTGATAGTCATTTCGCCTCTTTGTTGAGCGAAAGTCAAAGTGGAAATTAGAAGCGTAATTAAGAAAACAATTTTTTTCATCGTTGTAAGAAACGTATTTTAAAAGTAAATATTACAAAAAAGTAAAAATAAATGTTTTAGATTGTTTGTCGACAATAAAAATTTTAAATTTGCGTTTCGGATTATACATTCGGTATTGCGGGATGAAAATTTTTTTAAAAAGTGTTGCTATATAAAGGTTAATTCTTATATTGCGCCACGAATTTATTACCTACTAAACGTATGAAAGTAAACAAAATTATGACTGCCAAACTCTTACTATCCTTATTAATAGTATTTAGTATTACTACAAGCTGTAGTAAAAAGTCCAGTTCAAAAAATTCATCAACGGCTACAGGTTGGAAGATTAATGATAAAAAAGGAGGCTTTCAATATGCTTCTAATTTTAAAAAGCAAGCTACCGGTCCTGGTCTAGTAATGGTGGAAGGTGGAACATTTACGATGGGTAAAGTTCAAGATGATGTGATGCATGATTGGAACAATACGCCAAACCAACAACACGTTCAATCGTTCTACATGGACGAAACTGAGGTGACAAATCTAATGTATATGGAATACTTAGATTGGTTGAAACGCGTTTTCCCACCGGATCAAGAAAATTACAAAAACATATATGAAGGAGCATCTCCTGATACATTAGTTTGGAGAAACCGTTTGGGTTATAACGAAACTATGACCAATAACTATTTGAGACATCCTGCTTATGCAAGCTATCCTGTAGTAGGCGTGAATTGGATTCAAGCAGTTGAATTCAGTAAATGGAGAACAGAACGTGTTAACGAAAACGTACTTGAAAAAGAAGGTTTTTTGAAAAAAGATGCCAAAGTTGTTGATGCAAAGGCAGACGCAACATTCAGCACAGAAACTTATTTAAATCAACCAACAAAAGCTTTTGGAGGTGATGAAAAAATTGTTTTGAAAGGAAGAAGAAATTCTAAATCAAAACCTGTTAAAACTAAAGGCAGTAAAGATCAACCTGCTACAGAAAGTGCTGCAAAAAATGTTTATGCACAGCGTTCATCAGGATTGATACTTCCGGAATACAGACTGCCAACTGAAGCAGAATGGGAATATGCTGCTGCTGCAGATGTAGGTCAAAGAGAATATAACATCTACAAAGGTCAAAAGAAATATCCTTGGTCTGGGAATTATACTAGATCTGGACAAAGAAAAGTAAGAGGTGATCAATTGGCTAACTTCAAACAAGGAAAAGGTGATTACGGTGGTATTGCAGGATGGTCTGATGACGGTGCTGATATTACCAACATCGTAAAGTCTTATCCGCCGAACGATTTCGGATTGTATGATATGGCAGGAAACGTTGCTGAATGGGTTGCCGACGTATACAGACCAATTGTTGATGATGAAGCAAGTGACTTCAACTATTTTAGAGGAAACGTTTATACTAAAAATAAAATTGGTGAAGACGGAAAAGCCGAATTAGTGACTTCAGAAACACAAACATTCGATACTTTGTCTAACGGTAAAATCATGGCTCGTAACTTACCAGGTCAATTGGCTCAAGTTCCGGTAGATGAAAATGAAACTTATTTGAGACAAAATTTCGACAAAAGCGACGAAAGAAATTATAGAGACGGAGACAAACAATCTACACGTTATTTCGATTTTGGTTCTTCAGAAGAAGAAGATGCTAAGAACAAAGAAAAACACAAAATGTACGATTCTCCGATGCACAATGTTACCACAGACAGTTTAGGTAACATGATTAGAAAATTTGATAAGTCTAACAAAAGAACTACATTAGTAAATGACAATGTAAGAGTTTACAAAGGTGGTTCATGGAGAGACAGAGCTTATTGGTTGGATCCGGCACAAAGAAGATACTTCCCGCAAGATATGGCAACTGATTACATTGGATTCAGATGTGCGATGTCTAGAGTAGGTCCAAAAGCCGACAAAAAGAAAAGACCAAGAAATTAATTTCTTATTCGATAATTTAATAAAAGCCCTTTCATAGGGCTTTTATTTTTTAAATTTCATTATGGATATTCAGCACATTCATCAACTATTTCTGCAATGTCATTCCGTTTCTATTGATACTCGGAAAATACAACCTCAATGTTTTTTTGTTGCCATTAAAGGAGACCGCTTCGATGCCAATACTTTTGCAAATGAAGCTCTTGATAAAGGCGCTACTTATGTCATTATTGACAATTCAGATTACTATATTGATGAAAGAACAATATTGGTTGATGATAGTTTGAAAACATTACAAGTGTTGGCGCAGTTCCATAGAAAGTATTTAAAAGTGCCTATTATAGCACTTACCGGAAGCAATGGGAAGACTACAACCAAAGAATTGATTCAAGTGGTGCTTTCTAAAAAGTTCAATACAAAAGCCACTGTTGGTAATCTCAACAACCATATTGGCGTGCCATTAACTTTGTTGTCTTTTAATAATTCAACTGAAATTGGTATTGTTGAAATGGGTGCCAATCATCAAAAGGAAATAGAATTTTTATGTGACATTGCACAACCTGATTACGGTTATATTACCAATTTTGGCAAAGCGCATTTAGAAGGATTCGGCGGTGTGGAAGGTGTGATTAAAGGCAAAAGTGAAATGTATGTGTATTTATCCAAAAATGATAAAAAGGTTTTTGTCAATTTAGAGGATGCTATTCAAGTAGATAAAAGCAGTCAGATGAATAGGATTACTTTCGGTGTAAATAACCCAACAGCCAATACTATTATTGATGAAGTGAAAGCGAACCCGTTTGTTGAAATTCATTTTTCAAATACAACGATTCATTCTCATTTGATAGGTTTGTATAATGCCAATAATATCAATGCCGCTATAACTATTGGGCAATATTTCGGAGTAGAGAATGAAGGCATCAAACAAGCCTTAGAAAACTATATTCCCGAAAACAACCGCTCGCAATTGGTGCATCAGCATTCAAATGAAATTATACTAGACGCCTATAACGCCAACCCAAGTAGCATGGCTGTTGCCATTGCAAATTTTAGCCAATTGGATAAGAAAAATAAAGTGGCTATTCTTGGTGATATGTTTGAGTTGGGAAGTGAAAGTATTCAAGAGCACAAGGCCATTATTGATTTACTTTTGAATGAAAATGAAATTGATTGCTACTTTATAGGTAAAGATTTCTATCAAAATAAAATTGACAAAAAGCACTTTCATTTTTATGACACTTTCGAGTCATTTGAAGCTGCAATCAATCAATTGTCTTTTCAAGATAAAATGATTTTGATCAAAGGTTCACGAGGTATGGCTTTAGAACGAACTTTAGAACTTTTATAAAATGAAAAATCCACTACAACTTAGTGGATTTTTTTTGAAATATTATTTTCTACAATTTATGCCGAAGCATTATAAAAATTATAAACGATTTTTATTAGGTCGTCATCGCCATGATCTAATGTTACTTTAGCCATTTTACACTGATCGACTAATTATAATATTTAGTATTGTAAATGATTGCCTGGTTTTGTGGATTCTATCAACTGTCGAATTGAACCTATTATTAATAGTATAAAAGATAACTCTAATTCTATAATTGATTGCAAAACCCATAACCTAGCTTTGATAAACTAAAACAAGTGCTATTATGGAAAAAACAATTGTAAAAAAAGAAAGTTCACCAACCCTAGGGAAAGTAAAACCAAAATCGACCGCAGCCCATGGACTCCGAGAGTTATTTGTAGATTCATTAAAAGATATCTACTGGGCAGAAAAGGCACTCACCAAAGCCTTGCCTAAAATGGAAAAAAATGCAACGACTCCAAACCTCATTAAGGCAATCAAGGACCACCTCACTGTGACCGAAGGACAGATAACAAGACTCGAAGAAATTTTCGACCTCGTTGGTGAAAAAGCGGTAGCTAAAAAATGTGAAGCCATGGATGGTCTCATCAAAGAAGGCGATGAAATATTAGAAGGAACAGAACCGGGTGTAGTACGTGATGCTGGTATCATTGCAGCTTCACAAAAAATCGAGCACTACGAAATTGCCACTTATGGTACACTTGTGGCGTTTGCCAGCACTCTTGGTGAAACAGAAGCCGCAAGCCTATTGGAGCAAACGTTAAATGAAGAAAAAGAAGCGGACGTTACCTTAACAGAAGCGGCATATAACACAATCAATTTCGATGCTCTTGATGGTGATGACACCGACAACGACACTGAAAAATAAGAATGTTTGTTTGCGATTGTTTGTTTGAAACCTGCAACGTTTTTGACGATGCAGGTTTTTTTCAATTGCGTTTAAAATGAAAACTTAATTGTAATAATAAATGAAAAATACCAATAAAATAGCACAGGAGCCTTCGAGTACCAAACAGAATGACCTGAACCAAAACAAATCGGAAGCCACCGACCAATTTCTGACAACCAATCAAGGTCTTAAAATCAATGATGACAATAACTCACTGAAAGCTGGAGAACGCGGACCTTCATTGCTTGAGGATTTTATATTGCGTGAAAAAATCACTCATTTCGACCACGAAAGAATCCCGGAAAGAATCGTACATGCTCGAGGTTCGGCAGCGCATGGTTATTTTGAACTCTTCAAGCCTTTAGAAAAATACACCAAAGCAGGGTTTTTAAATGATACTGCAATAAAAACACCGGTATTCGTAAGGTTTTCAACAGTTGCAGGATCTAAGGGTTCGACAGATCTTGCCAGGGATGTGCGTGGTTTTTCCGTAAAATTCTACACGCAAGAAGGCAATTATGATCTTGTTGGAAATAATATGCCCGTATTTTTTATCCAAGACGCCATGAAGTTTCCCGATCTTGTACACGCTGTTAAACCAGAACCTCATAATGAAATGCCACAAGCAGCATCGGCTCACGATACGTTTTGGGATTTTATTTCACTGATGCCCGAATCGATGCACATGATTATGTGGACCATGAGTGATCGCGCCATACCAAGAAGCCTTCGTATGATGGAAGGTTTTGGTGTACATACTTTCAGGTTCATCAACAATAATAATGAATCTCATTTCGTAAAATTCCACTGGAAACCAAAACTCGGAACCCACGCCGTAGTTTGGGATGAGGCACAGAAAATCTCGGGCAAGAATTCAGATTTCCACAGACAGGATTTATGGGAAGCCATTGATGGTGGAAATTTTCCCGAATGGGAACTCGGTGTGCAGTTGATTCCTGAAGCGGACGAACATCGATATGATTTCGATTTGCTCGATCCAACGAAACTTGTTCCTGAAGAATTGGTTCCCGTGACCATCATAGGACGCATGGTACTCAATAAGAATCCAGATAACTTTTTTGCCGAAACCGAGCAGGTCGCTTTTCATCCAGGGCACGTCGTACCGGGAATTGATTTTACGAACGACCCATTGCTTCAAGGCAGATTATTCTCGTATACAGATACTCAATTGTCAAGACTTGGCAGTCCGAATTTCCACGAAATTCCAATCAACCGAACTATAGCTCCGATGCACAACAACCAACGCGAAGGGCATATGCGGCAAGAAATTAATGTAGGAAGAGTAAGCTATCATCCGAATTCACTTGGTGGCGGCTGCCCTTTTCAAGCCAAGATCGACGAAGGTGGATTTGCTTCATTCAACGAACGTATCGATGCACAGAAAATCCGTGACCGTAGCGAAAGTTTTTCCGACCATTTCAGCCAGGCAACACTTTTTTTCAATAGCCAAACGGCGGTTGAGCAAGGACATATCATCAAGGCTTTGCGCTTTGAATTAGGAAAAGTAGAAACCGAAGCCATCAGGTTGCGTATGCTAGGGCTGCTTAGCCAAATCGACAAAATATTGGCCGAAAAAGTAGCCAAAGGTTTGGGTATGGAAGTTCCTAAAATACTAGAGAAACCGATAAATCATGGCGTAAGCGCCGATGCAGACTCGAATAAGTACGAACCTCTACTGGGTAAAAAACAACAGATTGACGCATCGGATGCTTTGAGTATGCTCAAAAATATGACGCTTACTAATACGATTGCAACGCGCCAAGTAGCTTTCCTTTGCCATGAAGGTGTCAGCAATGCCTCGGTTTCTAATATGAAAAACGCGCTCGAAGCAGCAGGTGCTAAAGTAAAAATCATTGCACCACATTTAGGAACGATTAGGACAGTTGAAGGAAATGCCTTGCCAGTTGATCAGAGTTATTTGATTGCAGCATCTGTACTTTTTGACGCAGTGTTTATCCCTACAGGGAAAGGCATCTCGATGTTGAAAGACATTAAAGAAGTGGCGGAATTTGTGAATGATGCTTTCAAACACTGCAAGTTTATCGCCGCTGAAGGTGAAGGAATAGAGGCTATTGAAGGAACGCATGCGGTCAATAATGGTAAAAGTGCCGATGATGGCATACTTATCAACAAAACCGATGACAAGCAATTGGCAAATTCGTTTGTTACGGCTTTGGGCAGTCACCGTTTTTGGGAGCGTGAGGAAAAAATCTAATACTAAAATTTAAGGTTGAGCAACACAAACTTTTATACAGTGATTAAAAAATTTCTTTACCAAAATAGTCTGTTTATTGTATTTCTTTTGCTTTTCGCAGGAGCGTTCGTCGAAGAGGCCGTATGTGGTATTAAAGAATACAATAATCAACTTACTGAAGAAGATGCTGCGGCTGTAAATATGTCGCAGTATCTGCTTTTAAGTTTTTCTTTAAAGATACCTTGTTATAGTCTACATTCTTCAGGTGTAACGATGGTAAGCTTGCGTTCATTAAGGTCAAAAATATCCGTTTGACTCATAACGTGTAATTTGAGATTTTCAATCGAAAGCGGGACACCGGATTTAACATCAAGCAAATTAGAGTTCTTTATTTCCTGACCATCAATAATGATAATCATTCCGCAACCTATGGCTTCCATTTTATTATCTTGTATCAAAACACCGCTGTTCTCTTCGAGCCCGATCCCTAAAATTTTAGGATTGGTCACGACAATTTGTAGCAATCTTCCTATTCTTCCACGGTTGATGAAATGCGTGTCGAATATGACATTTTCAACCAAACCAAATCCGGTTCCTGTCTGTACATCGCCTTTATTGATGGCATTATTACTTTCGCCTGCACAAATCATACTTTCTGAAGCCGCAGCACCTGAAGCCGAAATTCCGACATAAATGAAACTCGCATCGTTGCTCAGTCTTTCTCTAATGGTGTCGAAAAATAAAGAACCTCCCAAAACAGAGGTAAGCCTGATTTGATCGCCACCCGTAAAAAGCACCACGTCAGACTCTTGGATGCGCTTGATGACTTCGGGGGTTTCCGACTTTTTTCGCGAAACCATATTGAGTATTCCCACGTTTTCTAATCCCAACGAATCGAAAGCACGTTGGTATTCTTTTCCGATTTCTTCAGGAATAGCCGAAGCAGTGGTTACAATTTCTATGCGCGAATGGTTGTTTTTGGCAGATTCACTAATAAGGCGTTCAAGGATTTCGGTTTTTATGAAATCCTGAACTTCACTCTTTCTTTCAACCCCATCTTCCGGACCGCCGATAATTATAAATTTACCTTTGAACTTCATGTTTTTCTTTTTCTCAAATATAAAACTGCTTTAATTAAATGCATTTATACAATAAGCGATTTAAATTATAAGATTCTGATTATAAAGGGTATTACGTCATTAAAATATAAGAAATTAATAAAATAGTATAATTTATTTACCAATGCTTTATATGAAATTTGAATTGGTTTCAAAGCGAAACCCAATACTGAAACATTTAAATCAAAAATAACTCATGAAAATATTAAAAACTCAAGTATTACGCGGACCCAATATTTGGAGTAATTATAGGAATAAATTAATTCAGATTCGGCTTGATCTTGAGGAAATGGAAAATTTCCCTACTGATAAAATAGATGGATTTTGTAACGGCCTTAAGACAACACTACCGGGAATGATAGAGCATGAATGCTCTGAAGGCGAACGAGGTGGTTTTTTTGCACGCGTAGAACAAGGCACTTGGCTTGGTCACGTCATCGAACACATTGCACTCGAAATACAATCGCTTGCCGGAATGGAAACAGGATATGGTCGCACGCGCGAAACCAATACGAAAGGAATATATAACATCGTATTTACTTATCAAATTGAAGAAGCCGGTCTCTATGCTGCAAAAAAAGCATTCGAGATTGTCGAGACATTAATTAAAAACGAACCGCATGATATTGCAAAAGACATCGATGAACTTAAACTGATTAAGCGCAGATATGGCCTCGGACCAAGTACGTTATCAATAATAAGAGAAGCTGAAAGTAGAGGTATTCCGTGGACAAGGCTTGGGAAAAATTCCAAAATACAATTAGGATATGGCGCCAATCAGAAACAATTTCAAGCTACTATGACTTGTAATACATCCAATGCGGCTGTCAACATTGCCGGAGATAAAGACGATACTAAAAAGTTGCTCGCTCAGGCTATGATTCCCGTTGCTCCCGGAGACATTTGTTCGTCTGAAGAAAGCCTCAAAGAAATTACGGATACGATAGGTTTTCCTGTTGTAATCAAACCACTCAACGCCAATCAAGGAAAAGGCGCCACAATCAATATTGAAAATTATGATGCAGCAAAACTCGCGCTCGATGAAGCAAAACTATACTGCGATTATGCCATCGTAGAGAAGTTTGTTGAAGGTTCAGATTTCAGATTACTGGTTGTTGACGGTAAATTTGTTGCCGCGGCAAAAAGGGTTCCGGCACATGTCATTGGAAATGCAAATTTGAGTATACGCGAACTTATTGAAGAAGTCAACAAGCAACCCGGTAGAGGCGAAGGACACGAAGCTAGTCTGACCAAAATAAAGTTCGACAAAGACACGTTCTTTCAACTTCAAAAATACGGTTATACGATAGAAAGTATTCCTGCTGAAAATGAAATCGTATTTTTAAAATCAACCGCAAATCTTAGCACTGGAGGAACGGCTGAAGACATGACCGATGACATGCATCCCGAAAACATTTTTATGGCGGAGCGTATTGCGAAAATTATTGGACTCGATATTTGTGGTATCGATATCATGGCTGCCAACATCAGTCAACCCTTACGAAATACAGGTGGCGTGGTGCTTGAGGTCAATGCAGCGCCAGGTTTCAGGATGCATCTTGAGCCGTCTAAAGGCAAACCGAGAAATGTAGCCAAAGCAGTAGTTGATATGCTTTACCCACAAAATTCCACCAGCACAATTCCTTTATTCGCCATTACGGGCACCAATGGAAAAACCACGACTACGCGTCTGCTGGCTCACATCGCTAAATCTGCGGGTTATCATCCGGGGTATACCACTACTGACGGAATTTATATTGACAATTATAAAATTCAGGATGGTGATACAACAGGACCTATAAGCGGCAGACTCATATTATCCGATCCGACAGTAGATTTTGCTGTTCTTGAAACGGCACGCGGTGGATTACTTCGATCTGGACTTTGTTTTGACCATTGCGATGTAGGAATCATCACCAATATTGCGGAAGATCATTTGGGTTTAAATGATATTGAAACCTTGCGCGACCTTGCGCGAGTGAAAGCGGTAGTAGCCAGAAGTGTCAAGGAAACAGGTTGGGCAATCTTAAATGCTGAGGATAAATATTGTCGACTAATCGCAGAAAAACTCGACTGCAATGTTGCCTTTTTTGCTATGGATGAACAAAATGAAGTCATAAGACGTAATATTCAGAAAGGTATTCCTGTTGCCGTATTGGAGAATGATAACATTACCGTTATCAAAGGAACGAATCGGATAATCATAGATCATGTGTTCAATATCCCTTTGACTGAAAATGGCACATGTCGATTTATGATTGCTAATGTTTTGGCAGCTTCACTTGGCGCATACAGTTGGGGATTTACACAGATTCAGATTCAAAATGCCTTACAATCATTCTTCCCAAGTTATGAGCAAACTCCAGGAAGGATGAACCTTTTCGAATTTAATGATTATAAGATACTAGTAGATTATGCTCATAATCCACACGGATTGCTGGCGATGAAAGATTATCTGTTGCATGTAACAGCAAAACGAAAAATAGGAATTATAGCCGGTATTGGTGACCGACGAGATGAAGATACGATTGAGTTAGCACAAATTGCAGCTTCGATGTTTGATCACATTATTGTGCGCCAAGAGCACAGTTTGCGTGGACGAACGATTGAAGAAATCAATAATCTCATCGTGAAAGGAATCAGATCCGTAAGTGATTTGGTTACCTATGAACTCATTCCTGACGAGGCGGAATCATTAGATCATGCTTTAAGCATAGCACAACCTGGCGATTTCATTGTGGCTTTAAGCGATCAACATAAAATGGTGGTTGAAATTATCAATACTAGACTGAAACTTGAAATAGCTGAATTGCCTATCGATTTTACAGCTACGCCAATCGCTAGTTAAAAATTCAATTTCTTATAAATAAAAAAACTCCATTAGAAATAATGGAGTTTTTTGTGGGCGATATTGAACTATCTTCGAACCATTTGATTGGTTTTCTTGAAACTATTGTCAACAAAATCTAATAATTCTAACTACAGGAATTGCAAAACGATTGTAAGAGCCATTACAATTGTTGATATTATTAGAAACTATGGACTTGAATTGATGACAGAATTTGGTGTGCCAGCAGACAAAATTAACATACACTAAAATGGCTAAGAAAAATGTTTTTGCATTAGTTATGAAAGATTGTGCTTTCTGCAACCGCAGTATAATCTTCTAAATCTTTTTTTACGTTATCGATTTTTGTTTTAAGAGAAACGATCGCTATTTTTCCTAAAGGCAATCTAAGAGGTGGTTTTTCAATTTTAGTAATATCAATAATGGCATGAGCTGCTTTTTTTGGGTCGCCTTCTTGCTTACCATCAACGGCAGACAATTTTTCTCTAAATATTCCCGCAGTTGGTCGATACTCATCGATGATTTTTTTTGCCTGCTTAAGTGAATTTCCTGCAAAATTGGTTCTGAAAGGACCTGGTTCAACAATTGTAAGTTTAATTCCTAAAGGAGCAATTTCAGTAGCTAGAGCTTCACTAAATCCTTCGAGCGCAAACTTACTGGCATTGTAAATTCCAAATCCAGCAAATGCTTTGAAGCCTCCATGGGAAGAAATTTGGATAATATGTCCGCTTTTTTGTTGTCGAAATAGCGGTAAGAAAGTTTGTGTTACTTGCAAGGTTCCAAAGAAGTTGGCTTCAAAAATGTCTCGGACTTCTTTTAGACTAGTTTCTTCAATCGCGCCAGCAAGGCCGTAACCGGCATTATTTACTAAAAAATCTACATTAGTAAAAGTATTTTTAATAGTATTAAAGACGGTTTCTATTTCTTTCGTTTTAGTAATATCGAGGGTTACCGCAAATGCTTTTTCTTGGTGGAGTCTGTTGAAGGAATCCGTTTGCTGTTGTGTTCTAAAAGTACCAATTACAAAATCGCCACTTTCGATTACTGCTTCTGCAAGCGCTTTTCCGAGGCCGCTGGATATTCCTGTAATAAACCAAATTTTTTTATTGATTTTCATTTGATATTAGTTTAAAAGCATGGTGTTAATTATGCAAAAAAGCGCTCACTAATTATTTTTCCATCTTTCCAATCTTGAACAGCTACTTCAACCACTTTTAGAGTTCCGTTGGTATTGTCGAGATCTATCGACCAAACTAAAAAACTTCTGTTTCCTTTTACAATTTTACCAACTGCGCTAAAATCTCTCACGTCGGTAATAATGGATAGTGCCTCAACGCCATTTTTAAGAAGAGTCTCTTTTCCTTGTTGTAGCGTTCCATCCAAATCTATTTTTTGAATGTCTTCATGATAGAATTTTTCGTAGGCTTGAAGTGCTTGTCCTTCCGCTACTAAACCAATTAATTCGTCAAGTGCTGTTGTAATTTCGTGCTCTGTCATTTTGTTTTTTTTTAGATTAAACGATGGGACAAAGTTGCAACGAATGGCTAAGATGGGCGTAAGATTAAAATTACCTTTTTCGGTATTTTTCGGATATTTGTGTTTTAAATTGCAAAGGTGTTTGATGGGTCTCAGCTTTGAATGCTTTAGCAAAGTATGAGCTGTCATAAAAATGAAGTTGGTACGCTATTTCAACTACCGAAAGGTCTGTAAAAGTCAAAAAACGTTTTGCCTCCAAGATGCTTCTAGCACGAATAACTTCGCTTGCTTTTAATCCTGTAACCGCTTTAGAAATTACATTCAAGTGATGCGGTGTGATATGAAGTTGCGTTGCATAGAAAGAAACGTTTTGATTTGTTTCAAAATGGGTTTCGAGTTGGATTTTGAATTGTTTGAAAATAATGAGGTATTTTTTTGAAATGGATTGGTCTATTTTTCCATCCACACAGCGCTGCACTTGTGATAATAAAATGTGTAAAAGCGATTGTGTGATGGTTGCATTGCAATCATTTCGTTGGTGCTCCTTGGTCAGTAAATCGATGGTTTGCTTTATTTCAGAAAAGTCAAAGGCATTCAGATTAACACAAGGATTAGCGTAAAAATTGTCTAAAAAACTCAGTTCAAAGAGTCGCTCTTTGTCGTTATTGTTGAGTAGAAAAAAATCTTCTGTAAATAAGATACTGCCGCCTGATAGCGGTTGCCACTCTTCAAACTGATGCACTTGATTCGGTGAAATAAAAAATAAGCTTTGTGGTTTTATTTCATATTCTTTATAGTCGATGGTTTGCGTGCTTGTGCCTTTCTCTATCCATAGTATTTCATAGAAAGTGTGTTTGTGAATATCATCCACATCGGGTTCTTCCATATTCTCAAACCGAGTAATTTCGAATTCTGTTGGATTTGATGGCTGGTTTATGAAATGACCGATCGTGTATAAAGGAAAAAGCGTTTTCATCTTACATCAATTTTTCGTTAGGACCTTAAAGCTTTTACATTTGGGTAATATTATGCTCAGTTCCCCATTCATAAATATTTTCCAAAATAGGCATAAATGAACTTCCTAAAACAGTCAAACTATATTCTGTTCTGGGCGGAATTTCGTTATAATCTTTCTTGCTAACCCAACCACTTTGCATTAGTTCTTTGAGCTGTTGGATAAGCATTTTTTCAGAAATATTTGGAATAGACTTCCTGATTTCGTTATACCGTAATGAGCCGTTTTTTAATTGCCACAAGATGATGATTTTCCAACGACCGCCAATGGCCATGACAGTTGAGGTAACCGGACAATTTGTGGTAATTGCTTTTTCGTTGAGGTGGTTGGTAGAATTTTCTTTTCTCATGATATGCTTACTAAATTGTATGTACTTACTTTTTAGGCAGTAAAAATAATGAAATATATTTTTGTATGAAATTTTAAAAAATAAAAATATGCAAGAAAAAAAGTTAAGAGAAAAAACAATTGTGGTCATCGGAGGCAGTTCAGGAATTGGATTGTCAGTAGCCCAAAAGGCTCATGAATTTGGTGCCAATATCGTGCTTACCAGTCGTGATTTGAGTAAAGCAAAATCAGTAGCAGACACAATAGGAGCGCATGTAAAAGGTTATGCTTTGGATGTGTCTGATGAATTGGCTGTTAATGATTTTTTTGAATCCTTTGAGACTATTGATCACATCTACGTTGCAGCTGGTAGTACGAAATTGGGGAGCTTATCCGAAGGAAGTTTAGAAGAAAATATGGAAACTTTCAACATCCGACTATTGGGTAGTTTAAGAGTAGTACGTGCTGCTGTCGGAAAAATCCCTGCTTTGGGTTCTGTTACTTTTACGGGAGGCGTTTCTACTGATCGACCTATCGCCGGAGCATGGGTTTCGGGTTTGGGAACAGCTGCTGCGGAACAATTTGCCCGAGTTTTAGTCATGGAATTTCCGAATATTCGATTCAACGCAGTGTCGCCAGGGTACACCGATACTCCGTTATGGGACAGCATCATGGGCACAGATAAAAATGAAATTTTAGCTACGATTGCCGCGACTTTACCTGTAAAAAAAATTGCAAGCCCCGAAGAAGTAGCCGCTGCGGTACTTTTTATGATGTCAAACCAATCCATCACAGGTGAAGTCATTCATGTGGATGGCGGAGCAAGATTAATTTAATAACCTCAAAAACAAATTAAAATGAGAAAAATAGTTTTGGTATTTGTAATGATTCTGATTGCTTTAAACAGTAACGCACAGAACGGATTAAAAGTGGGAGAGAAAGCCCCTGAATTTATAGGAAAAGATCAAAATGGTAAAACCATCAAACTCTCCGACGTCTTAAAAAAAGGTAAAGCAGTAGTAGTTTTTTATCGAGGGTATTGGTGTCCGAATTGTATGCGCTCTTTAAAAAACATTCAAGATTCAATTGCACAAATGGAGCAGCAAAATGTAACGGTTATTGCTGTAAGTCCAGAGAAACCTGAAGGTGTTGCAAAAACGACAAAAATTGCTAAAGCCGGTTTTTCGATTATCAGTGATGATCAATTGAAAATTCTCAAAGATTATAAAGTAGCTTTTGAAATTACCCCTGAAATGGATGCCATTCATAAAAAGTATAACATTGATATCGAACAGAACAATGGCAAAAAAAATGCGAATATTTTGCCAAGACCAGCAGCCTTTATAATTGGTCAAGATGGTATAATTACCTACCGGTATTTTAATGCCGATCCTTACAGCAATCCTAAGAGTAATGAGCGGGTTACTGTTGCAGCTATTTTAAAAAACACTAAATAATATTGTAACCCACATAAAATTAAAATGATGACAGAACAACAAATTTCATCAGCAGTCGACGAATTAGCTGCTTTGGTCGTAGAAGGCAAATGGGAAATTGCTTTCGAAAAATTTTATCATGAAAATGTAGAAAAGACTGATTTAGACGGAATTCCGGTAGAAGGAAAAGCCCAGAACTTGGCAAATGGTCGAGAATTTGTATCGAAGATATCCAACGTTAGAGATTTCTCTTTTTCAGGAAAAGTAGTCAAGGGCAATCGTAGCTTTCTGGTTTGGTCGTTCGATTTTGATGTAGACGGACAACCTTTAAAAATTATAGAAGTCGCTATTCAGGATTGGGAAGATGGAAAAATCATTAGAGAACGGTTTATAGCTTAACAAAAAAAGCCCATTCTTTGCGATGGGCTTTTCTATATTAATTTAATCTCGGATAATCTGATTCACTTCGGAACCTATAAATCGTAATCTAATATTTGCGTGATCATTTCATATTCATTAATTGTTAAATGGCAAAATCACGAACAAGTACTGCTTTCAACGTAGTAGGCTTTTTACCAGTTACAAATGCTACATCTTCGGTTAGATAGTTAACATCATTATTAGCAATTGTCTGATATACATTTGAAAGATAATCACCAATAAAAGTAGGAGCTCCCGAATTCTCAAGTACCTCTTTGAATTGTTCAGGTGTAGGGTTCGGATAGGTAATTTGCTTTCCTAAAACTTCAGACAAAATAGCCGCAGCATCGTCATAAGATAAAAGTTCAGGACCAGTCAATTGATAGGTTTTTGGGGAATGCCCTTCAGTTGTAAGGGTTTCGGCAGCCACAGCAGCAATGTCTTGAACATCGATGAAACCCGCTTTACCATTCCCCGCAGGCATAAAAACAATACCTCTTTCTAAGATGTTTTCGGATTCATAGTTTTTAAAGTTTTGAGCGAAGAATGATGGTTTTAGAATCGTATAATCAAAATCATCATCTTGCAATTTTTGTTCTATTTTGGTGTGAAAATCAAGTGTAGCTCCCATTTTGTCTGCGGCCATAGCTGAAAAGTAAACAACCCTTGAAATGCCTTGCTGTTTTAAGAATTCGAGAAATGGATTGATGAGCGCATCTACTTTTAAGACCAAAGGCGGTCCCAACAAAAATACTTTGTCAATACCTGATAAGGCATCAGCATACGTATTTGAATCGGCAAAATCGAACTTTCGAACTTCGATGTCTTTTCCCAGTATATGATTGGCATCTTTAGGATTTCTGCTTCCTACTGTAAAATCAGCTTTCTTTTCGAGTAGCTTGTTGATTAGTGCTTTTCCGTTGGTTCCGGTAGCACCGGTGATAAAAATTTTTCCCATTTTTAATGTTTTAAAATATTAATAGTTACTTTTGAGAACCCAAAATTAAATAGTAACTATTGTTTATACAAGAGGGTACAGCAGGATGACTTAGTAACATGAAGGGAACTAATATGGAAATTAAAGAGATTGTAACCGATAAAAAATTTCAAAATATTTTTGAAATCGCCAATTCCACCAGAAACGATATCTGTCCCGTGAGAGACATTATTGCAAGAATCAGTGACAAGTGGACTTTATTATCGATTTATGCGTTAGGCGGCTATGGAAAAATGCGTTTCAATGAACTTAAGAATCGCATAGGTGATGTATCGCAGCGCATGCTTACCGTCACGCTCCGAAATTTGGAAGGCGATGGTTTGGTGCTGCGGAAAGTATTTGCCGAAGTTCCGCCAAGGGTAGAATATGAATTGACA
The DNA here is from genome assembly GCF_031411595.1 of Flavobacterium sp. Classification (GTDB taxonomy): domain Bacteria; phylum Bacteroidota; class Bacteroidia; order Flavobacteriales; family Flavobacteriaceae; genus Flavobacterium. The sequence continues at coordinate 60,905 of NZ_JANOBI010000008.1, read as the reverse complement.
GAACTTGGCGTAAGTCTGATGTACCAAATGGAACATATCATTGATTGGGCTAATGAAAATGCTGATGAAATTGTAAAAAGAAGAAAGCAAATTAATAATAAATAAGAGTTGACTTTATCTTGATTTACAAATAAAAGCTGAGCAAAATCAATTGTTCAGCTTCATGATTATTATTGAAAATAATTTAATCTGCTATTTCAAAATCGGTCGGATCTACCTGATTGGGTTGGATGAACAAAATACGGCATCCATTTTTTGTACTATGCGGGCCATGAACCTGTCCGATGTCATGACTAAAAAAAGCACCGGCTTCATAGGTGATACCGTCGTTTATGAAATCGCCCTCCAAAACATAATGCTGTTCTTCTGTTTTGTGGTGAATGTGCGCAGGAATATAAGCTCCGGCCTCCATTTTAAGTTCAGCGAAAACCGGTCCGTATTGGGTGTCTAGGTTTAAAAGCTTCACAAATAACTTTTCTGATGTGGCCCCTGGAATCTGAAAGGGCATATAGTCTAATTCGTTTGACTTGGTGATGTTTTCCATTTTAAAATTATTTTTAATTAAACTAATACGCTATCTTCTATTGTTACTCCGGGAAATTGAATAAACATTAAGGTACATCCTGTCTTAGTAGTATGTGGCCCATGTTCAACACCTGGTCCGTGTATTAAAAATGAGCCTGCTTTTAAAACCTCTCCATTGTTGATAAGCTCACCCTCAACAACATAAACGCTTTCGACCGCTATATTATGATAATGTCTTTGAAGATTGGCTTCGGGTGCTAATTTTGCCATTGCGATAAATGGTGCTTTTTCTAGATCTGCATTTATAAATGCTGCTGTTGTTGTTCCCGTCCAACCGGGTAAAGAAAATGGAATCCATTGAATTTCTTCTGCTTTTAAAATAATGTCTTTTGTTTTGGAGTGTTTGTCCATGATTTTAGTTTTTAGATGAAGTATAAATTTCTTTCCTTTTTGAGGAAAAGAAACTATCAAAATCGTGGGAAAAACTATCAGTTTTTAGGTATTTATTTTAACGTTGCAGCGGTTTTTCGGTATTCGCTTGGCGTTATTTTTTCGTTGGTTTTAAAAAAACGCATAAAATTGGAAGGCTCATTAAAATTGAGCTCAAACGCAATTTCTGCGATATCCAATGGCGTATATAAGAGCAAACATTTGGCTTCTAAAATGATTCGCTCTCTGATTATGGTGCTTGCTGATTTGCCTGTTTGTTTTTTAACAATCTCATTCAGATAATCTTTAGTGATATTCAATTCTTTGGCATATTCGTATACGGCTCTTTTTTGACTGAAATACTTATTGACCAGGTTTTGAAAATTGTATGCAACTAAATCTTGCTTTTTCACTATTGCATGTTCAGTTGCTTTCAGATTAATACGTTGCGCCATGATGAGCAAAATTTTGAGTTGCGCTCTGATCATCTCAAATTTCATCAGTTTTTCGCTATGGTATTCTTGTAGTATAGCTTCAAAGACTTTTACAAATTCTTTTTCATCCGAGATTGTCGTTTGTGTCACATGAATGCCTTCTTTTTCAAAAACCATTAAATCTTTTAAAAGCTGGCTGCCTTGAATCGAGTAGGAGATGAATTTAGGTTTGATGAGCATGACAAATCCCTCCCAATGGATATTGCCACGTTTCCAATGAATCAATTGTTCCGGTGCAATAAAAAATAAAAGCCCGCCTTTTTTACAATCAAATGCTTTGTCATTGATTGTTAAAACAGCATCCATGGAAGTGGCGAAAGTGATGTGAAAGAAAGCGTCTTTATAATATGGCGTTTCAAGCACAAGGTTGTCCATGACTTCTTCATAACGGAAAATGTGAAAGTCATCATGCGATGAACACAAGCCCGTATTTAAGGCTACGTGCCAGTCATTGATAGTTTCAAAAAAAGGAAAATTCGATTGCGTTCCCATTAATCAGAAATTGCGTACCATTTCAAATTTACTATTTTGTTCTTTTCGAATATTGTTGTAGCGCGTAATTAACGATTGTTTAATTTACTTTTATGCATTCGTTTTCAAGATTTCTATACAATTATTTTTGAAAACAACATTAAAATTTAAAGAAAGTCATTCGCTATTTTTTTTTCTAATTCTGCTCAAAGTTTCAGGCTTAACACCTATAAAAGAAGCAATATATTGTAAAGGAATTTCTTCAATTATTTTTGGAAATTCTGATACTAAATTTTGATATCGCTTGGTCTGAGAATCTAAAATAAACGAAGTTTGTCTTTTAACACCAGTGATATAAATATGTTCATAAAGCTTTACAAATAATTTTCGAATATTCGGACTAGTCTCTAATAATTTCTCTAAATCCTTAAAATTGGCTTTGTAACAATCGCATACTGTTAGTGCTTGAATATTTATAAAAGTTGGCGCAATTTTTCTAATTGAAAACAGTTCCGCATACATACAAGGACTATATAGAAATTTAGTGGTAAACTCTTCACCTTCCTTTAAAAGATAGACTCTGAAAATACCTTCATTAAAAAAATAAATGTCTTTTACATAATTTCCAGATACCAATATATGGTCCATTTTTTTTATAGGCATAGGTTGAAATAAGGCCTCTAAGTCCGATAATTCTTTTTCGGTAAGTATTGCAAACTGTGAAGTAAATAGTTTTAGATTTTCCATATTACAAGTCGGTGAATATGCGTTTTCTAATTCTGCTTAATGTTTCAGGAGTCATGCCTAAATACGAAGAAATATAACGTTGAGGTATTTCTGCAATAACTTTCGGGCGTTCTCCAAAAAGTTTTATATAACGCTCTTGGGGTGTGTCAAAAATAAAAGAATGTTGCCGCATAACTCCAAAAAGATACAAGTGTTCCAGAAATTTAAAGAAAACGGATTCTATGTTTGGATACTGGTCTATTAATAAATCAAGATCAGCGAACGCCGCAACCATTCCTTTAACAGGTTTGAGTGCTTGAACATTCATTTGTGTTTCTTTTTGACTTCTTACAGCAATCAAATCAGTCATGATGGTTGGTCCGAAATAGAAGTTGGTCGTAATTTCATTATTGCCTTTGTTGTAATAACCCCTAAGAATACCTTGATCGATATAGTATATACTGGATATTTTTTCATTTTCTAGAAAAAGATGGTCCAATTTTTTAATATCAATAGGCGTAAATATGGCTACAAAAGCTGCAAACTCTTCTTCGCTTAATTTTTCAAATCGGGATAAAAACATGCTTAAATTATCAATCATATCATTATATGCGTTTTATGATTTAAAAATTATTTGGGGACGTTAATGGTTTTTAATTTATGGCACTTATTGCTTTGAATAAAATTAATAAAAGTAGCGTTTGCGTCGTAAAAAAATCACTGCCAAACGCTACTTCAAACAAAACATGCAACTAACGTATCTAAAATTGAAATCTGTATCCGAAATCTGGCTGAAACCCTAGTTGGTCAACTTGATTCACTTGCTGGGTCAATCGGTTGTAATCTTTAGAGAAAACATTACTGTTGTCGGTTACATTCTGAAAATCAACATAAAACTGATGCGAACGTTTCTTTTTACTGCTATTGATTTTAATAGCAAATTTCAAGTCAAGTCTTAAATATGCATCATATTGCTCGCTGTACGCTTTGGTATCATCTCTAATTTCAAATCCTTGTGCTATCGAAGCGTTTAAATCGACTGGAGTATAATAGCGACCACCGGCGGTTGTAAATTTGGTATTGATCGAAAAAACATTCTTTTTGGCCTTTCCGATTTTGAATTCTTTCCCTGCTAAAGCATTGATTACATAACCGTTATTGAATGGAGAATTTCGTTCAATGTTATCACTTCCTTTGTATTTGCTTTCAAAAATAGAAGTGGTAAACAAAACATTGTATCCTTTGCTAAAGAATTTTTCTAGGGTAAATTCAATTCCTTGGTTTGACCCTTTACCTTCACTAACCAATGAGTTTTTGTCTATTGAAAACCCAAAATCAGCACCTTCTGTTAACGAAGAATAGCTTGATGGTGTGCGTTCAACTGCTGCTTTGTCGATAGACTGATAATAGAGTTCAAGTTTTGCTCTCCATTTATCCGCAAAACGCAAATCATAACCTACAACATAATGTTGACTTCTAACTAAATCTAAATCTTTATTGGTTTGTATCAAATTCCCGCCAATGTTTTCATTGAGGAATAACAATGGAGCAGCAACATTCTGATGGTGCAAACCATAGCCAATATTAATGGAGCTTCTATTATTTATGGCATAGGTCAAAGCAGTTCTGGGTTCTAAAACAAATTGTTCGTTTAGTGAAAAGTATTGTCCGTGAATACCCGCATTAAAAGTTAATTTTTCAGTAAGCCTAAATTGCCCCATGGCATAAGGTTGTATTATTGAATAAGATCCGTCATTATCAATCAAATTGACGAAATCAGGTTGCCCATCGCCATTGGTGTCTTGCTGTCGGTCTCTATCGGAAAGTTTAGATTCTAAGGAAAAGTTTTCTAAAAGCAATCCTGTTCTGAAAGTGAATTTTTTAGAAATTTTCGAATTGAACAGCGTTGAAAAGGTTACTCTACTTTCAGTATTATCCGCTTCTGTCCATCTAACTTTATATTCTGTAGGCGTTTCTAAATTGAAATACCGGTCTTGATCAAAATTATTGCCTGAAGTTGAAGCACTCAAAATTGTTTTCAAAAATGATTGTGAACTTAAGTCGATAGTATGTTTTACGCCAATGACACCAAATCCGGAAGTTACAAAACTATCTTCATCTCGTGTTGCAAAAAGGTCATCATCACTCAACTCTACATCTTTTCCTATCAAATCAATATTAGAATTGCCTAGAATCCCGAACACCGAAAGGTTGCCCAATTTTCTTTTTCCAAAATCGATATTAAATGAAATATCATTATAATTGGGTTGTGCAGCAGTTCCGGCAAGTCCCAAAGACCCTACAATTCCGTATCGAGCCGCGACTAGAAATGAGCCTCCTTTTTTTCCAAGTGGACCTTCAGCCATGGCTTCTGCGCCAGGAAATGCAGCAACACCTAAAGTATATTCATATTCTTTGTTATTTCCTTTTCGAAAGCCCAAATCAAATACGCCCCCAATGGCGTTACCGTATTCGGCAGGAAAAGCAGAGGTGATGAAGTCAGAATTCGCCAATAAATTTGGATTTAAAGCAGAAACCGGACTTCCCGTAGTTCCCAATGTCGAGAAGTGATTGGGGCTTGGAATGGGAATGCCTTCTAATCGCCACAATAATCCCGTAGGCGAGTTTCCTCTAACAACAATATCATTCCGACTATCATCGGCCGTTGAAACGCCTGCAAAGTTCGATGCTAATCGCGCCACATCACTTCTGCCTCCTGCATAACGATTGACTTCTTCGGTCGAAAACTGTCTTACCGAAACGGCTGCCATTTTATTGATTGCTTTGGCTTTGTTATTTCCAGCACTCACATTGACGGTTTCAAGCGTATTGAAATTTTCTATCAAGGAAACTGCAATGACAATCTCCTTTCCTGATGTAACATCAATATCGGGCACTGTCGTGTTTTCGTATCCTAAAAAACTAATTCGAATGGTCTGTCTACCTAAAGGAACATTCGACAATTTAAAATTACCATTTTCATCTGTAACCGTTCCCAAATTGGAATCACTAACCAATTCAATGTATACACCGGCAATGATTTTCTCAGATTGCTTATCTGTAATTGTTCCTCGAATAATGCCTGTTTGGGCAAAAGAAATCATACTGAAGAGGAATGGGAATAAAATAAATAGCTTTTTCATTTTTTTTTATTTATAATTTTTAGCAAAACTATTTCAACTGTTTTGAATCAAAATTGACTAAAGTCAATAAATGTTAAAAGTTGATTTAATGTTTTAAAATTTGATTTTAAAGTTTAATGAATGGTTTTCCTTGTAAAGCATTGACGAGTGTGTAGGAAACGAAGACAAAATAAATAAAGGCTATAATTAAAACATCCCGCTTGGTTTTGGCCAACAAATAGGTGAGTAATGGAATCATTTGCAATGCGTGTATACCGAAGAAATGCGCTACCCTTAAATCGCCATAATTCTTACTCCAATTGATTATGGGTAAACCTGCCGAACCATCTTCGCTCCCGACAGTATGCTTTAAAATGGCGCCCATAGCAAAGCCTTCAAAAGCAAATAATACAGTGACCACAATACTCAGTTTGACAGCGAGAATTATGGTTTCCGGCGCACTAAATTGGTTTTGGTTGAAAAACAGCAGTGCAATGTAGAGCGTATGCAACATCAAAAGGGTGATGATAACGGCCATCATGTTGAAAATGAATTTGTCTAAAGGCGTTTCGACATTGAAGTGTGACATTTTGCTTTGGGCTGTTTGATAAATAATCAGGATTAATTCTATGGAAAACAAAGTAATTGCCGACCAACTATAGAAAATAACCTGCTTTTGATTTTCAAGGTATTGCAAATAAAATCCCATAGTCCAAACGAAAAGGGTTACCGATAGTAAAAACTTTAGCGGCTTAATCCAGGCACTTATTCCCATGACTTGCGTTGTACTATACTTGCTTAAGACCATGCAAACCATAGCGCCTAACAAGCAAACTATACCATAAATAAATAATGCTTCATTTTTATGTTTGATAATTTCTAATAGTTGTTTCATAACGATGTTTTTTAATTGAACGACGTTCAAATTATTAATCAAAAAAATATTATAGTTTCTCTATAATTTTCAAAAACTCTTGGTAGCCATCTGTGAGAATGGTTTCAGGTTTTGAGAATTTCACGCCTTTGGTTCGGTTTCTAATTTCGAGGCAACACATACCATGAACCAAGCTCCAGATCATGAAAGACAAAGGCTCGAGCTCGTGGCCCAAAAAATGACCTTTTTCCATGCATTGAGCTACAGTATTTTTAAGTGCATCGAAAGTCCCAACACCTTCGTTCCAATCTTCTTTATCTGAGTTTTCGATGTACTCCATCGGTGCCTTGACATTGAACATCAAATCATACATCTCTGAATTTTCTATAGCAAATTTCATGTAAATAATGCCCATTTTTCGCAATCGTTCCATGGGGTTTTCTATAGTATACAGCTCTACAAAATTACCGCCCAACTCTTGAAAACCGATGGTGTGTAAATCATGCAGTATGGCGTTTTTATCTTTAAAATAGACGTAAACTGTACCCACACTATAATCAATTTCGTCTGCAATATTTCTAATCGTTGTTTGCTCGATACCTTTTTCTAAAAAAAGCTTTTTAGCACCCTGAAGAATCAATGCTTTTAGGTTTTCTTTATCTCTTGCTTTACGATCGGCTATAGTCATATGCAAATGTATAATTATTTTTTGAACAACGTTCAATCTCAAAATCAATTTATACAATTTATGTTTTTATGCTACGATTAGCAAGATTCGGTTGGCTTACATTTAATTAATGATTGCTATTTTTTGTTTGAATATTTTTCCGTTTTCATCGGTAAATTTTAAGATGTAATTTCCCGAAGCTACATTGGGCAGTTTGAACATAAATGGCGCTTCTTGTGTTCCTGTATAGAAAGCATCAAATAAAATAGTTGTTGCTTTTCCCTCGATGCTAATCAATTCAGATTTGACAATTTTGGTTTTGATTTTATCCAAACTAATCGCAATGTATTGCCCGGCAACAGCTGGATTAGGTGATACCAATAAATCATTTTTTAAGTGTATTGAAGTTGTTGTAGTTCCCAATGTGCCGTTATCGGTCATTTTAAATACATTCAAACCAATCGCATAGACCGTTTTACTACCGTTAGGATTGGCGGTAACGCTGAATTTATTAGCGTATTGACCAATATTTTTTTCAGTCCATGTTAAGCCACCATCCACCGTTTCGTAACCCGTGGTTTCACCACCAACCCAGCCTACATTGTCGCTTATAAATCCGATACCAAATTCTCTTGCACCTGAATTGGTCAATGACAATTCAGACCATGTTAATCCACCATCAATGGTTTTAATAATGTAACGTTGTGTTGTTGCGGAATTATAACTTTGGATACTAGCATAGCCCACGTTTGCAGTCGGAAAAGAGGCTTTCCACATAATCTCGTAGTTTCTGGTTGAGGTGTAAACAATCGACCAAGTTGTCCCGCCATCGGTTGTTCTTAAAACGCGTGCCTTAGATGAAGCAATGCTTGCACTTGTACCTGTAAAAGCATACCCAATTTCTGGTGTTTGAAAATGTAAATCTAAAATCATTTTACATTGACTAGAAATATCGGTACCCGTCCATGTATTTCCGCCATCGGTACTTTTTAGAATTACTTGTGGTGTTCCCACTCTTCCTGCTGCGTAGATTACGTTTTCATTTACGGCTTCGATTGCGCAAATTCCTGCCGGAACAACGCCTGTAATCGACGCTGTAACTGGAGCCCAACTGTTGCCGCCATCAATGGTTTTATATAGCGGATTGGTATCGGTTACTCCAGGAAAATAATTAATTCCAATATTTCCTGCAAAGCCGACCTGATCGTTTACAAATGCAACACTTCGAAAATAAGTTCCCGGGGCATTTTTTTGTTGTAACCAAGTTACTCCTCCATCTTGGGTTTTAAAAATTCTACCGGAGCCATTTACAGACCAACCTAGATTTTGGTTTAAAAAAAATATACCGTCTTGTTTGCTTCCGTTGTAAGGAGCGTTCGGCAGATTTGACCAATTGTAGGGTTGTGCTTCTATTTTTAGAAAACCAATTACTAGAACTATAGTAAGTAATGCTTTTTTCATTTTTAATTTATTTAGATTTTACTTTTGAGCTGAATTAATTTTTGTCGTTTACACCTACAGCGTATCCATAGAGCAAGGCTACGATTGCCAAATGGACAATTAGCCAAATTTTTTGCCACCGCGGTCTTTCTTTCCAAGGCTGAAGATGATTAAAGGGGTCGAATGCTAACGCAATTCCAAAACTGGCAGAAGCATTTACATAAGATTGCAGTACGAAAATTTGATAGCATCCGAACAATACAAATGCTACATAGAGAAATCTTGTAACTTGAGTGGTTGCTTTAGTTTCCATGTTAATTATATTTTAATGATTGATTAGAAGCTGATTGTTGGCCCATTCGACACTCTTTTGGGTAACTTTAAAATCGAATGCATTGAAAAGTTCTTGAATTTTTCCAGCATTAAACAGATTAAAAGCATTTTCGCGGGTATTTGTTTTCGCTAAATAATGATCTGTTTCAGGAAAAATAAGTAACTCTGCATGCTTCGGATGATAATGATTTACCGTGTAGACAATTTGTTCGTGATCGGGTTTTGAAAAGGCCTGATAATCGGCACCGCCATAAAGAACTAATACTTTCGCAGTGGTATCTCTCCAATATTCAAGCAAAGGATGGTCTATTATTTGTCGCCAATATTCTTGATTGCGGTCAAAAATTTTATTTTGTCCGTCGTACTGCCAGTCTTTTTTTAGCGCATCCATTCGTTCAGGCGTTGAAGCGATTGTCTTTAAATCCTTTTTTTCAATATAATATTCGTAAGCAATTTGAGTTTGCAATCGACAAGTTTTTTCAAATTCCATCGGATCTGGTTTTGCCAACATAAGTTGAAGTCGATTCATTTCGAGCTGGTATTCAAAAAAACTTTTGGCGGTTGTTCCGTAGACCATGACTCCTTTTACAGCATTTTTTGCACTGAGTGCTGGTGCTATGATGCCACCCATAGAATGTCCGAAGAGGAATATATTTTCATCATCTACGTAAGGCAAAGACTTCAATTTATTTAACCCTGCTGTAAAGCTTTCTATTTCATCGTTGAGATTTGTTGATGTGCATTCAGGGGTATTTTGACTATCACCCAAGCCGCTTTTTTCAACCCTAAGCACTACATATCCGGCATCGCTGAAGGCTCTAATAATTCTTCCATAAGGATGATTTTCGGATAAATTATCAACAGAAGAACAAGTGTAACCGGGAATAAAAAGTACCGCTGGGAGTTTGCCTTCTTTTTTAGGTTTGTTAATGATTACACTTAATAAGCCTTCTTTATAAGGCACACTTTCATAAACAATAGTTGCGTTTTTGTCAGTTTCTCGATCGCGTCCGACAATTTTGCCCTCAATTTTAATTTCCTTTCCTTTTCTTGAAATTAGTAAGGTTATTGAATTTCCTTCTACTTTAGAATTGATGTATTTTCCCAAATCAGCCGTTTCTTTATAATAGTTTTTATCTACTGAAATAAGAACATCATCTGGAAGTAATTTTAATGCTTTTGAAGTACCGCCGACTACTTGAACGATTTTAATTCCTTTTGGTTCTTTTAAGGATAGTGTTTTATAGTTTTCAGCATTGACGGTTTCTAGTCTCGCTCCAAACCAACCTTTTCGAGGCAATTGTTGGGCGAAAACTGTTTGTAAAACACTTATTAACAATACATTAAATAGCACAATGATGAAGTTTCTCATTATTTTTTGTTTGATTTTAAACAAAAATAATTAGACCAATATTAATTGTATTGTCAAAAATTGCTAAAGTGTTTTTTGAAGCCATTCGGAGTTATGGCATATTTTTTCTTGAAAGATTTTGCAAAAGAAGGTTGGTCTGCAAAGCCACTTAAAAATGCCACGTCGTTTAAAGTATAATTTTCTAAAAGTAGATTTTTTGAAAACTCTAACCTTTTTTGAATAATATATTGATGTGGTGTGACAGAAAAAGCCTTTTTAAATAATCTCAGAAAATGATATTCCGACAGCGTATTGGTGTTGGCGATGTTTTGAATATCTATTTTTTCGAGATAATTCTTATCGATATATTCTCTGGAATCCAACAATAAGTTGAAGATTTTTTTGTTGGTAATTGCTTTTAATGCATCTAAATTCTTATACTGATTAAATAATTGGTGTTGGTCTGCTACTAAGCATTCAGACAATAGATAAAAGATTTCATTATTCAGAACATCAGTATTGTACATGATGGATTCAAATTCTAATCCTAAATTTTTTAAAGCTTTACCGAGTAAACTACTATCTGACTTATATCTGGTTTTAATGGCATCATTATCAAATATGTAATTTTTAAAAATAGAGAAGTTGCCATAGTTATAGGTAATAACCTCTTGAATGATTTCTTCTGAAAGATCAATGCAAATACCATAAACCGGAGTTTCATTATCGATTTTAACATTTGAAAAGGTTTTTGAACCTATAAGATAATCATTTTGCTTGAGAGCATATTCTTTTTTATCAATTTTGTATGCTTCAGAACCTGTAACAACATGCTTGATTGAAAAATCTTTGAAACAGACTTCGCCATCAAAGTTTTGCACTTTAGAAAATCGAATTTCACTTCCTTTAGAATCAGTTAAAATCGTTTTGTTCATTTTACAAATAGATATCAAGATTGTTAATCTTTATTTTATTCAAAAATTTTATTCGTGTATTGAGTATTAAAAATCTGATGTTGTTACAGAAAAGACATCTTCCTAAAATAAATCAACTTATTTTTTCTGATTGAATATCCGCTTTCTAATTCTGCTTAAGCTTTCAGGTTGAATACCCAAATACGAAGCAATATAAATCTGTGGAATGCGTTCGATAACCTTAGGACGGTTTTTTAGTAAATCTAAATACCGTTCTTCAGGGCTCATGTTTGTGAGTAATTTATTTTTTTTTCTTAATCCAAGAAAACCATACTCGACCAATAATCTGCCAAATTTTTCGAAAGTGTGACTGCTTTCATATAGTTCGTGTAAATCTTTTTTACTGATAATTAAACATTCTGAATTTTCCAGTGCTTGGATATTTTGCTCGGATGGTTCGCCGAAAACAAAGCTTTCCAGATCAGTATACCAAGAACTTTCAAAAAAAAATTGCCCTGTTTTTTCTTCCCCATCAATATTAAAATAATAACGAACGCAACCCTTGATGAGGAAAACCGCATTGTGACAGACTTCACCCTGTCTCAAAAAATATTCATTTTTTTTGAGTGTTTTTGGTTTCATTCTGGCTAAAAAGAGATTAAACTCATCATCAGTAATAGCAACAAAATGGTTGAGGCTTTTTCTTAATTCGTCATGCATTTTTTAAGGCTTATTAACAAAAATACTAAAGCAAGCTATAGTTACATGTGAAACAGTTGTTAATTCTTCCTCTAATTTGCAGATTTGACTCAAAGAAGGCAAATTATTGGTTCGATATTTCCTAAAAAGTTTCAATTTGAAAATAATAAAGTTCGAACTGCAGATTTGAATCCTATACTTTTAAAAATTACCAGTATTAATAGGGGTTTAGCGCCTAAAAACAAAAAGGACAAATCAAAAATGATTTGTCCTTTAATAAGTTGTGGGCGATGAGGGATTCGAACCCCCGACCCTCTGGGTGTAAACCAGATGCTCTGAACCAACTGAGCTAATCGCCCTGATTGCGTGTGCAAATATAAGGTAGTTTTTCATATTTGCAAACAAATTTCAATTTTATTACAAAATTTCTGCAACAACAAAAGTGCTGCCGCCAATATATATAAAATCAGAAGTACCGGCATTATTTAAAGCTACTTGGTAAGCTTCTGAAACTGAGCTGTAAATCTCCCCCATCAAATCATTTTCTGAGGCTTTTTCTTTTAAAATGATTGCATCTAGTCCGCGAGGAATATTGGGTTTGCAAAAATAATAAGTAGCTTTTTTGGGAAATAATGGCAAAATTTCATTCAAATCCTTATCATTCACAACACCAAGAACAATATGCAAATGCGCATACTGCTCTTGAAGTATTTGATTGATAACCGAAGTTAATCCCGCCGCATTATGTGCCGTATCGCAAATGACTTTAGGATGCTCTTGCAGTTGTTGCCATCGTCCATGCAAACCGGTATTTTCTATTACCGCTAAAAAACCTTTCTTGATATGATTTTCGGTAATAACAAGTTGATTTTGAGATTGTAAAACTCTAATGGTTTGCAAAACTGTTTTTTTATTATGCAGTTGATAATTTCCAAGCAATGCCGACGGATAGTCTTCTGAAATTAAATCGGAAGCGAAATAAATTTCTGATTGGGTTTCAGTTGCTTTGGCATCAAACACGGATTTGGTTTCATGGGTATATTCACCAATAACCACGGGAATATTTTCTTTGATAATACCCGCTTTTTCTGCAGCTATCAATGGTAAAGTATTGCCTAAAAATACTGTATGATCCAATCCAATATTGGTAATTACCGAAATCAATGGGCGAATGATGTTCGTTGAATCTAATCTACCGCCCATACCGGTTTCAATAATGGCAATATCAACCTGCATTTTATTAAAATAATCAAACGTCAAACCGACGCTCATTTCAAAGAAACTAAGTTCATGGTTTTCAAAAAAGCTGCGATGTTGATTGATAAAATCCACTACAAAATCCTCAGAAATCATGTCTCCATTAATCTTAATACGTTCCCTGAAATCTTTCAAATGCGGTGAAGTATACAATCCAACTTTATAACCGGCTTCTTGAAGAATCGACGCCAGCATATGCGAAGTAGATCCTTTGCCATTGGTGCCTGCAACATGAATGCAACGCAAGTTTCTTTCCGGATTGCCGAGATAATCAACCAGCAAAATCGTATTGGTCAAATCCTTTTTATACGCAATCGCGCCTTGCATTTGATACATCGGTAATTGCTTAAACATCCAGTTGACAGTGTCGTTATAGTTCATTACTTTTTAATAAATAAATTTTGATGTAAAATATTTTCTACTTTTTTTAGTTTAATATTGTGAAGTCGGTGTTGCCGATACAAATTTGAAATTATTTTATCATAAAAGTCAAAAAAAACAAACAAATATGATTACGACGTTTTTGCAAATACAAGCCGATACTTTAGCACAGGCTACAGCCGAAGTGGCTAAAAATACACCGCTTACTAATGAAGTTTCCGTTTTGGAATTTATTTTCAAAGGAGGATTTTTCTTGATTCCAATCGTAATTCTATTCATCTATACGATTTATCTCATTTTCGAAAGACTTTTATTCATCAACAAAGTGGCAAAAATCGACCAACATTTAATCAAAGACATCCGAAACAATCTCAATGCTGGGAACTTAGACATGGCTCATGCCGCAGCAGATCGAAGCGGAAACGCTCAAGGCAATGTTTTAAAAGAAGGGATCTTAACTATTGGAAGACCTATCACCGAAATCGAATCGAACATGGAACGCGCCGCGAACATCGAAATCGGCGAGATGGAAAAGAAGTTAGGTCAATTAGGATTAATTGCTGGTATTGCGCCAACATTAGGATTCGTAGGGACAATTTCGGGAGTAATCAAAATATTTTACAGCATTTCGGTAACCGAAGATATCAGTATCGGGAATATTTCCGGAGGATTATATGAGAAAATGATCAGTAGTGGTGCGGGTTTGGTTGTTGGAATTATAGCCTATGCTGCTTATCATTTGTTCAACGGTCGTATCGATAGTTTTTCACTCGCCATCCAAAAACAAGTATTAGAATTTGTAAATATCATTCAAAGACCAAATCATGGCGATAAGACGAAATAAAAGATTCCATGCAGAAGTAGCAACTTCATCATTGAGCGACATCATGTTTTTCCTGCTGTTGTTTTTCTTGATTATCTCGACGTTGGCCAACCCGAATGTCATTCGAATGACTTTACCAAAATCGAAAACCAACGAGAAGACCAACAAGCAATTGATTACATTGTCAGTTACGGAAGACAAACAATTTTTTGTTGACAAGGAACAAGTGGATTTTGATAAACTCGAAGCTTTGTTGCTTTCCAAAATGGATCCGGCGAAAGATCAAACTGTTGTAGTCAGAATACCATTCAATCTGCAAGTGCAGGATTTGGTGGATGTACTTCAAATCGGTGTTAGGAATAAATTGAAATTCGTGATTGCTACAAGTCCGAAGTAATCATTTCTTAAAAACATTTTAGCCACGAATTCACTAATTAATAATTGTGAATTCGTGGCTAACTTTTTTTATTTTGACTTTCAATTATGAAAATCTGTGTGTAGTTAATTCAAATTGAAATTATAAATAATCTTCCCGACTTGTTTGTCCGGAGCATTACTATCGGCTTGCCATTTGGTTCTTAATGCAGCACTTTTGGCTTCATCTAAAAGACATTTCGCAGCGTTTGTAGTTCCTCTTGCGCCAGGGTTGGCATTGATGACATTTCCGGATTGGTCTACTGTAATCTGAACCACAACTGTACCCTGTTCATCACAATTATAATTTGGTTTTGGTTTGTTTAAAGGTTTTCTGTTTCCTAAATCATATCCCGAACCATTGCCGCTTCCTGTTCCGCTACCATTTCCTGAGCCATTTCCGCTGCCAGAGCCACTTCCGTTTCCTGAGCCAGAACCTGTTCCGCTTCCAGTACCTGAGCCGCTTCCACTATAACCACTTGAAGATAAACTGCCGTCTGGTCTTCCTTTGTTACCGCCGGTTTTGTCATTGCCATCACCACCTTTGTTCGAGTTCAATAAATTAGCAAGTGCATCATTGGTGTTTTTAGAAACTTTGGGTTTTTCAATAACCGGTTTTGCAACCACTTTTTCTACAACAGGAGTTGGTTTTTTTGCTTTATCATTCTTAGGCATCGCAATCACATCATCGGTCGCATCATCTTCGGTAATGATGTTATCATCTTTTGAAGTTGCTGCAGTTGGTGCTTGTTTGGCCTCATCTTTTACGTTCAATACTTCACTTTTGAAGTTATCGCCCATGCCATAATCGCTGTCGCCGAAATTCATTTCAATACCGCCACCGCCACCGCCGCCCATTAACTTGAGATTCGCTGGTGGCCAAAATCGAACAAAGAATAAGATGAGAAGCAGTAAAGTCATGACTAGAATAGTCAGTCCGACTGATTTCTGTTGGTCTTTATTGAGTGATATGTCCATGATAATATTGTATTTAATGAACCGAATTCCTTTTAAAAACGAATAAATATACTAAAAATTGTTTTTTAATAACTACTTCAAAGTTTATACTAATTGTTTTAATGCAATTTCAAAAGCGGTTGCACTGATATTGGTTTTCGATGCATTCAATTCATATGCTTTTTGAATAGCGTTTTTAATGATATTTGATGTGTCGGCAAAAATCGCTTCATCAGTCATTTGCACTTTCTTCTCCATAAAATAAGCGAAGACACGCGCCATACCGCAATTTGAAATAAAATCCGGAATCAAACTGATTTTCTGATCCACTTGCTCCATAATCGAACCGAAGAAAATTTCTTTATCGGCAAACGGAACATTCGCACCGCAAGAAATCACTTCTAAACCGGAGTCAATCATACTGTCAATTTGATTTTGGGTCACCAATCTTGAAGCAGCACACGGTGTGAAAATGTCAGCACCCAATGACCAAATTGTACTATTGATTTCTTCAAACGGAATCATGTTGAAAGCCACCAATTGATTACCATCTTTATTCAAAAATAACGTTCTGATTTGTTCGAAAGTGAATCCATTTTCATTGATGACACCGCCCTCACGATCGATGATTCCAATCACTTTTACACCCATTTCCGCTAAATAGAAAGCCGCAGCTGAACCAACATTTCCAAATCCTTGAACAATCGCTTTTTTACCTTTAGCGCTGCCACCATAAATATCATAATAATGACGCACCGCTTCCGCAACACCATAACCTGTAATCATATCTGCGATGGTATATTTTCTCGACACATCTGGCGAGAATTTAGGGTTTTCAATGACTTTCACCACACCTTGACGCAATTGTCCGATGCGGTTGATTTTATCGGCTTCCGTTGGTTTGAAATGTCCGTTGAAAACACCTTCTTGCGGATGCCAAACGCCACACTCTTCGGTCATTGGAATCACTTCATGAATTTCATCCACATTCAAATCGCCACCGGTGCCGTAATAGCTTTTGAGCAAAGGAGAAACCGCTTTATACCAACGTTGTAAAACGCCTTTTTTGCGCGGATCATTAGGATCGAAGTTGATGCCTGATTTCGCACCGCCAATCGCAGGACCGGAAACCGAGAATTTAACTTCCATGGTTTTGGCAAGCGATAGAACTTCATTCATATCCAATCCTTTTCGCATACGGGTTCCGCCACCGGCAGCGCCACCGCGAAGGGAATTGATGACTGTCCAACCTTCGGCTTCGGTTTCGGAATCTTTCCAGTTAAAAATAATTTCGGGTGTTTTATCTTCGAATTTCTTGAGTAAATCTTTCATTAAAATTTTGCTTTTTTTGATGGTGCAAATGTAATTTTTTAAAGTAGATAATAAAGGAAAGTTTACTGATAAATTTCACCTGAACTATGATCGGTTTTCGCTCCGGTCACGCTACTCAAAACATTGATTTCACCGCGCAATTTTAAAACGCCGAGCAAACCAAAAATTAAGGCTTCTTTGAATTCTAACACTTCAGAATCCGGAATTATAATGTCCGTTTCGGGTAAATGATATTGCATTCTTTCAATTAAAAAATCATTGTAAGCACCGCCACCGGTCACTAAAAGTTGTCCTTTTTTTACGGGTAAAGCCAACGCAATTTGATACGCAACATGTTCGGTAAACGTGTGCATTTTGTCTTCAATAGTAATGGAATAGGATTCGATTAATGGCAAAACGATTTCTTTGACATATTCAAAACCCAAAGATTTTGGAAATGGTTTTTGGTAGAAATCGAGTTGATTCAACGCATTGAATAATGCTAAATGCATTGTTCCAGATTGCGCTTTTTGGCCTTTGTCATCATAATCGAAACCGAGTTGATTCGCATAAAAATTCAAAACAGTATTCACGGGTGAAATATCAAAAGCGATCCTTGTTCCATCGGTTTCAAAAGACACATTCGAGAAACCACCCAAGTTCAAACAATAGTCATACTCAGCAAACAAAATTCTATCGCCAATCGGAACTAGCGGTGCGCCTTGGCCGCCTAGTTTTACATCTTGTACTCTAAAATCACAAACCACTTTTTGCTCGCAATAAGATGCAATTTCGGGAAGATTTCCAATTTGTAAAGTCAATCCGTTTTGTGGTTGGTGTAAGATTGTATGGCCGTGTGAGCAAACCGCATCAATATTTTTGAGTTGGTGTTTTTCAATAAAATCACGAATGATGTTTCCTAAAAGTTTTGTGTAGTTCTGGTTGAGTTCGTCTAGTTGATTTTGATTGTAATTCACAGCCGATTTCAATTGTTTCACCCAACTTTCATCATAAGCAATGGTTTCACATTCTAAGATTTGAAACTGCCATTGGTTGTTGAGAATCGTAAATTGAATATGCGCCAAATCGACACCATCGAGCGAAGTGCCGCTCATCACACCCATGATATTGTAGTGTTCTTTTATCATGGCTTAAAAATACAAAAACCATCGAATGCTTGATTTTTTATTTTGCTTTTACACTATAGTGCATTCATGACATGCTTCAAATTCTAACTCAAACCTACCGAATTCTAAATTCTACTTAACCATTCTCTGCATTTTTTAGTATGTTTGTGTGTTAATATTCAATGAATTAAAGATGATTGATATGAAAAACAATACTACTTCAACTCCAAAAAAAATAATGCTTTTCTGTTTGTTGGCACTTTCTTCAATAGGATTCGCACAACACTTCACCGTTACTTTAGCCAATATGATGGAGACAAGCAATACTTTTGAAGTAGATGTCATGCTGATTATTGACGGAACTACTACAGGAGTAAGATTGGCAAGTTGTTCGACAGGAATCAATTTCACCCCTGCGATTTTAAACGGCGGCACACCTTGTTCGACTTCTGGTTGCGGTTCTTGGGTTTTAATACCTGGAACGATAGCTCCTGAAATTACCGCGAATGGAGGTTTAAGTCCAATAGTGACTTATTACAGAGGGCCAGGAACGCCACATTTAAGAATTGCGCAAGCTACAACTGCTAGTTCCCAAGTAAATATTCTTCCGGGAACCTACCGAATAGGCAGGTTTAGATTTACCAACACGGTGCCTTGGGCAGTCGATAGCGATCCGGAATTGTGGTTGTCACCAACTTCGACTATTCCTGCTGCTGGTTCAACGAATACGCAGGTGGGTTGGGCTCCTTATGGTTCATCGAATGCGCCAAGGACGATGACTACATATTCAACTCCAGCTTTAATTTTAGGCTACACACAAGCAACACCGCTTCATCGCGTAATGAATAGTTCATTAGCCACAATCTCTAATGAATCTGTTTCTGACATTGTAACCGCTTACCCAAACCCGTTTCAAGATGTTTTTAAATTGAGCATGAATGCTATTTCAAGTGAAGCCATTCAAGTTGAAGTTTATGATATGTTAGGAAAAGAAATTGAGGATTTGAATGTAGAAGCCACTCGAATGAATGACTTTACAATAGGTCAAAATTACCCATCCGGTTTTTATAATTTGAAAGTGTCGCAAGGCGATAAAACACAAACGATTCGAATGATTAAGCAATAATTTATTTTTGATATTCATGAAAAGCATCTGCGATTGTAGGTGCTTTTTGTTTTGAATAAAATTCAAATGGTTGAAGCCACTTTAGACAAAATCTAAAATCACGAAAACGTTTGAAATTTTAACTTTTATATTATACATTTGAAAACCAATAAAAATATACCCACTTTATTACACTACACATGGATTTCAACCTTACCGAAGAACACTTGATGATTCAACAAGCCGCTAGAGATTTTGCTCAAACCGAATTGTTACCCGGCGTTATTGAAAGAGACGAACACGCTAAATTCCCAACCGAGCAAGTCAAGATGATGGCTGATTTAGGTTTTATGGGCATGATGGTCGATCCTAAATATGGAGGTTCAGGTTTAGATAGTGTATCGTATGTTTTAGCCATGACCGAAATTGCCAAAGTCGATGCTTCGGCAGCCGTAATCATGTCGGTGAATAATTCGTTGGTTTGTGCCGGTTTAGAAAAATACTGCAACGAAGAACAAAAAATGAAATACCTCGTGCCTTTAGCCAAAGGTGAAGTCATTGGTGCTTTTTGTTTGTCAGAACCAGAAGCGGGATCAGATGCCACTTCACAAAAAACAACAGCTATCGATAAAGGAGATCACTACGTTTTAAACGGCACCAAAAACTGGATTACCAATGGCGCCACAGCTTCTACCTATTTAGTGATTGCACAAACCGATGTAGAGAAAAAACACAAAGGCATCAACGCATTCATCGTAGAAAAAGGCTGGCCTGGTTTTGAAATTGGTCTCAAAGAAAAGAAAATGGGCATTCGTGGTTCTGATACACATTCACTAATGTTTACCGATGTCAAAGTGCCCAAAGAAAACAGAATTGGCGCTGACGGATTCGGATTTAATTTCGCCATGAATGTATTAAATGGCGGTCGAATCGGAATAGCATCACAAGCACTAGGCATTGCAACAGGCGCCTACGAATTGGCATTGAAATATTCGCACGAACGCAAAGCCTTTGGTAAAGAAATATTCAACCATCAAGTGATTGCTTTTAAGTTGGCTGATATGTACGTAAAAATCACAGCCGCTAAATTGTTAATCATGAAAGCCGCTTGCGAAAAAGACGAAGGTAAAGACATCTCACATTCGGGAGCCATGGCGAAATTGTATGCTTCTGAAATTGCTTTAGAAGTAGCGAATGAAGCAGTTCAAATTCATGGCGGAAACGGTTATGTAGCCGAATACCACGTTGAGCGTATGATGCGCGATTCGAAAATCACACAGATTTATGAAGGTACTTCTGAGATTCAAAGAATTGTAATTTCGAGAGGTTTGGTTTAGTAGAACATTTAAAAAATAGTTGTAAAACCATTAAGAGATTAAGAAAATTGGGTTGTATTCGACTTAATGAAACTTAATTCCTTAATGGTTTTTTATTGAATATTTGGTTACTTTTACACTATGAGCGCAACATCAACTTATGAAGAATTAAAATACTGGTACCTTCGAGACCATAAACTATTCCGTGTACTGAGTTTTTCGCAAATCAAACAATTGTGCATCATCGTTGGATTTAAAAAAGCCAAAAAAGGCGATGTGATTTATTTTTCTTCTTCCGATGTGCCGCGTATTTTTCTATTAAAAAAAGGCAATATCAAAATTGTCGCTATCGATGAAGACGGCAACGAAACCATCAAAGACATCATTCAAAAAGGCGATTTGTTTGGCGAATTGACACTAGAGAACGATCGCAATTCTAACGAATATGCCAAAGCCTTGACCGATGAAGTCGCCATCTGCAGTTTTCTGATGTCAGACTTTGAGGATTTATTGTTGCGCAATCCAAGTTTGGCGTTATCCTATACTAAGTTCGTTGGACTCAAAATGAAGCGCATCAAAAACAACTATTCGAATTTGGTTTCTAAAGATGCCAAAACCAGACTGTATCAATTTCTAAAAGATTGGTCTGAGAATGAAGGAAAAAGAGTGGGCAACCAAGTCACCATTGAAAATTATCTAACCCAAAACGATATTGCTCAAATCATTTGCACGTCAAGACAAACGGCAACGCAACTGCTCAATGAACTCGAAACTTCGGGTTTGCTACATTACAACAGAAAAGAAATTTTGATACCGGATATTACCAAATTATAATTTTTGATAATCGCTCGCAAAGGCGCAGAGGCGCAAAGCTCGGGATGATAAGTTTTTTATTTTTTTGCGTCTTTGCGTCTTTGCGAGAAATAATTTTTTTATCGGTTTTGTAAACCAGCCGACATTTGTGCTTTTTGTTCCACTTTACTTTTGTCCTATCAAAGTTTAATAAAAGTAAAAATGAAAAAACAAATTCTAATCTTATTCGCAGCATTTCTATCTGTTGCAACATTAGCTCAAACGGCTTCCAAAAGAGCCGAGCAATTCAACCTTGATAAAAAAGTAGCCATTCAAGGTTACGATCCCGTATCGTATTTCAAGCAATCCAAAGCCATCAAAGGCAAAAAAGAAATCGCGGCTTCGTACGAAGGTGTTGTATACCAATTTTCAACCACGACCAACAAAGATGCTTTTTTGAAAAACCCGACTGCTTTCGAGCCACAATACGGTGGCTGGTGCGCTTATGCCATGGGAAGCAACGGCGATAAAGTCGAAATCGATCCCGAAACTTTCAAAATTGTTGACGGAAAATTGTATTTGTTTTACAACGCTTATTTCAACAATACTTTAAAAAGCTGGAATAAAGATGAAGTTAATTTAAAGAAAAAGGCCGACATCAACTGGAAGAGGGTCAGTAATTAGATACTTGTCTTATTGTTTCCGTGAAGCCGCGTTTGCTTCGCCAGTTCGCTTCGCTCGGGTGTGATGGAAGCGGGCATCCTTTTTATCCTGAACTCGTTTCAGGATCTCGACCAATACGCTTTAACTATTTAAAGATCCTGAAACGAGTTCAGGATAAAAAGATAAAGTGCACAGCCCGACCGAAGGGAACGCCCAAAATCCTAAAATCTTACAGTCTAAAAATCCAATAATCTAAAAATCTAAAAAATGAAACATCCAATAATCACCACAATCATCAAACTCATCGCAGTCATCATTCTGCTACAAACGCTTTATTTCAAATTCACTGGCGCCGAAGAAAGCGTCTACATCTTCACCACTTTGGGCGCTGAACCTTACGGCAGAATTGGCTCGGGCGTTGTTGAACTCATCGCATCCATTTTAATTCTAATCCCAAGAACGACCTTATTAGGCGCGCTGCTCGGATTGGGAACCATGTTTGGTGCTATCGTATCTCATCTTTTTATTTTGGGAATTGAAGTCAAAGGCGACGGCGGTGAACTATTCATACTCGCCCTTATCACATTCTTATGCTGCGCGATTCTCGTGTATCAAAACAAAAATAAAATCCCTGATTTACTGCGTTTTCAATTTTAATTCTTAATTTCATACCTGAAAAACTAATCCAATCCCAGATTCGTATATCAGGTCAAACAACAACATCATGCTAATTCCTTCCATACAAAAAGCGCTTCACGAATTGTCCGATTTATTGGCAAAGCTTTCCCACGACGATTACACTAGCCCATGCTACGGATTGAGCGGCTCCACGATTGGAGAACACACCCGACACATCATCGAAATGTTTCAATGTCTCGACAGCCAATACGATTCGGAAACCATCAATTACGATTTAAGAAAACGCGATTACGCCATTCAAACCGACACCCTTTGTGCTCAAAAAGCAATAGCAACGATTCTTAATCAACTCGATAAATCCAATAAAAATCTCGAATTGCAACAAACTATCGAAGGTGAAGCGATCAGCATCAATACGAATTATTACCGCGAGTTGGTGTATAATTTAGAGCATTGCATTCACCACCAAGCCTTAATCAAAGTAGCCTTACTGCAATTAGAACACATCAACATCGATGACAATTTTGGCGTGGCACGTTCTACCATCGAATACAGAAAGCAATGTGCACAGTAAGTTTCGTTTGTTCCAACGATAAAATCATCATTACTTCGAACCGCGACGAACAACTTGTTAGGCCGGCGAAAGCACCACAAAATTATTTAGTCAATAATAAAAACATCTGTTTCCCAAAAGATCCCAAAGCGGGTGGCACTTGGTATGCCGTCGATGAAAATGCCAATGTACTCGTACTCCTAAATGGCGCTGCAGAAAAACACCAATGGAATCCGCCATACCGCAGAAGTCGCGGCTTGATTGTATTGGATTTAATGGGTTCGGATTCCGCAATCCAAACATGGAAAGACATCGATTTAGATAATGTAGAACCCTTCACACTCGTGTTATACCAAGACCAAAAACTGTATCAACTGCGCTGGAATGGCACCGAAAAAGAAACCCTAAATCTCGACGCGACACAAAATTACATCTGGTCGTCATCGACCTTATACGCCAAACCGATTCGAGAGCAGCGCGCCCAATGGTTTGCCACTTTTCTCGATACCAAGCCCGAAGTCACCGAGGCCGAAATGTTCCAATTTCACCGCTACACCGAAACCGATAATCCGGAGCATGGGCTCGTCATCAACAGAAATAATAAACTCAAAACATTGAGTATAACGCAATCCGTCATCGAAAAAAATAAAATCACGCTATTGCACCACGATCTCATCGAACAAAAAGATTTTTATAATACCTTTATCCATGTATGATTTTTTGGCGTGCCGGCGCAACAACATTTTTTGTTCCGAAGAATATTCTCGGGCGCCGTCGGGCTATCCGCTAAATCTTTTGCGCCAAACAATGGCACAAAAGGATACCGCTGCTATCCCTCACGCAAATCTAAAATACCTGACAGCCACTGGCTGTCCTCCTCTTAATATCAAATCTCACGCATACTCGCATAATTGTCATCCCGAGTGCAGTCGAGTGACCTCCAATAATCTAACAGTCCAATAATCCAAAAATCTAACAATCCAATTTGAAGCTTCTCCTCCATAAACTACTCCACTGGGAATACTGGCCGATGCACATCGTCTACATTCCCATCTATTTTTTATGGGCGTATTATGCCTTAAAAGCCAAAACGATTTTCTTCTTCAACGCGTCGAACCCCACAATCAAAAACGGCGGCTTCATCATGGAATCGAAAAAGCAAATCTACAATCTGATTCCACAGCAGTATTACCCAAAAACCGATTTGATTATTGAAGGCACGCCATTCACAGAAGTGTTAGAAAAAGTAAAAACATTAGGATTGCAATTTCCATTAATCGCCAAGCCCGACATTGGTTTGCGCGGTTCTGCAGTCAAGAAAATCGACAACGAAAACGAGCTCAAAACCTACAGTGAAAAAGCCAATTTCGATTATCTCGTTCAGGATTTAATTCCGTTTTCTAACGAAATAGGCGTGTTCTATGTGCGTTATCCACACGAAAAAGAAGGTAGGATTACGGGCATTGTAGCGAAAGAATTCCTAATTGTCACCGGCGACGGAAATGCCACCATAGAAACTTTAATCAAAAAAGATCCGCGTCATGAAATGCAACTGCAGGCGCTTCAAAAAGAATATGGAACGGAACTGCAAATCGTTTTACAAAAAGACGAACAACGCAATCTCGTGCCTTATGGCAACCACATTCGCGGCGCCAAATTCCTAGACAACAGCCATTGGATTTCACCAAAACTTACCGAAGTTATGAATGCAATGTGTTTGCAAATTCCTGGTTTTTATTTCGGACGACTCGACTTAATGTACAACACCATCGAAGAACTCGAACAAGGAAAAAACTTCGCCATAGTAGAACTCAACGGCGCTGCGAGTGAACCGACACATATCTACGACCCAAAACATTCCTTATTTTTCGGTTGGAAAGAACTCATTCGCCACATCCGATACATGTTCGAAATTAGTGTTGCGAATCACAAGAACGGTACACCTTATTTATCGCATCAAGACGGCATGAAAGAATACCGAATGCACTTGGAGCAAAGCAAAAAAATCCTCAACTTCTAATGAAAACCATCAAAAACATAGCCGTCGGATTTTTAGTGAGTTTTCTCGGTTCGATTCCGTTAGGTTATCTGAACGTGATTGGATTTCATTTGTATCAGTATTCCGGAATCGGAAGCGTTATTCCGTTTTTACTGGGTGTGATTACGATTGAAGCGGTTGTGATTTTCGGCACTTTGGTTTTTGCTGACAAATTAATGCGCAACAAAAAACTCCTCAAATACATCGAAGCGTTTTCGGTAATCTTCATGTTTGTTTTGGCGTTTACATTTTATAGTGGTGCGCAACATCCGAAATTACAACAGGATATTTTTGAAAAATATTTGAAATATTCGCCTTATGTTATGGGTATTTTACTGAGTTGTTTCAACTTCATCCAGTTGCCATTTTGGACCGGTTGGAATTTGTATGTGCTCAACGGTCGCTATATAGAAATCAAAAACGGAAATAAATTCACGTATATCGCAGGAACGCTTTTAGGCACTTTCGCCGGCATGATGGTTTTGATTTTATCGTTGGCGCGACTGACTTCCCAAACCGAATTCCTCACGAAATATCTGATGCTGTATATGATTCCCTCAGTTTTTATTACACTTGGCGTTTATCAAGGCGTTCAGTTTTGGAGGAAATATTACAGAAAAATTAAGTGATTATTGGGAACTTTACACCGAAGTCTAAGTCTACTTGCTAATAAGTCTTTTGCGTCTTAGCGACTTTGCGAGATATAAAATTGGCTCGAAAAGTCGCTAAGACGCAGAGTTTTTAAAAATATCAGTCATGCAAAATAATATAATAATCTAATCTTTTGTTTGGTATAAACTTCCTGATAACCATTAAAATCTAACCCAAATTTCCCAAAGCTGCAATCAAATTGGCTTTCTTTCTCTGCGACACCGGCAGCGTACTTTTGTCTGTTAAAACTACATAACCACCATCTTTGTTGACGAAGTTTGTCAAATGATTTAAGTTGATAATGTGCGAATGATGAATGCGTTCAAAACCACTATTGCACAACAATTCCTCAAAATCTTTAAGTGTTTTCGAAAATAATATTTTCTTTCCGTTCGTAAAATAAACACTCGTATAATTGCTTTCCGCAGAGCATTTCAAAATCGTATCAATCTCAAAAATTGAAATGCCTTCGGAAGTTTGCAGCACAATTTTTTTTTGGATTTGAGATTCGTTTTGGTTGTGAATGAAATTCTGAATTTTAGCAGTCGATTCTTTTTCAGAAACCTTCGTGGCTTTGTTGACCGCTTGCATCAATTCTTCGGAATCAATCGGTTTGAGCAGGTAATCGAGCGCACTGAATTTAATTGCCTTAATCGCATATTGGCTATAGGCGGTCGTGAAAATAACGTGAAAGAAAAGCCCGTCTTTGAAGTGATTCAAGATTTCAAATCCCAATCCGTCCGACAATTGAATGTCTAAAAAAACCAGTTGAGGTTGCAGCAATTTGATTTTTTCAATGCCTTCTTTGACTGATTTAGCCACACCAACAATGTCGAGTGACTTGCAGTGCATGGCGATTTCCGACTTCAATGCCGAAATCGATTGGTCTTCATCTTCTATAATTAAAACTTTCATTACCAAATGTTTATTAATGGAATGGTTACTATGACTTTGGTTCCTGTGGATTTTCCATCCGAAATTAAATCAATAATTTCAAATGTCGATTTTCCGATGTCTTTACTAAAAAGCGCAATCCTTTCTGTCGTGATTTCAAGCGCTTTCGATTGGTATTCCTTATGCTTTTGATTTTTCTTCGATGCATCGCGACCAATACCATTGTCTTCAACGTGACATTCGAGTTGGTTTTCGTTTTTGAGGAATGAAATTTTGAGCAAACCCATTTCGTTTTTAGGAGCAAGCCCGTGAATAATGGCATTTTCAACAATCGGTTGCAACAATAAAGTTGGAATTGCGATGTCATTACTATTCAAATGGTCATCAACAAACAATTCGTATTCAAATTTATTTTTATAGCGGATTTTAGTCAACTCGATATACAACTGCAACATTTCAATTTCATTGGCCAGCGAAATAACTTGATCGGTATTCTCGAGCAACATGCGCAATAGTTTTGAAAACTTCGAAATATAGGTGCTCGCATTCACCGCATCGCCTTCTGAATAATAGCCTTTAATCGTATTTAATGCATTGAAGATAAAATGCGGATTCATTTGCAATCGCAATGCTTTTTGCTCAAGATCGATCATCTGTTTTTCGAGATTTGCCTTATCACGTTCGAACTGTATGGATGCTCTTTCGATTTCAAATAATTGCTGTTGCTGTTTGAGTTGGTATTTGATGAAAGCGTAAATCAGCAAAGAAATCAATAGAATACACAACAAAATAAACCAGGTTTTCTGCCAGAAAGGCGCCAGGATTTCGAATGAAATTGTCGCAGTATTGCTTTTGACGCCATAGCCATCCATGCAATACACACAGAACGTATATTTTTTTGGAGCAAGCGATTTGTAATTGATTTGCGATTCGTTGGTGGCCGACCATTTGTCGTTTTGTCCATCGAGTTTGTAATAATAAGACAGGTTGTTCTGATTGATGTAGGAGATTCCGGTATAATTGATACTGAGGTCGTTGTTGTTATAATTAAATTGATACTGTTGCTGTTGAGGAACAATACCGCTTTGGTTTTTGAGGCTTTCAATCAAGCATTTTGGTTGGCTGTTTTTGCGCTCGATGTTTTTGATGTTGAAATACAGCAAGCCATTATCGGTAGCCAGATAAACGATGTCGTCGAGATAATCGATGTCGTTGATTCTTTTGTTTTTCAAACCTAAAATCGCGTTGAGGTTTTTGATGGTGTATGTTTTGTTTTTGAATGCAATCGAATTCAATCCGTTGTTCGAACCGACTAAATAATAGTCATCCGCAATTTTTTTAATCGTATTGCAAGTTATGCTGTTGAGTCCGTTTTTCTTTGAAATCTGATCGATGACTTGATTGTTTTTTACTGTAATGATGCCTTTCGAATTGCTTGCTACAAGTAATGTTTTTGTGGCATCATCGAAATACAAATCTTGAATGGAACTTTGTAAATTGTTTGATTTTGTACTCCAATTCGTAATCGAATCTTTGCGATTGTATTGGTAAAGCCCGGTGTTAGTTCCAATCCAAATGTTGTTTTTAGAATCTTTTGAAAATACCGAAGTCCTTTTCGAGAGCAGTACATTTAAAGTTGCTTTTTTAGATTTGATGATTTGATCGATCTTTTTCAATGACATTTTGAAAGTCAGATTGTATCCGATAAAACAATCCTGCTCATCGATCAGTATATCATTTCCGCCAAAACCAAAAGCAGTTTTCTTATGATGGTTGTCGATTTCTGTAATCATCGTTTTACCAATGATGTAGGTGTTGCCATTAAAAAAACGAATCGATTTGACCTCATCGGTTTGATTTCCTGATGGGAAAGTTTCTTTGACAAAATCTTGGTTCGCAGATTTGACGAAGTAGGTATTGTATTCGCCGCCAATCCAGATTTCTTTTTTGTCATTGATACTGATGCAGTTGAGTTTTGTGGGCGTTGAGGCATTCATATTATTGATAAAAACTTCAAACGAAGGCACATAATAAACGCCGTTTTTTAAGGTCGAAATCCAATAGCCACCTTCAAAATCTCTTGTAACATTCGATACGATTTCATTCTCAAAATATCGTTTAAGGCCTTGCTTTTCTTTTAAATACAAGCCATTACGAGTGCAGATCCAAATTTTGTTTTTTTCAATATACATTTGAAGAATTTCAGTCTTTTCAGGAATTGCAACAATTTTTTCAAGTTGATTATTGATGCCAACCCGAAACAATTCATTGTCATGACTTAAATAATTTTCGTTTTGAAAGTGATACGTCCGGTTGTGATTGGAAGCTAGGTTATTATGAATCAGTAGGTTGCTATCTTCACTATAAATACCCAACGGTGTTAGAAAAGACAGTTTGTCTTTGTTTTTCCAAACCCCGATATGAGGAATTTTTGCTTTACTTTTCTTAATCACCTGGTCATTAGGTTTTACAATCGCTATTTCGCCATCACGATACAAGAAGTATATGTTTTTTTGTGCATCCTCATAAAAATCACTCATCAGACTAGAGCCTGAGATTCTCTTGACCAAGGCAGAATTGCTTTCGTTGTAGATTTTATCGTGAAAAATGTAAGATGTTTTTCCATTCAAAGTTAAAAGCCACACACGACCTTTATGATCTCTTTTCATCTGAAAAACTTCATTGTCTGAAAGCCCATTATCGGTATTGAAAAGCGAAAAGGTATGGCTGTCATATTTTACAATTCCAGCATCGGTTGTAAACCATAAGAACCCTTTTTCATCTTGATAAATCGAATAGATATTCGCTGAAGGCAAGCCGTCGTTGGTGGAATAATTAATGCAAAACGGATTTTGTGCCACGAGAAAATGGCAATACAGGAAAGAAAAAAGAAACAGGAGTTTTTTCACACCAAATATTTGATGAAGTAAATGTAAACATTCTATAAAATATAGGATACAAAAGCAGCATCACTTACAAGGCTATGAAAATCACTTATCCAATAAAAAGCCTCACTTGCTAAAGAAATCCTAACGATTAAATAATATAAAAGAGGTAGGTTTTTAATCAGAGTAGATTTGAGCTAGTTTGTAAAATCAAAATTGCAATGAAATCCAACAGTAGCATTCTAAAAGCTTGTTTTTTTTTATGGGCCACCTTTTTTGTGTCATCAATAGCCGCTCAAGAAGCTTGTAATTGCGAAGTGGCATCCAAAGCAATCAAAGAAAATTGGGTTGATGAAAAAGATTCGACGCTAGTGTTTGCGAAAATCCAATCCCTAAAAAATTCCAAATTTAAAAGCTGTGTTTTCGAAGGTTTGCAAATACAATTTAATTATTACATCAGTAATCGAGAATCCAAAAAAGCCTATGCGATTCTTCAAAAACAGCAGGATTTACTGAGCAAAATGAAATGTAAAGGCCAATACGATTTTGCTGTCAACTCCAATAAAGCGTTTTATTATAAAGTCATCAACGACCTAGAAAAATTATCCATTTACGCATTCAAATCGTTGAAGGAAGCAGAAAAAAGTAAAGGCGCTAATGATCAAATTGCCGCGATTAAAGAAGTGGTATTTTTGTTGACCAGAATGAATGAGCACCAAAAAAAATGGACTTATGTACTGCGTGCTCAAAAATTAATTGAAAGCCAAGACAACAGTAAACAAAAGACTATAAATTATTTGTGGTTGGCGATGGAATATGACACAAAGTACACGCTATCCAATAGAAAAACACTGTTAGATTCGATGGCACTCTTTGCCAATAAAGCTAAAGAAAGTGCTTTCAAATATAAATTGTATACCGAAGTAACCAATTATTATAGAATAAAGGAATCCTGTTCGTATCGAAAAGGCGATGTAAAAAACGCCTTAAAAAATATGGATTCGGCTATCTTTTATGCCAAAAAAATTGAAGGTTATAAAAATTTGTGTCCGTTGTATTCGGCTAAAGCTTGGGATCATTTAGATAACGGACAAATAGCGGAAGCCAATAAAAGTATGGATACTGCTTTGGTACTGGCGAAAGATGTTAAGGATTCTTCTGCAAAAATGATGTTGTATTATGACGCTTCTGATTTGTATAGCGGCGCCAAAAATGTGGCTAAAGCTTTTGAAGTGTATAAAGTATATTCCAAAATGAAAGATAGTGTATGGAATATCAAAAAGGTGGAGAAAGTCAATGAACTTGAGCAAAAATACAATAAAGTCAAAAATGAGAAGATGATTTTTGAACTCGAGAAAACTAAGCAATGGTATACTTTTTTAATCATTGGTGGTTTGCTAACCATACTAACATTGGTATTCTTTTTCCGTCAACGCAGTTTACAAAACAAACAAAAAATCATAGAAACCGAGCAGCGGTTGAATCGAGCCAGAATCAATCCGCACTTTTTTTTCAATGCGATGGCTTCTTTGCAAAACGTTTCGTTAGAAGAGAAAAGCTCGAAAACGACTTTGTTTATTTCGCGTTTTGCTAAAATAATGCGACAGTCGTTAGAAAGTACTTATGAAGAATTAGTAACGATTGAGAGTGAATTAGAATTCATGACCGACTATCTCGAATTGCAAAAATTGCGCTTTCCCGATAAGTTCGAATACCAATTTGATGTTGATGATTCCTTAGAAATTAATGAATTGAAAATCCCGGGTATGTTGCTACAACCTTTTATAGAAAACGCAATCGAACATGGTTTTAAGGATATCAATTATAAAGGAAATATTGTCATTGTTTTTGAGGATGTAGAAAATCACGTCGCCATTACTGTTAAAGATAATGGGAAAGGACAAACCCAAGACCACGTCGTGAAAGACCATAAATCGAGAGCGATGCAAATCGTTAAAGACCGTATTTATTTATTCAACAAGCAGCACCATTCAGATGCGTTTTATCAAGTCTTGCACACGAAAGGCGAAAGCGGATTTAAAATAGTAATGTCTTTGCCTAAGATTTATTAATGATGAAAATACTAGTTGTAGATAACGAAGCCAACATACGCAAAGGCATTGTTGAATTAATCAAAAATTTCTGCCCTTTTGCTTTCGAAATTTTCGAAGCAGATGGTGTGACGAGCGGACTTAAGGCAGTCGCTGAAGTCAATCCCGATATTCTTTTTCTGGATGTTGAATTGGATGACGGCACCGGAATGGATTTGTTATCGCAATTAAATGAAGTCGATTTTCATGTCGTTTTTGTTACGGCTCATAACAAATACGCGATGGATGCTTTTCGATTTAGCGCCATCGATTTTTTATTGAAACCCATCAATCCGAACGAATTGATCGAAGCTTTTGATAAAGTGACCAAGCAAATTAAAAATAAATTCGTGCAAGACCAACTCGAAGTCATGCAAGAAAGTTTGCATCGCATCAGTTCCAAAGAGAAAAAAATTGTACTGAAAGACAGCAATTCGATTTTTTTTGTAAAAGTAAGCGATATTATTCGCTGCGAATCTGACGGTCAGTACACCGAGTTTTACATTGAGAATCTCAAGAAAATCATCATCTCGAAATCTTTAAAAGAATACGAAGAACTTTTAGAACCTTATGGTTTTATCAGACCGCATCATTCGCACTTAATCAATACGAGTAAAATCCTGCGTATGGACAAGTTTAACGGTGGTATTTTAGTCATGCAAAACCAAGATGAGATTCCAGTTTCGCATCGCAAGAAAGCGCAAATACTTCAGGTTTTGGATTCGTTTTAGTTTTTTAAAATCACTTTTAGCACAATCTCATACAGTTGTCAATCAGATACTGTCACTTATATATGTGGCCGTTATTTGATGTTTTTTTTCATGAAGTTTGGGTAACTTTAAATCTATTCATTATGAAAAAACTACTACTTATTACAGCAATCTTTGCTGCTTTTGGTGCTCAAGCACAACTCAGATTGGTTAGGGAATTAAACGCAGGAACTGCTTCAGCAAATCCTACCGGTTTTATTGTCTATAATGGCAGGCTTTTTTTTGGAGCTGCTGGCGGATCAGGTTACAGAAGGATTTATGCAACAGATGGGACTTCTGCGGGTACTGCGAATATTAGATTTGATGACCCTAATACGGGTTTACTTGCTTTAAATAATTATGGGACTGTTCTTTTTTATGAATACAATTCTAATTTGTATTTTGATGCTCAAGACAATTCTGCTTCAGACATGAATGTTATGAAGCTATCAGGAGTTTCAAATGCCGCAACGTCTGTTTTTAATATTACCAACTATACCAATACAAATTTCTGTCGATTTGATGCTGCCGTTGGGTTTAATAATAAAATAGTTTTTAATCCGCTTTGGGTAGGACAGAAGGAACCGCAAGTTATCGATCTTGTAACGACTTCGAATAGCGGTCTTTTAAAAGATATTTTTGCTGGTAGCCCGAGCTCGTCACCAACAGAATTTACAGTGCTTGGCACCAGTTGTTTTTTTGCTGCTGATGACGGAATAAATGGTAAAGAATTATGGAAAACTGATGGGACTTCAGCGGGCACATCGTTATATTTAGATTTGTTTGGTGGTAGTGGGGCTAGTAATCCTGCAGAATTAAATGTGTTAGGGTCGCAATTAACTTTTGTGGCATCTCATCCTACTTTAGGCAGAGAATTGTTTAAAACTAATGGTTCAGGCAGTTTAACGGCGTTGAAAGACATTAATACTGCTGGCGACAGTAACCCAAGCGACTGTACTGTAATAGGAAGCTTATTGTATTTTTGTGCGAATAACGGAACAAATGGTCGTGAGCCATGGGTTTCGGCGGGAACAACGCTTTCTACACATCTTCTTTTTGACATTAGCCCGATGGGAGGCGACAGTAATCCAACGAAATTTATCCAAGTTGGGAATACCGTTTTCTTTGTCGCTACTGATGCTGTTAACGGCACCGAATTATGGAAAACTGACGGAACTATTACGGGCACTTTTTTAGTAAAGAACATCAATCCATCTATAGCAAGCAGTAACCCAAATTATTTGACCGAATACAACGGGAAATTATACTTCACGGCAGACAACGGAACCAATGGAACTGAACTCTGGGTTTCTGACGGAACAGATTTAGGAACCACAATGGTAGTAGATATTCTTCCGGGATCAGCCAGTAGTACAATATCAGACTTAATCGTTTTGAATGATGAATTGTATTTTGGCGCTACTGCATCAAACTTGATAGGCAAGGAATTATATGCCTACAAAGATCCGTCCTTAAGCTCGAATCATTTCGCTTCCATTGAAAAGGCGATTACATTGTCTCCAAATCCAACCAAAAACTATTTCGAATTAACTTCAGAATTATCTATTGAAAAGGTAGAAGTTTATTCAATAATTGGGCAATTGGTAAAAACTTTTGAGCAACAAAACCAATATTCAATTACTGATTTAGTAAAAGGTTCTTATATCGTTAAAATAACTACTCCAGAAGGAACTACTAATAAAACGTTGCTTAAAGAGTAACTAAAAACAGACATTATGAAAAAACTATTAGTAGTGTTGGGTGTAATTGTCGGGATTAATTTTTCTTACGGGCAGAGTAGAGGGATAATGTATGAATATGGTGTAAGCAATACCAATGCATCAAATGAAGAAGTTTTTTTGAGTTCTTTTCATAAGCTTCATGCTTATGCAACAGCATTTGAACTAGCAAATGATCAAGTTATGGTCCACACGCCTTTTGTTAAATTAGGCAACAATTATTTTTCATTATTAACAAAGTATGACCGGCAGCTTTGCCCAATAGAGACTAAAAAAATACCTATAATTCCAAGTGCTAATTACCCAACAGAAAATGTTGCATACAATGGGGTCTCTAAAAGTGATGGTGGTTTTGCATTAATAACTAATGTATATCCTCATGTGCTGCGTAATTATGATAATCAGGGAAACTTGATTTTTTCCAAAATAATATCAACACCATTTTATGATACCGGAGGACCAAACAATTTTCCCGGGTTTGGGGGAGACCCTACAAGACCAAAGCTTCTTGCTAATCCAAACAATAATAATATCTATGTTTTGTTTGCTACAAATAACAGTGTATATCCTTATTTTAATAATGGAGAAGTAGATCCAACAATTAATGTTATAGAAATTTCGTCTTTGGGTACTGTTGTTAATTCATTTAGGTTGGCTATATCTTATTTGCATCAATACTCAGATCCTGCGACTACTCCAGATCCAATTCTTCATGATTTTTCTATTTTCGCTGAAGATTTTATTGAAGATGTAGAGTACGTCAAAGGCGCCAATGGCCCGTCTAGTGATAGAATTTGGGTAAGTTTAACTTTAAATTATCATGGCTCTTTAGAACTAAACGGTAATACATCCAACAATGTTCAAGCCAGCTATTTTTCAGGAAACTATATAATGAAAGGCGTTGCAGTAATGGATCCTCTGGGAACTACCGGCGATATCAATGTTTTGCTTACTGGTCAAAACAATACTTCCAATTCATTTGATGCGCATTTGGCTGTAATGAAAAACGGGACTGTAGCTCCGGAAATATTGTTATTAACCATAGAAAGCTTAAAACCGGCTGTGTATCATTTCAGAAGTTATACCAGTCCAATACCTTCCGATAAATATAGGTTTCCTTTTGCAATAGCTTACAGTAACTTTAACACTTATAAACTTGATTTAAAAAATCATCAAAAGAACATTCTATTTTCAGTAGGGAAATATTTTGGAATTTTTAATCCGGGGAATTTAAGTATAAATCTACGAGAACAAGATGTAAATAATTCACTAGTAATTGGAAACGTTGATTTTATGTCTAAGGATACTAATAAGTTGTATATCAATTACAGCAATTATACTAATCCATCATATCAGGTCTATAATCCAATGAATTTTATGATTAAAGAAGATATACGTTATTTCAATTCAACGTGTTGGTCACATGCATTAGGCAATTTTACTGCCGGCACTTTAACTCCATCTTATTATCCTTTGGTTACCCAACTGCTTCCATTGCCAGGAGTTACTTTGGCAAATGATTCTTCTTATGTTGAAACTGCTGCTCCCGGTATTGTAGGCTTCAAAAATATCTGTTTGAATTGTTCCAGTGTTTTTAGAAGCAGCGATGCTAGCATAGAGAATACCGAAAATATAGACATTGTTTTACACCCAAATCCTACTAACAATTACTTCGAATTAACTACCGAACGCACCATCGAAAAAGTGGAAGTTTATTCGATGTTAGGGCAATTGGTCAAAACCTTCAATCAACAAAATCAATATGA
The DNA here is from genome assembly GCF_031411595.1 of Flavobacterium sp. Lineage (GTDB taxonomy): Bacteria > Bacteroidota > Bacteroidia > Flavobacteriales > Flavobacteriaceae > Flavobacterium. Next base: position 24,710 of record NZ_JANOBI010000008.1, on the reverse strand, counting down.
AATTTCAGGTTTAGAAAAAGGCTCTTATATCGTTAAAATTTCAACTAACGAAGGCACTTCACGCAAAACACTGATTGTAGAATAACGGTTTAAACCTGTTTAAGACTTGTACTCAAATTCTGATTGCTGTTTTTTAAGTTGGAGGATGATCAAACATCCTCTAACTTCATTTAATACAAAAAAAATGAAGACATTTTTCTTCTTAGCGCTGTTTCTTTTAGCGAATTTCGCAGAAGCGCAAGTCGGAATAGGAACAACCAATCCTGATGCTTCTTCTATATTAGATGTCAAATCTACAGTTGCAGGTTTTTTGCCGCCAAGAATGACCACCGCTCAACGCAACGCCATTGTATCTCCGGCAGTTGGGCTTTTCATTTTCAATACATCTATAAATTGTATGGAATGGTGGGCAGGTTCGTTATGGTATAACGGTTGTGGGACTACTTTTCAAGCGACCATTCCAAACAATTCACTTTGCATTGGCAAAACCATTTCTAAAACACCTTGCAGTATGGTGGCCGGAGCTACTTTAAACGATGACCCTTTAACGACTTTGGGTGTCGAATACGATTGGTCGAATGCCACCAATAGTACTATGGGAATTGGATTGGGCGCGACAACCAATACAAGAGCATTAGTAGAAATCGGAGGGCAATGTTGGTGTCGGTATAATACCGATATTGTCAATACAAACTTAACGGCTTATGCCAACACTTCAGCTTCAGCATGGAGCGGTTATTACAATGATGCAGTAAACGAACTTGCAGCTGATGAAGGCAGATTATACCAATGGCCAGCCGCCATGCAAGGAGCCATTATTGAACGTTCGCAAGGTGTTTGTCCCGCAGGTTTCCATATTCCAAGTGATTGCGAATGGATGTATCTTGAATATACACTAGGAATGTCGGTCGCCGAACAACAAAATTCTTTTTTTAGAAATACGGGTAATGTTGGTCAAGATATTAGTTTACTATCTAGCGGCGGAACCAATAGCTCAGGATTTACAGGACTACTTGCCGGGCAAAAAAATAATGGCACGGGAGTTTTTACTGCCAGAGCTTTTAGTGCTTACTGGTGGACATCATCAGAAACGAGTGCTTCCAATGTGGTTCATCGAGGGATTGATTCCAGTAATGTTGGCATCAGTCGAAATCCCAATATTGCAAAACCCCAAGCTTTTTGTTTGCGATGTATTAAAGATTAAAAATCAATTATAACCTATTATTCAGCACTTATACATTGATGCCTAGCACTTATACATTTCTTCATTATGGAATCCAATTCTTTTATAATTTAGATTTTGAAAACGAAAACGATTAAAACAAAACGTAACAAAGAATACACTTCAACCAGCATCAATTATTGATTGCAATAATTTTTGAAAGTAATAGCTGGTCAATAATTGGTGTTGGTTAGTGTATTTAAATTTAAATTACAATGAATGTAAAACAACGTATCGTAATTTTTATATTTTTCCTTGCATGTTGCATATTGATGAGTTTGTTGTTCTTATTTTCATTAAATAATTTCCTGGAAATCTTATCGCCAAAAGGATTAAAAGAAGAAACCTTATTAGTATTACCGCAATGGATGAGGCCTTTATATAAAGGATTTCCAAATTTAACGGCATTGACATGCTACTGTTTATTTACTTTGCCTGCCTTTTTGTTCCTCAAAGAAAAGCGTAAAAAATACAGAATCATCAGTATTATTTCATTTGTATTATTAGTTTGTTTATTTATCTTTTTCTTTTAAAAATGATGGAAAATTTGAGGTCATACATAGAAGAAAACAAATTCGAAATTCTGTTGGTTGCCATATACGTCTTCATAGGAATCTTTATATTTTATTGTTTTAGTTAGGTTGATCATGCATCTCGAAACAGATGCATTTTTTTTGCTATTTTTACAAAAAAATACGTTTTGAAAAACATCATCATAACAGGAACTTCACGCGGAATCGGCTACGAACTGGCACTTCAATTGGCCAACGCCGGACACCAGATTTTGGCACTGTCACGCCAAACACCACAAACCTTAATCGAACATCAAAACATTACTTGTCTGGCAGTTGATTTAGCCCAAGAAGAGGATTTGATGCAAGTCGAAAACTTTCTTACAACCTCATGGAAAACAGTCGATGCGATTGTTCATAATGCAGGTTCATTAGTATTCAAACCTTTCTCAGAAACCACATTTGCTGATTTTGAAAAAGTTTATAAAGTGAATGTTTTTGCTGTTGCGATGCTTACCAGAATGGCTTTGCCGTATTTGCAAAAAGGCAGTCATGTGGTTTCGATTAGTTCGATAGGTGGTATTCAAGGCAGTATGAAATTCGCCGGACTTTCAGCCTATTCTTCAAGCAAAGGCGCTGTGATTACGTTGTCGGAATTGTTAGCCGAGGAATACAAAGAACGTGGTATTGCTTTTAATGTGTTGGCGTTAGGATCGGTGCAAACAGAAATGCTCATGGAAGCTTTTCCGGGATATCAAGCACCACTTGCTGCTGCTGAAATGGCAGATTATATTTATAATTTCACACTAACCGGACATCGATTTTACAACGGGAAAGTATTGCAAGTTTCTTCAACAACACCATAAAAAATGTTTAGGTTGTAAGTTGTATGTTAAAACGTTTAACCCACAACTTACAACCTAAAACCTACAACCCTTCATGAGCGAAACCCTATCCAAATATCTACCAGAACACGCTGTAAAGCCAACTTTCGAATTGATTGTTGCCAACGAAGTGCACCTCAAAATTGTCAACGAGCGTGTCACTCGACATGGCGATTACCGAAAAGGATTGAATGGTAAACACGAAATTACGGTTAATGCCAATCTGAATAAGTATAAATTCCTGATTACTTTAATTCATGAAATTTCTCATTTGGTGGCTTTTGAAAAGTTTGGCAGAAACATCAAACCACACGGAAGCGAATGGAAGTATACGTTTCAACGCATGATGATTCCGTTTATTCGACCTGAAATATTCCCGAGTCAATTGCTACCGCTGTTGGCAAGGCATTTCAAAAATCCAACAGCCAGCAGCGATGTTGATGCTACTTTATCATTAGCATTAAAACAGTTTGACCAACAGAATGATAAAAATTATATCTTTGAAATCCCTTATGGAAGCCGTTTCCGAATTCATAATGGCAAGATTTTTCAAAAAGGAGCTTTGCGCACCAAACGGTATGAATGTGTTGAGCTAAGTTCCGGGAGAATGTACTTGTTTAATCCGAATGCAGAAGTGGAATTGCTCCATTAAAAATAAACTCAAATTAAAAACACTCAGTTACTCAGTAACGCAGCAACTCAGAAAAAATGAATAAAAATTATTACGCAATATTAATGGCCGGTGGCGTTGGATCTCGATTTTGGCCTGTCAGCACGGCGGAATTTCCAAAGCAGTTTCACGATATGTTGGGTGCCGGCGATACCTTAATACAAAAGACATTCAGCAGATTATCGAAGCTGATTCCGGTGGAAAACATTTTGATATTGACCAACGAAAAATACAACCATATCGTTTTAGAGCAATTGCCTTTGGTCAAGCAAGAACAAGTTTTACTAGAACCGGCAATGCGCAATACGGCACCCTGTATTTTATATGCTTCGATGAAAATTAAAAAGCAAAACCCAGATGCGGTTATGGTTGTGGCGCCAAGCGATCACTGGATTGAAGATGAAGTATTATTCACTCAAAACTTGCAGCAATGTTTTGATTATTGCAGCACTGAAAATGCCTTGATGACTTTAGGAATTCAACCTACGTTTCCCAATACCGGTTTTGGATATATCGAGTTTGACAAAACCGACAACAATGCCATTAAAAAAGTCAATCAATTTCGTGAAAAACCCGATTATGAAACGGCAAAATCATTTCTTGAAAGCGGCAATTTCTTGTGGAATGGCGGTATTTTTATTTGGAGTGTGAAGGCAATTGTGGAATCTTTTGAAAAATTTCAACCCCAAATGAATGCTTTATTCCTCAAAGGTTGGAGCGATTATAATACAGCCGCAGAAAAAGATTTTATAGCCGAAAATTATGGCTTAGCCGAGGATGTTTCGATTGATTATGCTGTGATGGAAAAGGCGAAAAACGTATATGTACTTCCAGCAACATTCGATTGGAATGATCTTGGAACTTGGGGTTCATTACACGAAAAATTAGACAAGGACGAAAACAATAATTCGGTAGTCAATGCGACGGTGTTGCTCAATAATGCGTCGAGTAATATTATCAGTACTTCTAAAGATAAGTTGGTGATTATTGATGGTCTGGAAGATTTTATTATTGTAGATAAAGACAACGTCTTGCTGATTTATCCGAAAAGCAAAGAGCAAGAAATCAAAGGTATTGTGAGCCAATTGAAAAAATAAAAATCAAATTTTGTTCGTGGTTAAAACCTAACCGCTGATTTGCAGATTAATTATTGTTTAATTTGTAAATCGGCGGTTTATTTTTTAATTTATTGCTAATCTACAAATCGTTTCCCTCGAATACTAATTCAAACGCATCGAATACTAATTCAGTTTCAATTCTTTCAAAAGAAACCGCTACTTTTAAAGTTGTATTTTTTGGAAATTTTCTGACAAGATACTACTCCGTTTAATATATTGATTAATTTAGGACATTTTTGATTTAATATAAAAGCCGTTTAATATGAGAAAAGAACTATACCAAAAGCAATATTTATTCATTTTGATTTTCTTTTTTCTTAGTCAAATTGCTTTTTCTCAATTAACAAATTTTACGCTTACAGTTACCAAAACCGATGAAAGTTGCTCAGGCAATGGTTCCTTATCATTCAGTGTATCCAGCACAACACCTGATGCTATTTTTGTCTATTCAATTTATTTATTACCCAACACATTAAACCCAATTGGAGTTACATCTTCCAATGCTATAACGGGTTTAGTGGCCGGAAATTATCGTGTTGTAGCACTGCAATCGTTGGGCAATCTTAGCAATTCAAAGCAACAAGACATTCAAATTCTAAATACAATCAATCCTTTGGCTTTTCAAGTTAGCGGTGAACCTGTAGATTGTATTCATGGTAATATCACAATAGCGGTAACACAAGGAAATCCGGCAACATATGAAATTATTTCGGGGCCTGTAATCGTACTGCCTCAAGTTTCTAATGTGCTCCAAGGACTAACTGTAGGAGAATATGTGGTTCGAGTGAATGATGTTTGTGGCGATGGCATCGTTCAGACTTTTACCTTAGCGAATGTAAGTTCTTTAAACATTTCTCCAATTGTACAATCTTGTGATCCTGTAAGTTGCCTATTAACAAATGGAGACATTACTATTAGTACTGCAGTAGGAGCTACTATTTATTATCCGCTAATAGTACAGACGACTATTTTTCCACCCAACGGCGGAACTCCGGTCATTACAACTCAAACCATTACTTCCGGTAACGCTAATCTTCCTACACAAATTCCAAATGCTACTGCAAATTTAAGCTTGGCAATTATCACAGGAGAAACATATACCTATACAATAAATGTGACGGATGTTTGTGGTAATAATTTCATCTACAATGGTAGCGAACTAATTAGAGAAGGAACAGTTACGGTATTAGCATCTACTGAAACCGAAGATCATTTGAGTTTCATTAGAGTTAAAACATGCAATTTAGTACCACCATTCTATGTAAATTTTATAACTGCTCCAGAGGGATTTAACCCCAACACGTTTAATTCGCAACATCCTGGACCTTTTGCGAGTTCACCGATTGAATATTTATCTACAAAAGAAAATCAACTTCCTTTAGGAGATTATGAAGTAGCAATAACGGATTCATGTGGTAATGTAACTACAGGGTTAGGCAGTTTACCACCTAATTGCGAACCGGACATTTCAGCAACTCCGATTTGTGCAACATTTGGACTAGTGAAAATCAGGAATATTGCTACACTTATTATTACTTCAGCACCGGCAGGTTTTGGTTTTCCAATACCTTATGACGCGACTTCTGCTATTGTTGATGGTATATTTTTAATGCAACTTCCTTTAGGGACTTATACTTTTGAAGGTATTGATAGATGCGGAGAAGAATATACATTCGTTCGAACTATAGATTTACCTGAATATAGCATTACCGCAGAAAACCAAGTGGGTTGCGAATCAAATACAGGAACAATCAGAATCAAATATGCTACTATTGGTTTAGAGTTAGCCATTGTTGGAGTCAGAATTCTATCAGCTCCGGCAGCATTTCTATATCCTTTGCCTTTCAATGCAACACAATATATTTTGTTACCCATTTCAAGGATAGAAGTTGAAATTACAGGATTGCCACCTGGAGATTATGTGTTGGAAGTGGTAGATTATTGCGGAAATATATATCCTTTATCAGTAACAGTTCCTGTGAATATATCTACAGCTATCCCAAGTTTCAACATGCTACGAGGCTGCACACAAGGATATGGATCTGTTTCTATAGACACCCCCAATCGCAGATTCACAGAAGTGATAATCACGGCTGCACCGCCCGCTTTTGCACAAACGCTTCCGTATAATGTTTCCTTTAATATCAGTACACTAGGGAAGTTTTATATGAATGATTTACCTGAAGGAACTTATGCTTTCAGCACTATAGATGTCTGTGGTATTGCTAATAATTTTGAAGTCGTTATGCCCGGTTATAACGTTATTCAGAGTGATGTCAATATCGTTGAGAATTGCGGTTCGTTTAATTTGATTTTAAATCACGTGATGGATCAACCATATATGCAAAGTTTTTGGCTTCAAAAACTAGATCCTGTGACCAATCAATGGAAGCATCCTTATACCGGAACTCCTTTTGTTAATGGCGATGAAGTCAATGCCACAAATTCTTTTCAAGTTTATAATTATGCCACCAATTTCAATATCGCATTGTATGGAAAGTTTCGTGTCGTGAAAGTAAATTCTGTTTATAGTAATGGTAGTGCTACCCTTACAAATTGTGGTATGGTTGTCATTAAAGAATTCGAATTCACCGGCGAGTTAAGGGTCATCAATGCTACAGGGATACTTTGCAATGATAGCAGTTACAACACCTTTATTACTGTTGCGGGAGTTCCTCCATTTACTTTTAAAATTACCACAAAAGATGGCGAACCCTTTTTTGTTGATAATGGAAATTCTAATTATTTCTCAAACTTAACCAGCGGAACGTATAATTTTCAAATCGAAGACCATTGCGGCAATGTCGTTAATCGAGTTTATGATATCACTACTTTATTAGAACCGGCCATATCGCAAAGCAATTTGTGTGATGGGCAAAACGGAAAACTGATTGTTCCGGCGGTTTCTTTTTTAAGTTATCAATGGTGGAATGCCAATGCACCAACAGTGATTTTAAGCACCACCAATGCTTTAAATTTCACACCTTTCTATAGCAGTACTGCGGCAGGAACTTATTTTGTTCATGTTTTTTCTAATTCTTCACTATCGTGTTTGGATAAAACGTTGTCCTATACGATTCCAACGGTAAGCAATCCTCAGGCGGGAAATGACAATGCGATTTCATTGTGCGCTGATTCAAATCCGATTAATTTATTTTCTGTTTTAGGCGGAAACTATGACACTACGGGTAATTGGACTGAAATCACCAATAGCGGAATGTTGTCTGGAAACACTTGGATTCCTACAAATATTCCTTTTGGAGTCTATCGATTTAAATACCATGTTGATGGTTTTTGTGATGATTTTGATGAAGCCGTTATTACGATTAATTTTAAAGAAGTTCCGGAAATTCCGATTATCACATCGAATGCTTTCTTTTGTTTGAACCAGCCGTTTCAATTGAATGTCAATGCGATTGCGAATGTCACTTATGAATGGACCGGTCCTAATAATTTTACTTCAAGCCAACAAAATCCAACGATAGCAAATCCAACGTCTGACAATGCCGGATTGTATACCATTAAAGCTTTGTTGAATGGTTGCGAATCGACAAACTCGATTACTGTTGCGGGTGAATCGGTTCCGGATTTCGATCTTAAAGGTTTGTGTAAAGGCGCGGTGTATAATATTACTGTTGTTCCAAATCATAAATCGTTTGATGTAGCAGCCGTATCGTATTTGTGGTCCGGTCCAAATAATTTCAGTAGTACCGTAAATCCAATCGATATTACGGGTTTTAATTCGGGTCAATATACTGCAACAGTAACCAATTCAGAAGGCTGTTCATTATCCAAAAACATTGTGGTAAGCAATACATTTTGTGGTCAAGTACCACTTGGAATTTCACCCAACGACGATGATTATAATGATGAATTTGATTTGACAGGTTTGGGAAAAGAAATTCGATTTGAAGTATTCAATCGCTACGGAACTATGGTATACAAACAAGACGATTACACCAACCAATGGCACGGGCAAGATTATAAGAATCGAATGCTTCCGGATGCTACCTATTATTATTACATCAAATTAAAATCTGGAGAAGAAAAAACGGGTTGGGTTTATGTGACTAGGTAAATTTCATTAATTTCGAAAAAGTTATGGAAGCAATAAAATTAAAATGGCGCTTACTGTTGCTGGTTTGTATTTTTAATACAATGCTTTCGTATGCACAATTGTCTGATTTTGTTTTGCAAGTTGCACCGATTACGGAAAGTTGCACGGCCAATGGTAGGCTAAATTTTGAGGTTGCTAACACAACTTCGGGAGCAACAATTTTATATACGATTTATAAATTACCCAACACTACTGTACCCATAGCCGTATTGGGTGGCAATACATTAACCGGATTAGTGTCTGGAAATTATAGGGTTGTTGCCACGCAATCTTTGGGTGAACTCAGCAATAGCCAGCAACAAGATGTTTTCATTTCAGATACGATTATAGATCTCAACTATACCTTAGCAGGAGATCCTGAGATTTGCGGTAATGATGGGCAAATTCGAGTGACGATTACGCATAGTATTGCGGTTTCGTATGAGATTTTTTCGGGCCCGGTAATTCGGCCTTTACAAACTTCAAACATCTTTAATAATTTACCAGCCGGAGCATACAACGTGAGGGTTTTTGATGCTTGTGGTGAAGGTTTGGCAAGGACTTTTACAGTGCCCCAAGCACCACCAGGATTGTCTGTTCTCAATGGAACTGTATCCGTCGATGGATGCAATAATTTGCACGTTTCTAATTCTCTTTCAAATACATCGGGTCATATCATTGCTTTTCCGATTACCATCCAAACAACTGTAATGTCATCAACAGGCGCTCCTTTGGTTTTTACATCAACTTACAATTCGGGAAGCGGCGTAGTTGTGCTTTTTTCATTTACAGTTCCAAATAACTATAATAGCTATAATGTTGCTGTTACAGACGGATGCGGTAATCACTATTCTAGAAACGGAATTCTTATTCAAGCTGCTGCAATGCAGGTAGCATTGTCAACACCCGTAGTCATTTGCGATGCAAAAAAACTCCAGATTGGCATGCTCAATGGAACTGCTCCTTTTACCATTAGTTTTTTAAGTGCTCCTGCGGGTTTCAATCCATTGACATTTAATTCGAATCATCCGGGCCCATTTTCGGGTATAGCAACTTATTATAATGCTTCGGTACCATTACCACAGGGAACCTACACTGTTCAAGTGACTGATGCTTGTGGAAGAATAGGAACCAACACGGTTCAACTGACATCATCTCCTCCGGGTAATGTTAATGCTATTATACATCCCGGATGTGAAGGCAATAGAGGTTCGCTACAGATTAGTGGCAGCCATACCCTTGTGAGTGGGACGCTGATTTCAGCCCCAGCAGGGTATCCTTTTCCGTTACCGCAGGATTTGAGTAGTTACTTTTACGGAAGTTCCATCTCTATGGGGTCATTGATGGCGGGAACATATGTTTTCAGCACTCTCGATAGTTGCGATGAAGTGAAACTCACTACAGCTATAGTGACCGGTCTTACAAGTGATCCGGCAACAGCAACAATAACGGAAAACTGCGACTCCTTTAACATTGCATTCAGGCAACAAACCAATGCACGAAATGTTAGTTATTATATGCAGAAGTTTTACGCTACTACGAACCAATGGGGACATCCCATAACGGGATTTATAGGAGCTACCAATCAATTTAATCAATTGACTGCTTATGTACTTAATCGTTTTGGAACTAACAGTAATATACAGTCAAGTGGACTCTTCAGGGTCATCCGCGTCATTACTGTTGTTGGAAATGCAGCACAAGTGGTTTTGCCTTGCATTGATGAAGTTTATAGCTTTCAATTTACTGTTGGCCCCAGAATCACAAACGTCTATTCCTTTGCCTGCGAAAATAGCCTATACGACGCCATTGTTATTGCTGAAGGTTATGCGCCATTAAAATATAGAATCACCACTAAAAACGGACAACCTTTTTTCATCAACAACAATTTCTCGAATATCTTTTTAGGATTGGAACCCACAGTTTATAATTTTCAAATAGAAGATGCTTGCGGTAATATATTAAATAGTTTGTTCGATATTTCCAATCCGAGTCTTTTCCCAATTCAAGCAACCCCTTTTTGTGAAGGTCAAAGTGGCTCATTGTCGGTTCCGGCTTTTACTTTTTTAAATTATGAATGGCGAAAAGGTGATGACCCTACGATTATCAGCACATTGAGTACTTTAAATTTTCCGTCATTTCAAGTACCGACAGATAACGGAATTTACCATGTTCGTGTTTTCTATACAGGCAACCCAAATTCGTGCGTCGATTTTGTAGTTGATTATCAAATTAACATCAGTTCATCGAATCCGCAAGCAGGAAATGGACAGACTGTTCAATATTGCGGAGCACAAGGAATCATCGATTTATTTTCATTACTCACAGGAAATTATGACAGCAATGGCACTTGGCAAGAAATTACCAATAGCGGTTTTTTAACCAATAATTTATGGAATTCTACCACGATTGATTCGGGAAATTTCCAATTTAAATATACCGTAAATGGTTCGTGTAGTACTTCCGACACATCGATTTCAACGATTACCATTAAAGAAAAACCGGAAACTCCAATCGCTTTTCTGGAACAAGCGGTTTGTGATTCGAGGGCATTAAATTTGCAAGCCACAACCATTCCTTTTGGAAATTACCTTTGGTCAGGCCCCAATGGATTTACTTCTTCAGAGCAAAATCCAACAATAGAAAACATAACAACATTGCAAGCAGGAATCTATGCTGTAAAAGCGCTTACCAACGATTGTGAATCTGCGGAATCCAATGTTGAGGTAGTGGTCAATTCGGTACCTGAATTTACGCTAGAAAGTGGCTGTGTCAACAATCGATATACAATAACCGCCACACCAATAAACAATTCTTTCGATGCATTATCAGCCAATTATTCTTGGACCGGACCTGATGGTTATACGAGTTTGCAAAACCCAATTCAAATCACCGGTTTGCCTTCCGGAGTTTATGAAGTTACCATTGCCAATAGTGCAGGATGCTCGACATTGCAATCGATACAGATTCCGGGAACGCAATGTGAAATACCTAACGTAATTACTCCGAATGATGATTTTGTGAATGATATATTTGATTTGACCGGTTTGCTAGTAGATAAGTTGGAAGTATATAATCGATGGGGAAGATTGGTGTATCAACAAAATGATTATACGGATCAATGGCACGGACAAAACAATAAAAATCAACCCTTGCCGGATTCGACTTACTTTTATATTGCTTTTTTACAATCAGGAGAAAATAAACAAGGATGGGTATTTGTGACAGGTCAATAAAATTTGATTACCCTTTCAAATAAGCTTCACGAACCTTTTTAAACAAATTCGAAGAATACACAAAATCAATCACCGCTTGATTGTCGGTCTTAAAAATTTCTTCTTTAGTGCCTTGCCATGCTTTGAGGCCGTTTTTCAAGAAGACGATGTTCTCGCCGATTTCCATCACCGAATTCATATCATGCGAATTGATTACCGTTGTAATATTATATTCTTCGGTAATTTCTTTAATCAAATTATCAATCAAAATCGCTGTGTTCGGATCTAAACCCGAATTCGGTTCATCGCAAAACAGATACTTTGGATTGTTAACTATAGCGCGGGCAATCGCCACACGTTTCTGCATACCACCCGAAATTTCAGAAGGTAATTTTAGATTCGCATCAATAAGATTCACACGTTTAAGCACAAAATCAACACGATCCTGAATCTCAGATTTCGAATTGCTAGTAAACATCTTCAAAGGGAAACCCACATTTTCTTCCACCGTCATCGAATCGAAAAGCGCACTGCCTTGAAATACCATTCCGATTTCGGTACGCAATTCCCTTTTTTCATCGGCAGTTAAATCAGAATAAATCCTGCCATCAAAAGAAATAGTGCCCACTTCGGGCGTGTGAATGCCAAGCAAACTTTTAAGCAAAACCGTTTTCCCGGAACCACTTTGACCGATAATCAGATTGGTTTTTCCGGTTTCAAAAACAGTCGAAACGCCTTTCAAAACTTTAGTGCCACCAAATGATTTTTCAACATTTTTTACTTCTATCATGTGGTCAAAAGCAATTGGGTTAGTATATAATTCATCGTGATGATCATCACGGAAGTCCAAACAAATGAAACGGTGCTGGCTTTCCCAACTTCTAACGCGCCGCCTTTCATATAATAACCATGAAACGAAGGAATGGTCGCAAGAAGCAAAGCAAAAACAAAAGTTTTGATGAAAGCATAAGCAATGTGAAACGGGATAAACTCTTTTTGCAATCCGCCAATAAATTCAGCACTCGAACCGAATCCGCCATACACAGCGGCTATCCAACCGCCGAGAATGCCTAAAAACATACTGATTCCAATCACGAAAGGGTAGAGTTGTAGCGCGATTAATTTAGGAAAAACCAAATAATTTAACGAATTCACACCCATAACTTCCAACGCATCAATTTGCTCGGTAACACGCATGGTTCCTATACTCGATGTGATAAACGAACCCATTTTTCCCGCCATAATAATCGAAATAAACGTCGGAGCAAATTCCAAAATCACCGATTGACGTGTCGCAAAACCAATGAGGTATTTCGGGATCAACGGATTGGTCAGGTTTAATGCCGTTTGAATCGCTACAACGCCGCCAACAAAAAACGAAATAAATGCCACAATGCCGAGCGAACCAATGATCAAATCATCGATTTCTTTAAAGATAAGACTTCGCATCACCGACCATTTGGTAGGTTTGTTGAAAATCTCTTTCCACATCAAAAAGTACTTCCCAATTTGCGACAAATAACGAACGAGCATCATAGTTTTGAAATATGCGCTAAAATAAGAAAAGTTATTGGTTGTCGGGTGTTGGTTGTCAGTTTTTTTAGGAGCTTTTTGTGCGTGACCACAAGGGTCGGGCTATGCGTTCTTATCTTTTGCGCTGAACGACAGCACAAAAGGATAACCACTGCTATCCCTCACGCAAATCTGGTTTCACGATGACTTTTATCTATAATTCAAAATCCAAAAAAACACCTGAAGTCCACTTATAAAACCGAATGTCCACCGGACATTCTCCTCTTAATATCAAATTCTTAATCTCACCCGAGGCACAGCCGAACCGAGCGAAGCTAAATCTCACGCAGAATGTCTTAACGGAAAATCTTTCTTTTCATTTTCGACAAACGATATTGGCGAATAAATTTTGCTTGTTCTTCAGTAACCAAAAGTGGTTTGTTAGCGGACTTCGCTTTGCAGAACCCTCGAATATAATCCAGAAACAACAACGGTTTTTTCTTCATCATTGCCAATTTTGCTGAGGCTATTGCAGTAATCCAAAAGCCATAACCCAAACTGTAAAAAGCTTCACCTTGTTTGAATCGTGCAGTTTTGTTGTAATTGGCTCCGGTTGGTTTGAGGTGTTTTACTTTCAAAGTAGCATCGGTCACCACTTTCCAACCATAGAATTTGGCAAGCAATTCATCAACGGTATCCCAACCCATGGCAGGTTTGAGTCCACCGATTTGTTCGAAACAGGCTTTGCGATACGCTTTAAATGCGCCTCGAATATGATCTTTATCGGTTAGATTTTCGAGAATCCAATCGCCGTTTTTTTCGATATAAGCAAATCCGCCAACCATTCCGATGTTCGCATCTGATTTGAAATGCGCCGCGATAGTTTCAAAATAATTCGATGGCAAAATTAAATCCGCATCCAATTTCACAATAAAATCATAATCGTCATCCAAAGTTTCCAACCCTTTTTGAAAAGCACGAATGACTTTACTTCCGGGTTGGTGTTCCGAATTTGAATGATTGTTTACTAAAGCTAGATTAGGATTATTTTCTACAAACGAATGCACAATCATTTCCGTATCATCGGTTGAATTATCGTTAACCACAACCACTTTTTTAGGTAACAATGATTGCTTTTCAATTGATTGTAAGGTCAATGTAATATGATTTTCTTCGTTGTGTGCGGGAATAATTAGATAATAATGCATTGGATGTTTTGGCTTTATTGAGCAAAGATAAAATTATATATTTAAGCCATAAAAAAAGAGGAATTCCTGATTAGAAATTCCTCTTTTATATTAGGGAGTTTGTGTTTTATTAATTCGTATCAGCTACAGTTGCTTTTTTCTTAACAAAAGCTTCAATATTATCGTAAACTACAGGAATTACTTCTTTACCGGTTTTGTCGATAAATCCTAATTTGTCTCTACGATCTTTGACCAATGACCAGTTTTTTCGAACATTATCGAACTTATCAATCTGAACATATTTCACAGGTACAATGATGTTTCCTTCTTTGTCAAGGAATCCTTTTAAACCTTCAGCTTCTACAAGCATCCAGTCTTTGGCATATTCACCAAAACCACCGATTTTATCATAGATTGGCGGAACAATTTCTTTTCCTAAATCATCAATAAAACCGTATTTTCCTTCTTTTTGAACCAAAGCCCAACCTTCATTTAAGGTGCTGTAATTGTTGATTACTTCATATTTTGGTTCCACAATAATTTTTCCTTTTTTATCGATAAAACCGTAAAGGTTATTCAGTCCGACTTTCGACCAATTCATGTGAACCTTGTCAAAGTCATCCACCGAGTTATATTTCGCGGGAATAATTTCAACTCCGTTTTCGTTGATTACTCCAAATTTATCATCAGAGCTTACGATAAATAATTTTTGTCCAAAAGAGACCGTGCATAAAGCCAATGCTGCGTAGGTGTAGATTGCTTTCATAAAATTGAATTTTTGTTTATTAATTATGTTTGTTATTACAGAGCAATGATACTATGTTTTAACGATTAAAAGCAAATAAAATCGATGAAATGCATAAATTTTAATAAAACAAAAATAAAAATCTTACAAATAAATTAAATCAAGATAGCGTTAAATAACTATTTTCTTTCCGCATACACAATATAATACCGATTGGTAAACAACCGCAACAAAGGCCGAATTCCGATTTTTTTTACAGGATTTGTCCATTGTTGTCTATCAATAATTTTCCAACCAGTTTTTTCCAAAAGCCAATCCAATTGCCAATCTTCAAATTCGTGATAATGCCTGTCCCAAGCATCCGTTTTACTGCGATAGGCCGGTGAAAACCACAACCGCAACGGAATCGAAATAAACAGCTTTTCCGATTGAATTTCTTTTAAAATAGTATAAGGATTCAACAAATGCTCGAAAATTTCAAAAGCAGTCACCACGTTAGCAGCTTGCTTTTTGAAAACAGACTGATCTTGATCTAAATCTTCTCCGCTTGTATTGGTAACCTTAAATCCTTCAGCCAACATAATTTTTGAAAACGGATTTTCTACACCCAAATCCAAAATACTTTCTTGGGTATCAATATGTTTTTTAAGAAACGCTAAGGTCAATTGGAATCTTTTGTTGGGGAAAGTGTTCTCGTACATCTTATAATTTGGATTGATTTAATGATTGCAAATATATAAAGAATGTAGGCTTAAATGCAGCGATAGATAATGCCAGAAACAAAAAGAAGGGACTTCAATAAGAAATCCCTTTTGTTTTATATTTGATGTTGTATTTATTCTACATTAGCAATCACCGTTTGTTTTTTAACGAATGCTTCAATATTGTCATACACCACCGGAATCACTTCTTTTCCAGTTTTATCAATAAATCCTAGTTTGTCTTTACTGTCTTTAACCAGTGACCAGTTTTTTCTAATATTATCAAATTTATCAACTTGCGTATATTTGATAGGAACAATTACATTACCATCTTTGTCAACAAATCCTTTTAAACCATTGACTTCAACGAGCATCCAGTCTTTCACATAGTCACCAAAAGCGCCTACTTTATCATAAACTGGAGGAACAATTTCTTTTCCGGAATTATCAATAAATCCGTATTTGCCATCTTTTTTAACCAATGCCCAACCTTCGTGAAAAGTATTGTAAGCGTTGATTTCTTGGTATTTTGGTTCTACTATAATTTTACCGGTTTTGTCTACGAATCCGTAAAGATTGTCCAGGCCAACTTTCGACCAATTGGGATGAATCATATCAAATTCATCAACCGAAGTATATTTTGCCGGGATGATTTCTACTCCATTTTCATTAACTACTCCAAATTTGTTATCAGAGTTTACGATGAATAGTTGTTGTGCGAATGAAAAAGAACATAATGCAAGTGCTGCGTAAGTGTAGATTACTTTCATAAATTGAGATTTAGGGATTAATTTATTTTGTTTTGTTTTTAACTACATTGCAATAGTATGAAGAAACGTCGATTAAAAACAAATAAAATCGACGAAGTGCTTAAAATTTAATAAAAAAGATGTAATTATCTTACATTTAATTATTTTAGAGTAGTGTAAATTTTAACAAAAATAAATAGCCGTAATCAACAGCAATATAAAATTCTAGATTGATCTTAGCATGCACAGTCGATGGGTTAGGAGCTGTTTCCGGCTATCATTCCAATCTTTTTTCTAAACCTTCCAGATTTAGAAAAAAGGATTTTCCCTTCTATCCGGGCTAGGGCCACTGTTTTCAAAATGACATAGGCCCCGAAGCATCAGGATGCGTCTAAAAAAAGAAGACACACACTAACTTCAGAACAATACAAAAAACAAGAAGAAGTTGATTTAATATCGATAAACAAAGGCATTCACATTCATCCCTGCACCAACCGAAGCAAAAATGATAACATCGCCTTGATGAAGTTCTTGATTTTCAATTTGATTTGAAACCAATAAATCAAATAAAGTAGGAATTGTTGCAACACTGCTATTACCCAAAAGCGTAATGCTCATAGGCATAATTCTATCGGGCATTTCACGATCATAAAGTTTGTAGAATCGATTCACAATCGCCTCATCCATTTTTTCGTTGGCTTGGTGAATCAGCACTTTCTTAATATTGTCAATGGTAATACCGCTTTTGTCAAGACAGCTTTTCATCGCTAGTGGCACTTGACTCAAAGCAAATTCATAAATTTTTCTGCCATGCATTTTGATGTAACGCACATCGGGATCCAAATCTTTATTGAACGAATTTCCAAAGTATAAATAATTCGCTTCATCATAAGCAAAAGTGGCACTTTCATACGCAAGCAAACCATCGCCATCTTCACAAGCTTCCAATATTGATGCGCCGGCACCATCAGAATAAATCATGCTGTCGCGGTCATGAGCATCAACCACTCGCGATAAAGTTTCTGCACCAATCACCAAACAACGTTTTGCCATGCCGGATTTAATGAATGCATTGGCTTGCAAGACACCTTCAATCCAACCAGGGCAACCAAAAAGCACATCGTAGGCAACACATTTCGGGTTTTTGATGCGCAATTTAAATTTCACACGGGTCGCCAAACTAGGCACGGTATCCGATTGAATCGCATTGGGTTTTACATCGCCAAAATTGTGGGCGAAAATAATATAGTCTAAAGTTTCAGGATCAATATTGGCGTTCTTAATCGCTTTTTCAGCAGCAAAAAAGGCCATGTCAGAGGAAGTTAGATGAGGTTCTGCATAACGTCGTTCCTCGATTCCGGTAATACTTTTGAATTTACTGATAACAACTTCATTAGAATAAGCGAATGGAGTACCGTCATCGTTGAGGAATACATGGTTTTCAAAATCAGTATTTTTTACCTTTATCTCCGGAATATAACTGCCGGAACCTGTAATCTTGATATTCATATTATTACTATTTCATTACGAAATTATTAATAAAAACTTCGAAAGTCTCAAAAATGTTACTTAATTCAAATTAATTGTGAAATTATAAAATATTTAAGATATAATTATTGATGTCGTAATTATTTACTTTTTTCTTGAGCGATTTTAATTTGCATAATCGTCGCAATACTAAGCGCATTGGTTTTTATTTTCTCAGCATTTGTTCCAGTAAAATTTTCATTAACTGTAGCATTGAAATGACTTAACCAAATCTGAAACAATTCAGGAGATAAATATTCTTTCTGGTTGATGTCGAGATGAATCTGCGTCAGGTTTCGCGTATAACCGCCCGTGCCCAAAATGGCCTGCGACCAAAACGTAACCAATATCGGCAAATGGACCTCGATTTTTATTCTGACTACTTCCGTGAATATATAACTGATGTTATTATCGGCCAAAAGCTTTTTGTAGAATTCATCAACCAAAAAGAATAAATCACCTTGATTTTCAATATCATGCATCATAAATAGGTGCCTTAAAAATCATTTGATTATAAAAATAAAACTTATTTAATGTTAAGTTTTTCCATGTGCAAATCGATTGTTTTTGCTTTCTTGTCATATTCCAATAATAGCACATTACCCACTTTTGCAGGCATCACACGGAAGGATTTACCAACATTTTTCAAATATATCTTATCTTCTGTAAGCTTCCCTTCATCATATATAATGGTTTTGAAAGCGTTTTTGTTTGATTCTCCTTTCAATCTTTCATAGTCGATAAAGCAAGCATAGAAACGATCATTTGCTTTGTCGATTTGCGTATATTCATAATCAAAAGCGCCAAAAGCACTCAAGTAATGCGCATTCATCTGCGGGCTGCCATAATCGTTCGCACACTCCACTCTCGATTTTCCTTTTTCGAATTCCTGGATATTGACAAGTTTAAAATCTGAATTGAATTTGAAAACAACAGAATTTGTAATCGTAAGCTGTGAAAGCGACGATGTCGAATTTCCTCTATTCAATATAGCACTGGCTACACCCATAGCACTGACCGTTTTCTTATAATATTCGCCGATCGCATAATAATCATTAGAAGCCGTTCTTACAATGTTGTGGAAATAAACATAGCCTTTGTCTTCAAGAAAACCATTTTGAGTCTTCACGATTTTAGAAACATCATCTTTCCATGAGATAAAACTTTCCTTGATTGTTTTTCCGCTCATGTCAACGACTTCGGTAAACATTCCCAAACTTTTATCTTTCATGATGTTGTCGCCTTCATCAAAGTATTCGCCCATCAAAACGACATTGTTGTCGCTGTCAAGAAACGCATTGTTGATGATTCTCGGTTTTCCTTTTTTGCTGTATTCTCTTTCGTACAAAAGTTTACCGGTGTTGATATCGATTACTTTAGTACGCAACGTCAATTTTCCTGACATCATGCCGGGTTTTGCCGATTCAATGGCTACGACAACTTTCTCATTCACTTCAATCGGGCTGATGCCAAGAATTTCTTTTGAATCATCCGGAGAATTAAATTCCCAGGCTTGGCCACCATCGGTCGGGTAGTATTTCAAAGAATAACCGATTTTTTTATTGTCTTCAAGTTTGTTGAACAGGAATCCTTTGTTGTCAACAGGGAACAAAGTGCTGAGCTGTCCCGATTTTTCGAACATCGCATAGTATCTTGCTTCTTTACTTTCTAATGGGATTTTTGTAGTCTTTGTCAGGTTCGCTTGCTTGTCATATGTCAACAGCGTGATTTGCTTATCGTCCCAATTTCCCATCGCGAACATCATTGCCTGGTTGTTGAACTTACTGTTCATCAATACGGTATGCTTATCGTCTATATATGATTTTTTGGCAACTTCAACAAGGTTCTTGTCGAGGATCTGAATGGCGAATTCAGCATTTCCTTTTTTGAGCTTATCAAGCACATAGTAAAAATAATAGCCGTCAACATCTTTGTTCTTGTCCATGATGGCTCCGGCATTTCTGATTTTAAACGTGTTTACGTCACCAATTTTATTGGTTTGAGAATAACCGTGTAAGGTGAGCAGCGTAATGCATAATAAAAGGGTTTTTTTCATTTTAGGATTGTTTTTATTTATAAATAGGTTGAACTTTTACGGTGTGTTTAATTTTTCAAAAAACGCCTGAAATGAAGAAAACTCAGGATCTTGCTGCATTTGTGCTTTATATTTTTCACAAAAAGCATATCCGATTTTCCGAACATTTTTGATTTCAATGTTGTTGAGGAATATCTTAATGTCATTCAAATACTTTTCGTCAGAGAATGGACTGATTTGCCCAACATATTTTCCAAAAGTATGGTTGCTTTTGATTTCGTACGTTTTGCGGAGCAACTTACAAATATTATTACAATAAGTCTTCTCGTCAATGAGGTTTTTATTAAAAAGAATCAGCGTTTGATAAAGCGCAAAATCGAGATTCGAATTGTCGATATACATCGTAATGCTGTTTTCGGCAGCAATTTTCTTGACTCTGTCTAATGCCGGCGAAGATTTGCTAATGGCTGTGGTATCCTGAATTATTTTTTTGAGCAGCTCAATTCGCAACGGAATATCAGGATGCGTTTTGATCGAATCTTTGTCCCAAGCATAATCATTCGCTTTTTCCTTGATGTCAAAAAGTGTTTCGTCTTTCATCAGCCAACTTTCCTTAAATGGATAATTCTCAAAATTGAAATGGCTTTTTATTTTAGAATCTTCGTTAAAAATAATGCTGTCAATGGTTTCAAGTTTTCTCAAAGAATTAATACTTCCCATAGCATTATAATGCGTTTTTCTGAGCATAATCAAGCCAAGTGAATCCGCTTGTGTTTCGTCTTTTCGACTTCGATCAAGGAAATTATAGCTTAAGGTTTTGGTTAAGTCGGCTATGGCTCTTCTTCTGCCGTATTCGGTTTTGTTGATCGCCTTGATTTTAGATTTTACTTCTTTTGAATTTAAAGTCGAAAGGCGATTGAGCAGGCTTTTATCGCTGTGGTCTAAAACAAAATGCGATATTTCGTGCGAAAGTACGGATGCGAATTCATCATCCGTATCTATGAAATTGAATAAACCTTGATTGATCACAAATATTCCATTACCATAAGAAGCGGCATTCGGAATTGGAGATTTGCTGATGAGAAAATAAAAATCGTGTGTGTCGATTTGAGGATTGCTCTTGTATATTTCGACAAGAACAGACTTCACATAATTGGAAATATTCTTATCAAAAATATAACTGCTGTCATTGATCGATTTGATGAAATCATCCTTTCTTTCCGACATCATTTTTTTGAATTCACTTCTTTTTTCAGCAACCGATTCGAGTTTGGTAATCTTCTTTTTGTAAATCGAATTAACGAAACTGATCACCGAATCTTTATTTTCGGGCACATACTTAAATGCATTGTTCTGTGAAATACAAAACAATGCATTGAATAAAATGTAAGTAAAGAGAAGTTTCTTGTGCATGAATAAGCTTTAGATGTAAGCCTCGATTGGTGCACAAGAACATATTAAATTCCTGTCGCCATAAGCATCATCCGCACGACGAACACTTGGCCAGAATTTGTTTTCTGCAATATAATCTAAAGGAAATGCAGCTTGCTCACGCGTGTATGGGAAATTCCATGCTTCGGCAGTCAGCATGGCTAATGTATGTGGTGAATTTTTCAAAACATTGTTCGGTTCATCCGCATCGGCAGCTTCAATTTCTTTTCTGATTGAAATCATGGCTTCACAAAAACGATCCAATTCTTCTAAGTTTTCACTTTCGGTTGGTTCAATCATTAATGTTCCTGCGACCGGAAACGAAACTGTCGGCGCATGGAAACCATAATCCATCAAACGTTTTGCAATATCAGTAACTTCAATGCCTTTTTGTTTGAACGGACGACATTCCAAAATCATTTCGTGAGCCGCGCGTCCCATTTCTCCGGTATATAAAGTATCGTAATGTCCGTTGAGTCTTTCCTTAATATAATTGGCATTCAATATCGCATATTTCGTAGCATCAGTCACGCCTTCAGCACCCAACATCGAAATATAACCATATGAAATCAAACAAACCAAAGCCGAACCCCAAGGTGCTGCAGAAATGGCTGTAATCGGTGTACTGCCGCCAGTCGGAATTACAGGGTTTGTTGGTAAAAATGGCACGAGTTGTTTCGCTACGCAAATTGGTCCAACGCCCGGTCCGCCACCGCCATGTGGAATTGCGAAGGTTTTATGCAAATTCAAATGGCAAACATCGGCACCAATCGTAGCCGGATTAGTCAATCCAACTTGAGCGTTCATGTTCGCGCCATCCATATACACTTGGCCGCCATTGTCATGAATCATTTTTGTCACTTCAATAATCGAAGCTTCATAAACACCATGCGTCGAAGGATAAGTCACCATCAAACACGATAAATTGTCTTTATGTAAAATCGCTTTTTCTCTTAAATCTTCAACATCGATGTTTCCGTTTTCTAAAGTTTTGGTAACAACGACTTGCATTCCTGCCATCGCAGCCGAAGCCGGATTCGTTCCGTGCGCAGAAGATGGAATCAAAGCAATATTTCTGTGGTGATCACCACGCGATTGATGATACGCACGAATCACCATCAAGCCTGCGTATTCGCCTTGCGCTCCAGAATTAGGTTGCAAAGTTGTTCCTGCAAAACCGGTAATGACATTAAGTTGTTGCTCTAATTTTTTAAGCATTTCCTGATAACCTTGCGCTTGATCCAGTGGTGCAAACGGGTGAATGTTATTCCACTGCGGATTGCTCAAAGGCAACATTTCAGCAGCAGCATTAAGTTTCATCGTACACGAACCCAACGAAATCATCGAATGGTTTAACGACAAATCTTTGCGCTCAAGCATTTTAATATAACGCATCAACCCAGATTCCGAATGATGGTAATTGAAAACTTCATACCCCAAAAAGGCAGATGTTCTTTCTAAATTTTGTGGGAAATGGATCGAACCCAACAAAGTATCAAAAGCCGTATAGGATTTTTCATGAGCCGAAGCAAAAACGAAAACGATATCATTTAAATCTTTAATGCTCGTCGTTTCATTCAAAGAAATTGAAACTGTTTGGTCGTCAATATAATTGAAGTTAATTTCATTTTGTTCCGCAATGGCACGTACTTTTTTAGCATCGGTTTTCACCACAATGGTATCGAAATAAGCAGTATTCGTTTGATACAATCCGATTTTTTCAAGTTCATTCGCCAAAGTTGCAGCCGAAGCGTGTACTTTTCTGGCGATATATTGCAAGCCTTTCGGACCATGATACACCGCATACATTCCGGCCATAACGGCTAATAAAACTTGCGCAGTACAAATGTTCGATGTCGCTTTATCTCTTTTGATATGCTGCTCTCTCGTCTGCAAAGCCATACGCAAAGCGCGATTGCCATTCGTATCTACAGTTACGCCAATAATTCTTCCGGGCATGCTTCTTTTGTATTCATCTTTCGTAGCAAAATAAGCCGCGTGCGGACCGCCATAACCCAACGGAATTCCGAAACGTTGTGTGGTTCCCACAACCACATCAGCGCCCATTTCACCCGGTGGCGTCAATTGCACCAAGCTTAAAATGTCGGCAGCAACAGCTACTTTAATTTCATTTGTTTTGGCTTTAGCGATGAATCCAGCGTAATCATAAACTTGTCCGTGTTTTCCAGGATATTGCAAAATGGCTCCGAAGAAATCCGAAGAAAAGTCGAAATTTTCGTGGTTTCCAATGACCAATTCCACACCGATTGGCGTAGAACGGGTTTGTAAAACCGATATGTTTTGTGGTAACAATTCTTCAGAAACGAAGAACTTATTAACGTTATTTTTCTTTTGATCGCGACTGCGTACATCAAACAACAAAGCCATAGCTTCAGCCGCTGCAGTACTTTCATCAAGCAACGAAGCATTGGCGATTTCCATTCCCGTAAGTTCAATAACTGTCGTTTGAAAATTCAAAATAGCTTCCAATCGGCCTTGAGCAATCTCTGCTTGATATGGTGTGTAAGCCGTATACCAACCCGGGTTTTCAAAAATATTTCTTTGAATCACCGCCGGAACAATCGCCTGATGATAACCCAAACCAATATAAGAACGGAACATTTTATTTTTGTTTCCGAGCTGTTGTATGTGGTTCGCGAATTCATATTCAGTCATCGCCGGATCTAAATTCAAAGGCGCTTTGAGACGAATGTCATTGGGTAAGGTTTCGTAAATGAGCTGCTCAATCGAATCGACTCCGATGGTTTTTAACATGTGAGGTATATCTGTTTCTCTTGGTCCGATGTGTCGTAAAGCAAATGAATCTGTTTTCATAAAGTATAGGTAGGTAATGTGTGTTTTTTTGAAGCACAAATTTATGGATTATTCTCAAAGTGGATGGGATTTTTAGCATTGTTTTATGAGAATTTTTGAACTAAAACGTCATCTTATTAACAGTTTGATTATTTTTGGAAATGCGAGCAATTCAAAAACTTTTTGATTTCTATATTCAATCATCGTTGCATGTGGGTTTGGCGGTTTTTAGCTTGGTTTATGTGACCTCTTTTTCCAATGATGTTTGCAAGCATATTACATATCCTTGTTG
>NZ_JANOBI010000007.1:0-14446 GCF_031411595.1 Flavobacterium sp. | reverse complement strand
GAAGGAATTCCGTATTTGTTTCAGAATGAGAACCTGATTTCGATTGATCCGCTGGCAAGTATTGCTTATGGCGGGATTCAATTGAAAGTGCATCCTACCGATGAAGAAAAAGTAAGGGAAATCCTGGATGAATTAAACCGCCCGAACCTTAATATCATTTGAAAGTTTTCAACAACTATTAAAAACAACAAAAAGAAAAAGGAAATTTAAATTAATTTATGGTGGTTATTATAGCGTGTTAATAGTTACAATAACTTTCGTTCGGGAATGACGGTTTTGTAGTTATCTTTTTTTATAACGATTTGTTAACATACTTTTCGGAGGATAAATCATTCATTTTGAAGCAAAATTAAAAAACAATGAACAGTTGTTCACAAGCAAAAACGAAGTCATTTTGTAGATAAGTTCATTCTCGTTTTTTGTTAACAACGATTCAAATGTTACGCATAACTTTTCTAAAAAAACCGCCAACTAAATTTGTTTTTTTGATGTCAATTTTTGCATTACAATTTTAAAAGACACCACCAAGAAAAAGTTCTAATTTTCTATATGAAGTTATAAACATTTTATGTTAAATTAAAGTAAACTGACTATCAAGCGTTTAGAAAAAACTATTAACATAACCTAAAATTAACGATTTGTAAATAGTAAAACTATTGGTTTTCAAAACCTTAACGCTTTATTGCTTTTTTACTTACCTCCTTTTCGCGAGAGTCATCAATCAATAAGATTATACGACACTAAAAAAGAATTACTTCACCAAGATTGATTAAATTTGCCTCACAACACAACACCAATATTATGAAAATAGCCATAGGCAACGACCACGCCGGACCCGATTATAAAGATGCGATTCTCGAAATGCTTCGCACCAAAGGACACGAAGTAACCAACTACGGAACCAACACTTTCGATAGTGTAGATTTCCCCGATTTCGGACATCCGGTTGCGCAAGATGTTTCTGACGGTAAAGCAGATTTTGGTATAGTAATTTGCGGCAGCGGAAACGGCATTGCGATGACGGCCAACAAACATCCAAAAGTACGTGCTGCTTTGTGTTGGACCAAAGAAATTGCCGCTTTAGCACGCCAACATAATGATGCGAATATTATTAGTATTCCGGCGCGATTCACGTCTATTGCGCAAGCGGTTGATATGGTTGATACTTTTCTAAACACCGCATTCGAAGGTGGAAGACACACGAATCGTGTCAATAAAATTCCTTGTTAATTCATGGCTCACGACCACCATCATCACCATCATCATGAAGTAACCGATAAAAATCTTTCGGTATCGATTGTGTTGAATGCGGCGATAACGATTGCTCAAATCATCGGCGGTTTTATTTCAGGAAGTTTGTCGCTGATTTCCGATGCGCTTCATAATTTTAGTGATGTCTTGTCGCTGGTTTTGAGTTTAATCGCACATCGATTGGCCAAAAGAAAAGCAACGGAACACAAAACGTTTGGTTATAAAAGAGCCGAAATTTTGGTGGCTTTTATCAATGCTTCGATTTTAATTATTGTTGCGGTTTTTTTGATGTTTGAAGCTGTAGAACGTTTTTCCAATCCGGTGCAAATCAATTCAAGAATAGTCATCATTTTGTCTGTTCTTGGTATTGCATTCAATGGTTTTTCGGCCATCCTACTCAAAAAAGATTCGGATCATAATCTCAACATGAAGTCGGCCTACATTCATTTGTTTACCGATATGTTGGCTTCGGTAGCGGTTTTGGTTGGTGGGATTTTGATGTATTATTTTCAATGGTTTTGGGTAGACAGTTTACTTACTTTTTTACTTGCTTTGTATTTGATTTATATGAGTTTCGATATTTTAAAAACCTCAGTAAAAATGTTGATGTTATTCACACCACAACATCTCGAGATTGATAAAATTGTTGCAACAGTGCATCAAAAAACCGGCATTCACCAATTGTATCATATTCATTTATGGCATTTGAATGATAATGAATTGCATTTCGAAGCGCATTTAGATTGCAAAGAAAATATGACCATCACCGAATTTAATAAGTTAGTCGACACGATTGAAGAAGTGTTGTTTCACGAATTTCAAATCAACCATTGCACGATTCAACCTGAATTCGGAAAAAGTTGTACTAAAGATTATATTATTCAGGAATAAATTTCCAAGTTCATCATGACAAACATTGATTTTATCAAACTTACCGTGGCTACTTCCGCCATCAATATTCAAAAAACGATTCAATTATTAGACGAAGATTGTACGATTCCATTTATTGCGCGTTACCGAAAAGACCAAACCGGAAACCTTGATGAAGTTTTTATCGAACAAATCGCCAAGCGCAACAAACAATACGAAGAAATCGTCAAACGCAAAGAAGCCATTTTAAAATCAATCGAAGAACAACAAGCCTTGACGCCCGAATTGGCTAAAAAAATCAATGACAGTTTCGAGTTGCAAGAACTCGAAGATTACTATTTGCCTTATAAAAAGAAGAAAAAAACCAAAGCCGATGTAGCGCGCGAAAACGGACTCGAGCCGCTGGCCAAAATCATCATGGCGCAAAACAACGACGATATCGAGTTTATTGCGTCGCGTTATTTGAATGACAAAGTCGTCAATGAAGATGAAGCATTGCAAGGCGCACGAGACATTATCGCTGAATGGATTAATGAAAACGCTTACGTGCGAAAGTTGTTAAGAAGACTTTTTCAACGCACCGCAACGATTACAACCAAAGTAGTCAAAACTAAAAAAGACGATGAAGCCGCTCAAAAATTCAATCAATATTTCGAATGGTCTGAGAATGTAGTGAAGGCACCGGCGCACAGATTATTAGCGATGTTGCGTGCCGAGAATGAAGGTTTTATTAAAATTAAAATCGAAATAGAACCCGAAGAAGCCATTACTGCGATTGAAAATGCTATCATTAAAAGAAATAATGATTCTACACCTCATTTGCAATTGGCGGTCGAAGACAGTTATAAACGATTATTGGTTCCGGCGATTTCAAACGAAACCTTACAAGAAGCCAAAGCCAAAGCGGATGCGAATTCGATTCAGGTTTTTGCTACAAATTTGAGTCAATTGTTGTTGGCACCGCCATTGGGTGAAAAGCGAATTTTAGCCATTGATCCTGGTTATCGTAGCGGTTGCAAAGTGGTTTGTCTCGATGAAAAAGGCGATTTACTATACAACGAAACCGTTTATCCGCACGCGCCGCAACATGAAGATGCGATTGCGATGAAAAAAATCCGTTCGATGGTCAATGCTTATAAAATTGACGCGATTTCTATTGGTAATGGAACGGCATCACGCGAAACAGAATTCTTCATCAAGAAAATTGCATTTGATAAACCAGTTCAAGTTTTTGTGGTTAGTGAAGCTGGCGCATCAGTTTATTCGGCATCGAAAATAGCCCGAGAAGAATTTCCGAATTTTGATGTGACGGTTCGTGGCTCAGTTTCAATTGGAAGACGGCTTTCAGATCCGCTTGCCGAACTCGTAAAAATCGATCCAAAAGCGATTGGCGTTGGACAATACCAGCACGATGTTGATCAAACCAAACTCAAAGAAGAACTCGATAACACAGTCATTCGATGCGTGAATTCTGTCGGCATTAATATCAATACAGCTAGCAAATCATTGTTGAGTTACGTGAGTGGAATAGGCGAGAAGCTTGCCGAAAACATCGTACAATATCGTTTAGAAAATGGCCCGTTTGAAGACAGAAAGCAACTCAAAAAAGTGCCACGTCTTGGAGAAAAAGCTTATCAACAAAGCGTTGCGTTCATCAGAATTGCGAATGCTAAAAATCCTTTAGACAATTCTGCTGTGCATCCGGAAGCGTATCCGATTGTAGAAAAAATAGCGAAAGATTTGAAAATTTCTGTGAATGAATTAATCGCCAATAAAGAAAAAACGGCGCAGATCAAACCAGAAAATTACATCACTGCAGAAATAGGCGTTTTAGGTTTGAAAGACATCATCAAAGAATTGGAAAAACCCGGATTGGATCCGCGAAAATCTGCCAAAGTTTTTGAGTTTGATGCGAATGTAAAATCGATAAAAGATATTAGAACCGGAATGATTTTGCCTGGTATTGTCAACAACATTACGAACTTTGGTTGCTTTGTTGATATTGGTATTAAGGAAAGTGGTTTGGTGCACATTTCACAACTTAAAGCCGGATTTGTTTCGGATGTGAATGAAGTAGTAAAGTTGCACCAACATGTTGAAGTGAAAGTAACCGATGTTGATGAAGAACGAAAGAGAATTCAGTTGAGCATGGTATTATAACAAAAAAAATGTCCCAACAATCGGGACATTTTTTATTTCGTTTCTTCTTCTGATTTTTTAGCAGCAGCATTTTCTTCTTCGTCACCTTTGGCTGCTTTTTTAAATTCATTGATTCCGCTTCCTAAACCTTTCATTAATTCCGGGATTTTTTTACCTCCAAAAAGCAAAAGAACCACCAACAAAATAATAAGGATTTCTGTAACACCTAATCTTCCCATGATATGATAATTTGTTGCCGAAGCAAAATTGGTAATAATATTCGAGCAAAGATAAATAGAAAATATTGGAATTGTTTTCATTCATTAGCAAATATTTGTGATTTGATTGCGTTAATGTTTCGAAGCTATTTTAGGCCGCAAACCGCAAGGCAACACTAACATAATTTCTATATTTGTATTCTAAACTTAGCGCATGTCCGAAAAAAGACTCAAACGTCAACTGATAAAGAAAAAACTATTCACCAAAAACCGTTTGGTAATCCTCAATGAAGATTCGTTCGAGGAAATTTTTTCTTTAAAATTGACTTTGATGAATGTCTTTGTCGTAGCCACTGTTGGCGCGGTTTTAATCATCACTATGACGACTTTCATCATCGCTTTTACGCCGCTTCGTGAATTCATTCCGGGTTATGCTTCGGACAAACTCAAAAGAGACGCGACAGAATTGGCGTTGAAATCAGATTCACTAACCAATGCCGTGAAGAAAAATGAAGCCTATATCGCATCGATCAAAAAAGTATTGACAGGCGATTTGGAGTTTGCAAAATTCAATAAAGATTCCATTTATGCCACTAAAGCGGAAGCGACCCATAGTGAAATATCAAAACCTTCCGAAGCCGATTTGAAACTACGAGAAGAAGTGGCTAAAGAAGACAAATACAATCTTTTCGAAAAAGCACAATCGAAAGTTAGTATCGTGCTTTTTCCTCCGGCGAAAGGATCGATAACTGAAAAATTCAATTCAAAAAATAAACATTATGCAGTCGATGTGGCGTTGGCGAAAAACACACCGATCAAAGCCATCTTAAACGGAACTGTAATCTTTGCCGATTGGACGCCGTCGACAGGAAATGTGATTATCATTCGACACAACAACGGATTTATTTCGGTTTATAAACACGCAGATTCACTGACAAAATCTCAAGGCGATGTCGTTAGAACTGGCGAAGTCATTGCCTTGGCAGGTTCGACAGGGCAAGAATCAACAGGTGTGCATTTGCATTTTGAACTTTGGAAAGACGGTTATGCGATTGATCCTACACAATTCATCGAATTTGAATAAATGATATGTCTATAAAAACCATTGCCGCGAAAATATTTGCGAAGTATATTTACAGCAAAACGCAACGTTGGGCAAACAACCCAATAGAAACGCAGCATCAAGTTTTTAAAGATTTAATTCAAAAAGCCAAAGCCACGCAGTTTGGTATCGACCACCATTTTTCAGAGATTCATTCTTATGAAGATTTCGCCAAACAAGTTCCCATTCGCGATTACGAAGCATTGAAAAGCTATGTCGACCTTGTCGTTAAAGGCGATGAGAATATTCTTTGGCCGGGCAAACCGTTATATTTTGCGAAAACTTCAGGAACGACTTCGGGTGCGAAATACATTCCATTAACGACCGAATCTATGCCTTTTCATATAGAAGCTGCTCGAAACGCCATCTTACATTACGTACACGAAACAGGAAAAGCAGATTTCGTAGATGGGAAAATGATTTTCTTACAAGGAAGTCCAATACTTGAAGAAAAAAACGGGATTAAACTCGGCAGATTGTCAGGAATTGTAGCGCATTTTGTTCCGAAATATTTGCAGAAAAACCGCATGCCTTCATGGGAAACCAATTGTATCGAAGATTGGGAAACCAAAGTTGATGCGATTGTTCAAGAAACCTATTCTGAGAATATGACCGTCATTTCAGGAATTCCATCTTGGGTGCAAATGTATTTTGAAAAGCTCCAGCAAAAAGAACAAAAAGCGGTTGGTGCTATTTTTAAAAATTTCAATTTGTTTATTTACGGCGGTGTAAATTACGAACCTTATCGTGCGAAATTTGAAAACCTTATCGGAAGAAAAGTCGATAGCATTGAATTGTTTCCTGCATCAGAAGGGTTTTTTGCGTACCAAGATTCACAAAAAGAAAAAGGCATGTTGTTGCTTTTAAATGCGGGAATCTTTTATGAATTTATTAAATCCGAAGCATTTTTTACTGAAAACCCAAACCGATATACGATTGGTGAAGTTGAAATTGGTGTCAATTACGTTTTAATCATTTCGACCAATGCGGGACTTTGGGGTTACAATATTGGCGATACGATTCAGTTTACTTCAACAAAACCTTATCGTGTGATTGTTTCGGGTAGAATCAAACATTATATTTCGGCTTTTGGCGAGCATGTAATTGGGAAAGAAGTCGAACATGCGTTGCAAGAATCAATCGTGGGAACTGAAATCCGAATCAATGAGTTTACGGTTGCGCCACAAATTACACCAACACAAGGTTTGCCTTATCACGAATGGTTCATCGAATTTGAAAACGAACCAAAAGACATGACTGTTTTTGCAGAAGCTATCGATGCTGCCATGCGCAAACAGAATGCGTATTACGATGATTTGATTGTTGGAAAAGTATTGCGTAGTTTGATGATTACTTCGGTTGCTAAAAACGGATTTCAGGATTATATGAAATCGATTGGAAAATTGGGTGGACAGAATAAGATTCCACGATTGAGCAACGACAGAAGTATTGTCGATTTGCTAAAAATCAAACAGACATGAAACAAAAAATCTTTTTAGCATGGTTGATTTTAGTAAACATTACGGTTTCAGCTCAGATTAAAGGCGTTGTAAAAGACAGCATTACCAAAGAACCGATTCCATATGTAAACATTTCGGTTGAGAACGAAAACCTCGGAACGACATCGGAAGAAAACGGTGCATTCACGATTCATGTTTCTGAGAAAAGTAAAAATCTCTTTTTTTCCGCATTGGGTTTTGAAAAGAAAAAGATTAAAATTTCGAAAGGCATGGAAGTCTATTTAAAATCGATGGCGTATCAAATTGATGAAGTGGTGATTTCGAAAAGATTTGAAACACGACAAAAGGAAATAGGTGAAACGGAAAGCCAGATTTTACAAGCTTTTGATAATGGGCCAAGAATCGACACAAAGTTTTTCCCATATTTCCCATCTTATAAAAGGACAAAATTTATCAAGCAAGTGGTGATATCGACCGATAGC
The DNA here is from genome assembly GCF_031411595.1 of Flavobacterium sp. Classification (GTDB taxonomy): domain Bacteria; phylum Bacteroidota; class Bacteroidia; order Flavobacteriales; family Flavobacteriaceae; genus Flavobacterium. The sequence goes on along the minus strand of NZ_JANOBI010000007.1, from coordinate 6,924 downwards.
AAAATAGAGGAAGCCACTTTTAAAATTCATTTTTACAGTGTTGATGCGAATGGCTTTCCGGGCGATGAATTGCTTAGCAAGGATTTGATTGTTTCGGTTAGTCAAGGTGTGAAGCGAACGAAATTTAATGTGACGAAATTCAATTTGAGAATGCCCAAGCAAGGTATTTTCGTTGGCTTTGAAAAACTGATTGTTGAAAAGAACAAACTTGAAAAAACGATATCGGATCCCAATACCAATACAACGCAAATTCAAAAAACCTATTATCCTTTTGTATTGTATGCTGCACAGCAAAGAGATTTTACATTTGCTTTTTTAGGCGGGAAATGGATCAAACAAACCAAGCAAAACCAGAGTGAACCAACAGAAAAAATGACGGTATATGAACCAGCAATAAATCTGATTCTAACCAACTAAAAGATAAAAACCTTACATTTGCCGGTTAATAAATAATAATAACCAGATTGTCAGGGCCTGGAAAGGGTTTTTCAGGAAAGTAACACCGACAAACAAAAAACAAACATTAATGAAAGAAATTAAAAACATTGTACGATCAAGAGCACAGGAATCATCTAGTGCTGTTGAGAAATTGTACATTACGATGCGCCATTTATTCAATCGTGGATTTTACAAACCGATGGGCGTTTCGGGAGAAACATTGCGCGAAGCATTATTGTCGCTTCGACCAGAAATTTACGGAACTATTGCCGAGGAAAAGGTAGAACTTAGCGGCCTTTTATACGTTATTGAAAGACTTCCTGTAGGTATTGAAGAATGCCGTTTCATCAATTTAACTTCTGATGAAGGCTATTCGAAATCACATTTCAAAGCGATTATTCCACCCAAAAGAAGAAGAAATTGTTACCGCATCGATGAGGAACAAATGAATGTTGAAATTACGCGCGGTCGTTCAGACATTTATGATATTTTGACGCATTTGACGTTTATTTTCATCGAATCACATAAAATTAAAGACCGTATTCTGATTGATGAAAGCGGAGAAGTGACGCGTGATTGGCAAAAATTGGAACAAGCCGTTTTGCAAAATGTAAAGCTGTCGCTGATTGAAAAAGAAAAAACCATTTCACATACCGCCAATATTCTCGGAAGAACTTTCGCTGAAGTATTGGATATTTACGATGCGTTTGGAACTTCCGAAAAACCCGATCGTTTTCTGCACGTGATTTATTGGTTGGGCAAATTGGCTTTAGAAGAAGTCATAGAAAACAACAAAAGAATCATCACTTTTAGCCCGATTTTAAGAGAGCGTTTGGGACATCATATTCACGGTGAAATTTGGGCCAACAACATCAAAGACGTGTTGATGCAAAACCAACTTTTAGACCGACCGATTCACATTATCAGTGCCAATATGCACAGTGTCATGAATTCGATTTTCGCTACGCATGTCTTGAAAACCAAGTTTAAGGATAAGGAAGATTTCTTTATTTACGAAGAACTCAGCAAATCCGGCGCGCATGATGTTAGAGATAAAGTCGCTGCTTTTGCGAAACAACACGGTATGATCTCGCTTCCTGATACTTCGGGAACCAATATCGATGTGCAGATTTTTGATACGGCTAAAATCGATTGGAAAAAATCATCGTTTGCGAAAGCTAAAACCGGCGATGCACAACCTGTAATAATTGTCATGGATTATGCGTTTGGTGAACAAGCTTATGAAACCATTGATGAATTATTGAAACCTTACCAAGAAACCAAAATCAAGAAAGTTTTTCTGAATGTCGAATCGGTTTCGATTATGGGTAAAGCAGGGATTTTGCAAGGCGGAAAAGGCGATATCATGATTCCGTCGGCGCATATCAACGAAGGAACGGGTGATAATTATCCGTTTGTAAACGAATTAACCGCTGCGATGTTAGACGGAAACGGAATTCCTGTTTTTGCCGGACCAATGGTTACCGTTTTAGGAACATCATTGCAGAATAAGGATCTATTGAAGTTTTTTCATGATTCAACATGGGGCGTTATTGGTTTGGAAATGGAAGGTGCTTATTATCAGAAAGCCATTCAATCGGCATCAAAAATCAGAAAAAGCATCAATCCCGACGTTAAAGTTCGATACGCTTATTATGCTTCTGATAATCCGTTAGAAACCGGAAGTACATTGGCTTCAGGCGGATTGGGAACTACAGGCGTAAAACCAACTTATTTGATTACCATTAAGATATTAGAACAAATATTCAACATAAATTAAGAGATAAGAACCAATTTTAAACATTAATTAAAATAATCATGAGCACAAACGAAAAAATTCAGGAAAGTCAAGAAATAGATTTAGCATTACTATCAAAAAAAATTTCCGGTGTTTTTAAATCGATCAATAGATCCATTTTTTTAATCATTCAATTTTTTATAAAACACATTCTGCTTTTAGGGATATTGATTTTAGTTGGTTTGGGCATTGGAATTTATTTGGATATCAATCAGAAAGTTTACAATAACGAAATCATTGTTCGTCCGAATTTTGAATCGACAGATTATGTTTATTCTAAAATCGAATTATTAAAGTCGAAAATAAAAGATAGAGACACAGTATTTTTGAAATCAATAGGCATTCAAAATCCTTCTAAAATATCCAATATTCAAATTGCTCCCATTATTGATATTTATAAATTTATCAGTACTACTTCTTCAAAAGATAACGATCAAAATTTCCAGATATTAAAATTATTGGCAGAAAGCAGTGATATTAAAACCATCGTTAGCGAAAAAACGACCAGTAAGAACTATGCATTTCATAAAATTTCATTTTCAACAAAGTCATTAACCAGCAGAAAAGAAATCATAGATCCGCTTTTAAAATATTTGCAAGACAATGAGTATTACACCAAAATTAAAAACGAATATATTCAAAACAACAACACCAAAATCGAGCAATCTAAGGTCATCATTGAGCAGATTGATGGTTTGTTAAATAATTTTTCTAAAGAAAGTAATGGAAATTTAAAAAGCGACAAGTTGATTTATTATAATGAAAACACACAACTTAGCGATATTATCCAAACAAAAAGAGAATTAATTTCAGAAATATCGAGAATCAAACTTGACAATCAAACCACGGATAAAATTGTAAAAGAAAATAGCACCACCATCAATATCTTAAATACCAAATCAATCAATGGGAAACTAAAATTTGTCTTGCCGATTTTATTTGTTTCTATTTATTTTATGATATTTCTATTCATTAATTTTTATAAAAAACAATCTTCTATTTATTCTAAAGAGCAAATATAAAAGAAGTACTCATGAAAGGAATAATATTAGCCGGCGGATCAGGCACGCGATTACACCCATTAACACTTGCCGTAAGTAAGCAATTAATGCCGATTTACGACAAGCCAATGATATATTACCCTCTTTCTACGCTAATGTGGTCGGGCATTAAGGAGGTATTAATTATTTCTACACCGCACGATTTGCCTTTATTCAAACAATTGTTAGGTGACGGACAAAAGCTAGGTTGTCGTTTCGAATATGCCGTTCAAGAACATCCGAATGGTTTGGCGGAAGCCTTTATTATCGGGAAAGAATTTATTGGAAATGATAAAGTGGCGTTAGTGCTAGGCGATAATATTTTTTACGGTACAGGTTTGTCAGATTTGCTTTTAGGAAACAACAATCCCGATGGCGGAATTATCTATGCTTACCATGTTCAAGATCCCGAACGCTATGGTGTCGTTGATTTCGATGCCAATGGAAATGTGTTATCCATCGAAGAAAAACCCGAAAACCCGAAATCGAATTATGCCGTTCCTGGCATTTATTTTTATGACAATGATGTCGTGGAAATTGCGGCCAATATCAAACCAAGCCACAGAGGCGAATTGGAAATTACCGATATTAATAAAGAATACCTAAAACGCGGCAAGCTCAAAGTGAGCATACTCGATAGAGGCACCGCTTGGCTTGATACGGGAACGTTTAACTCTTTAATGCAAGCTTCGCAGTTTGTTCAAGTCATAGAAGAACGACAAGGATTAAAAATTGGATCGATTGAAGAAGCTGCTTTCAGAATGGGTTTCATCAATGCAGAACAATTAAAATTATTAGCCCAACCATTACTCAAAAGTGGTTACGGAGCCCATTTGTTAAGCATCGTATAACATGAATTTTATTGCCACTAAACTCGAAGGATGTTACTGCATTGAGCCTAAAGTTTTTGATGATCATCGCGGTTATTTTATGGAAAGTTTTAACGAAAAAACCTTTCATGAAAAAACCGGACAGACCATTCATTTTGTTCAAGACAACCAATCTTTTTCTTCCAAAGGCGTGCTCAGAGGATTGCATTATCAAGTTGGCGAACATTCACAAGCCAAGTTAATTCGAGTTTTATCAGGCGAAATTTTAGACGTTGCCGTAGATATTCGACCGAACTCTAAAACCTACGGACAACATGTTACGATAGTACTTTCGGCTGAAAACCAGAAGCAATTTTTTATGCCAAGAGGTTTCGCTCACGGGTTTTTGGTATTAAGTGAAACAGCGACTATTTTTTATAAATGTGATAATTTTTATAACAAAGAATCCGAAGGCGGTATCATCTATAATGATGTAACACTCAACATCGATTGGCAGTTTTCGGAAACCGACTTGATTATTTCTGAAAAGGATGCCATTCAACCTACTTTCGAAAAATCCAGAAAATCATGATAGTCGTAGTCGTTGGAGCTAACGGACAATTAGGACAGGCTTTGCGACATATTGCAGCTGATTATGCTGAAATACAATTTCACTTTTATACATCAAATGAAATTGATATTACCAAACCCGATTTAATAGAACTGGTTTGGAGCCAACTCAAACCCGATTTTTGCATTAATGCCGCAGCTTATACCGCTGTTGATAAAGCAGAAACAGAGCCTGAAAAAGCGCAACAGATTAATGTTGATGGCGCTCGGAATCTGGCTGAGGTTTGCCAACGTTTTCATACGACTTTATTGCACATTTCTACCGATTTTGTTTTTGATGGAAGCAAAAAAACACCGTATGTAGAGACCGACATGACCAATCCACAAAGTGTATATGGAACAACCAAACGCGACGGAGAATTGGCCATAATCAAAACCATGAAAGCTTATTTCATCATCAGAACATCTTGGTTGTATTCGCAATTTGGAAATAATTTTATGAAAACCATGTTGCGGTTGGCCCAAGAAAGAAGTTCCGTAAGTATCGTTGAGGATCAAATCGGAACGCCAACACACGCGATTGATTTGGCCAAAATGCTGCTGACTATTATACAAAGCAAAAGTAAAGATTACGGAATGTATCATTTTAGCAACCAAGGCAGCACGAGTTGGTCTGGCTTTGCTAAAAAGATTTTCGAGTGGAATCATATTTCGACAAACGTATTACCGATTCCAACATCACAATATCCAACACCAGCCAAACGCCCAGCGTATAGTGTTTTAGATACATCGAAAATAAAAAAAACCTTTCATGTTTCGATACACCATTGGGATATTGCTTTAGAGCAGTAATAAATAAGTTGCCACGAATTCACGAATTTTTAGATGCTTAATTCGTGAATTTGTGGTTGTTTTTTAGTTTATCGTTTGATAATTTTTAATGTTTGACTTTTTCCTTCAGCAAACAATTGCAATAAATAAATTCCCGTTGGTAAATCCCTAAATTCAATCTTATTGTTTTGAAGTTGGTCTGTTTGAATTAATTTTCCATCAATCGAAAACACTTGATACGAAATACCAACGACATTGCTGCTGAGGTGTATAATGTTATCAAAAGGATTGGGGTAAACGGTGATGTTTTCAAAATTATTTTGATGGTTGTTTAGCATTTCGTCAACGGCAATTTCGATATCAAAAGCTATAGAACCACCAGAATTTGTTGCGGTTACAGTATAAACAGCGGTGCTAAAAATAGCGGTTGGTGTTCCTGAAATTTCGCCGGATATTGTATTTAATGACAAACCTAAAGGTAAAGCAGGGTTAACGGAATATTCAATAACATCGCCAATTACGGAAGGCCATAAACTCGCTATAGGATTTCCTACAATAAATAAGTTTGGCGAAGTATAACTTAACATATTGGGTGCGATATCATTCACGGTAATGATTAGATCGAAAGATGAAGAACCACCTAAATTGTATGCTGTTACGGTATATGTTGTCGCACTTGAAATCACGGTTGGTGTTCCAGAAATTGCTCCTGTTGCCGTATCGAAATTCAACCCTAAAGGCAAGCTTGGTGCAATGCTATAACTAATAACCGTTCCACCAGAAACACTTGGACTTAGATTCGAGATTACTGCGTCTTTAGTAAAAACATTTGGAGTGCTATAATTTAAGTCACTAGGCGCCACATCATTCACAGTAATTATTAAATCGAAAGTTATTGAACCACCAGAATTGTTCGCAGTTATGGTATAAGTTATTGCACTTGAAATCACCGTTGGCGTTCCAGAAATTGCTCCTGTTGCCGTATCGAAATTCAATCCCAAAGGCAAACTTGGTGTAATGCTATAATCGATAACGCTTCCTGAAACAATTGGAAACAAACTAACAATTGAAGTTCCATTGGTAAACACGTTTTGTGAATTATAACTCAACGCACTAGGTGCCACATCATTCACAGTAATTACTAAATCGAAAGTTGAAGAACCACCGGAATTGTTCGCTGTTACGGTGTAAGTTGTCGCACTCGAAATTACGGTTGGCGTTCCGGAAATTGCTCCTGTTGCCGTGTCGAAATTCAACCCTAAAGGCAAGCTTGGCGAAATGCTATAACTAATAACCGTTCCACCAGAAACACTTGGATTTAGATTCGAGATTGCTGCGTCTTTAGTAAACACATTTGGAGTGTTATAATTTAAGTCACTTGGCTTAAGATCATTCACAGTAATTACTAAATCGAAAGTTGTAGAACCACCGGAATTGT
>NZ_JANOBI010000006.1:0-18320 GCF_031411595.1 Flavobacterium sp. | reverse complement strand
GACCGCCTCGGTTTGCGCTCAATTGCCCGCGCTTCTTTCTCCCCGAGTCCCGCCATGCGCTTCAAGGCAGTCAGTCCATGATTTACACTTACCTGACCGCCCTGAGCTCCCGCTGTAGTTCCCGTTAGTTTCAGCATTTTTACGGCCGGTGCCGAAGAGCCTAATTTGGTATAACCGTTGACTTCGAGTTCAGATGTAGGCGCCGTCGTGCCTATACCCACATTTCCGGATGCCGTCAATCGCATGACTTCGCTATTATTGTTTGTTCTGAAAAGCATATTATTGGGAGCCGAAGTAGGATTGTATATAATCGCACCATTCGTCGCATTTCCATTGGCACCAAATAGAATTCCTGTTTCTGCTGAAGTTGAAAGAAGATTGAGATAAGTGTTACCTGCACTTTCAATTGTAGCTGCGGCATTGACATTTGGGGTTAATCCTGACGCACTTTTTTGGATATGCAGAAAAGACGATGGAAAGCTTGTTCCAATGCCCACTTCGCCTGTACCTTTAAATCGTATGTTTTCTGTAAATCCCGAACTTGTTCCATAACCGAAAGCAATATCACTGGCAGCAGTAGAGCAATAGAGTTGCAGTAAAGTGTTCTGAACACCAATGCCATAAATATTCGACGTTCCACTATTATAGAAACATATTTTATCGCCCACAGTTTTTTTAAACTCTAACGGATAACTCGGTGCAAAAGAACCCAGACCTATATTTCCGGCGGTATCTAAAACAACGCGTTCGATATTATTGGTGCGTATCGCCAACGATTGGTTGTCTGCTGTACCTATAAAATTCGTGAAGGAATTCGTTCCCGTATTTCCATTAATCCCCCAATTGCTTTTATTCCCGACGCCAATCCAACTGCTAGTGGAATTGTCCCAATAATAAAATCCTGGTAAATTAGAACCCGAAGTCGTGGTCAGATACACTAGCATTGCTTGCTGCAAAGACGTCGGATTGGTTACCGGAAAGACATCTACTTTTGGAATAATGATACCGTCGGTGTTTGATGGTGCGCTTTGGCTTGTGGAAACGACTTCCATTTTGGCATTTGCTGAGACATTTGCTTTTCCTACTCCAACATTTCCCGCTGCAGAAATGGTCATTTGGGTAATATTGTTATTGGTCCTGAATCCCATTTGATTGAGTGTTCCTGAATTGTATAAAATCCCGCCATTGGTCGCATTTCCTCCTGTTCCGAATAATATTCCGGTTTCCGCTCCTGCACCTACCAATAAATTGAAATACATATTGGAAGTACTTTCCAAAGTGGCTAATGCATTGGCATTGGGAGTCATACCCGAACCATTTTTAAACACATGTAATTTTGAAACCGGATTGGAAATGCCTATACCTACTTTACCGGTTCCAGTAAATCGAACATTTTCAGTAAATGCGGTACTGTCGCCATAGCCAAACCCAATATTGGTGGTCGCTGCATCGCTAAACATCTGAAGCAAACCAGAGCCGATTCCAAAACCATACTTATTGGTTGCTCCCGAATTATACAGACAAACTTTATTTCCCAAAATCGGTGGGAATTCTAAAGGGCTTCCGGAAGTTGGAATGAAATCCCCGATTCCTAAAGTTCCACTGGCAGTAAGTACCATCTTATCTACGTTTCCATTGGTTCTGAAAAAAAAACCTTCGGGTGAATTGGGACTATTATAAATGATGGCGCCGTTGGTGGAGTTTCCGTTATCGCCAAACAGCAATCCTGATTCTTTGTTGCCAGACAATAAACTTAAATAGGTGTCATTATTATTTTCTATAGTGAACACTGAACCCGGATTGGGCGTCATTCCTGATGCATTTTCAAATACATGGAATTTCGAAAACGGATTGGCTGTTCCAACTCCAACTTTACCACCAGCAGTTAGCCGAAGGGTTTCGGTATTATTTGTTTTGAATGCAATGTCGTTATTGTCGGTAGTCCCCATAAAATTGTTAGTCGCATTGGTGCCAGCGTTTCCTGCCATACCCCAATTGCCTTTAGATCCAACACCAACCCAACTCGTTACAGCATTATCCCAATAATAAAATCCGGGGGTTTTGGTTCCAATGGCTGTTGTTAAAAAAATAAGCATACCTTCCTGGGCAGCGGTAGGATTTGTAACAGGAAATGCATCTACTCTTGGAATCAAAATCCCATCCGTATTAGATGGTGCCGCTTGATTGGTCGAATTGATGTCGAGTTGCGCATTCGGCGTAGTGGTATTGATTCCTATTTGGGCAGATACTAACGAAGAGATCGAAAGCAAAATTAGAAGAATACTCTTTTTCATAAGTTCAATTTTATACGCAAAGATGTTGCTGTATTACTTTATAAAAAAGCACCAATAGACCAACAACCTTATAAATAGACGAGCGTTTATTCAGTTGCTAAAGAATTATTCCTATTTTTGAATAAAGAACATTTTAAATGGGAACATTCAACTGTGTCATTGTTGACGATGACGATATCGACCGATTGACGGTGCTTTCGTATGCGAAAAAGTTTCCTGTTTTGAATATTGTTGGAATATTTTCTAACGCCAATGATGCCTTAGGTCTGTTGGAAAATGGTTCTATAGATATACTGTTCCTAGACATCGATATGCCTGAATTGAGCGGATTAGAATTTCGAAAAAAAGCCATGCACATTCCGGTTTGCATTTATATCACGGCACATCCAGAGCACGCTGTTGAAAGTTTTGAGTTAGACACATTAGATTTTATTGTAAAGCCCATCAAACTAGACCGCTTTTCTCAAACCATAGCTCGAATTATAGAGTTTATGGAAATAAAGCACAAAGCACAACTGTTCGAATCGAGCATAGGAGGTGATACCATTTACATCAAAGAAGGGTATGAAAAAACAAAAATAAAACTCCACGACATCCTATATCTTGAGGCTCTAAAAGATTATACACTCATTGTAACCCAACAAAAAAGGCATTGTGTATTATCGAGTATTGGAATGCTGTTGAAAGAATCTCATTTTCAATCTTTCATCCGTATCCATCGAAGTTTCGCGGTACAAAAACAGTTTATTCAAACCATAGGAGCGCAAGAAATCTTACTGAATAATAATGTTTTGATTCCAATTGGAAGAAGTTATAAGAGCAATTTGAATTTGATTTTATGAAGCATTTATTTAGCATTCTATTTTCACTTATCGCTCTGAGTGTTGTCGCTCAGAAACAAGGTCAGCAGCGTATAGACTCCTTATTAGTGGTCTTGCCAAAAATGAAAACCGATACCTCCAAAGTAAACACCTTAAACGATCTTTCTCTAACCTATAAAAACATCGACTGTTTAAAAGGATTAGAATATGGAAAACAAGCATTAAGCATTTCGAAAAAATTAGATTGGTCAGATGGGATTGCCAATTCTTACAATTCCATTGGGGTTAATTATTTTGCTAAATCTCAATATGTTGAAGCGGAAAAATGCTATAACAATGTTTTAAAAATCACAAAAAATAAAAAAGCAATCAGCACCGCTTTAAGAAATACAGGTGCCATCTATACTTCACAAGGCGACTATGCAAAAGGGTTGAAATATTGTTTTCAAGCTTTAAAAATTAGCGAAGCAGCCAAAGATAAAAAGAACATTTCCCGCACATTTTCTAATATTGGCAGCAACTATTTCTATTTAAAAAAATATGAGAAAGCCATTGCTTATGGTCAAAAGGCATTACAACTTGACGAGCAATTAGAAGATAATATAGGCATCGCTTTAAATTCAGCAAACATTGGACAGACGTATCAACTATTAGGTCAAAAAGACAAGGCATTTGAATATTATAAAAAATCTTTGGCAATCAACACCAAATTAGGGAATAAACTCAGCTTGACCAATAATTTATCGTCAATAGCGGCTTATTATCTTTATATAAAAAAATATCCGGAAGCTTTGCGGTATGGTGAAAAAGCATTAGCCTCGGCCAAGTCAATAGATAATTTAGATTTAATTGCGATCAATTCCTCCATTAATAGTGATGTTTATTTTGGAATGGCAAAAAGCACTACCGATATAAACAAAAGAAAGGAATTATTAAATCAGGCTCGAGTCAATTGTATCCATGCATTGAATATTCATAAAAAGACAAACGATCAACTCGAATTGTATAATGATTATTCGCAGTTGTCTCATATCGATGAATTTATTGGCAATGCGTCTATAGCTTTAGATTCCTATAAATTGGCGATTTCCTATAAAGATTCTATTTATAATGCCGATAACAAAGAAACCATCAAAAACCTCGAAGACAAAAGAACTATTGAACTCAGAGACAAGCAAATTCAACTGAATCGGCTCACGATCGAATCGAAAGAAAAACAAAAATGGTATTTCATTTTCGGAATTTTATCGCTCGGAATTATTGGAAGTTTGCTTTTCTATCAAAGTCGAAATCGAAGAAAAACCAACGAGAAATTACAGCTTTTAAATGCTGAATTAGACCAAGCCAACAAAACCAAAACCCGATTTTTCAGTATTTTAAATCATGATTTGCGAAGCCCGGTTTCGAACCTGATTCACTTTCTGCATCTGCAAAAAGAAAATCCGGAATTGCTCGATGATGAAAGTAAAAAACGCATGGAAAACAAAACCATTTCGGGTGCTGAAAACCTTTTAAATTCAATGGAAGATATTTTATTGTGGAGCAAAGGGCAAATGGAAAACTTCGAGCCCAAACTTAAAGCCATTGCTGTACAAACGATTTTCGAGGACATTCAAAACCATTTTGCTAGCGAAGAAAGAGTCCAAATTCGGTTTGAAAATTACGACAACATTTCCATTCATACCGACGAGAATTACGTAAAAACCATCATCCGAAATTTGACCGGAAATGCAATAAAAGCACTCGCTAAAATTGAAAACCCAAGCATTGTTTGGAAAGCTTGGCAAGAAAACGGAAATTCTTACTTATCGGTTACCGACAATGGTTTGGGAGGAACACAAGAGCAATTCAAAGCATTATACGACGAAAACGAAGTGGTCGGTATTCAATCGGGTTTGGGCTTGCATCTGATTCGTGATTTGGCCAAAGCGGTTGATTGTTCTATTGCTGTTGATTCGAAACCAAATGAGGGAACTACTTTTATACTTTCATTTACATAAATGACAATTACTCTTCATAAGTCACCAAAACCCGAATTGGTTTGGATAAAATATTCGCAGAATTAGCGGCTTTATTCCATACGACAACACTCGTCGCTGAAATGTAGTAGTCGTACTCATAGCCTGTACCACCGGTGTAAGAAGGTGGTACAGAATTCCCGGAACTATATTCTACCAAAACACTCACAGATAAAATCTTCGAACTTGTCAGCCCATGAACAACTTGGACAAACCCTCCTTGGGAATTGCTGCTTGTCCCTGTAAGCTTTATCATCTTTACCGCAGGTGCTGTTGTTCCTAGTTTTGTAAACCCATTCACTTCTAATTCAGATGTTGGATTATTGGTACCGATACCGACTTCACCTGTTCCTTTGATACGCATTCTTTCTGTAAATGCGGCACTAGTTCCGTAACCAAAAGCAATATCGTCTACACTGGTTGCAGAATGTATTTGCAATAAAGTGCTTTGAACTCCAAAACCATAATGACTTCCGGCACCTCCAAAGAGGGATATTTTATCGCCTAAAACGCCATCAAATTGCATTGGAAAATCGGCTTTAATATTGCCAATGCCCACATTACCCACATCGGAAATCGTCATTCGGGTTAGATTGGTATTGGTTCTAAATTGGAGTGAATTGGGCATGCCTGCCGGGCTATAGATAATTCCACCACTAGTAGATACACCACTAGACCCAAACACAACGCCGCTTTCTTGATTCGACAATAAATTTAAAAACGTAAGGTCGCTATTTTCTATAATGGCCGGGGCAAACGGATTGGGTGTCATACCTGTGGTGTTGGTTCTAATATGAAGTTTGGCTTGCGGATTCGTTATTCCAATACCTATATTTCCGTTTCCTTTGATACGGAAGCTCTCTGTAAAAGTGGCACTAGTTCCGTATCCGAACGCAATGTCATCAGTACTATTGCTGGCGTGAATTTGAAACAAGTTAGTTTGTACTCCGAAACCAAAATGAGATCCAGAAGCACCATATAAGGAAATTTTATCGCCTAGATTATCATTGAAATGTAACGGAAAATTGGGGTTTGAATTTTTAATTCCCACATTACCATTTCCTTTAAAACGCACATTTTCAGTGAATGACGAACTACTTCCATAGCCAAAAGCTACATCGCTTGCATTAGTACTGGTGTGTATTTGTAATAAGCTTGCCTGAATGCCAAAACCATAATGATTTCCTGCTCCACCGTATAAGGATATTTTATCTCCTAAAATACCATCAAACTGGAGTGGGTAATTGGCTTTGAAAAAACCTATGGCTACATTACCAACATCCGAAATCGTCATTCGCGTAAGATTAGTATCTGTCCTAAACTGAAGTGCTTTAGGCATAGATGCTGGACTATAAATAATGCCACCACTTGAAGATATGCCTTGTGTCCCGAAAACCACGCCAGATTCTTGATTGGATAATAAATTTAAAAAAGTGTATTCGTCGTCTTCAATAGTGGCAGACGCATTCGGATTAGGGGTCATTCCTGTAGCAACGGTTTTGATGTGTAGCTTTGACAAAGGATTGGTTACACCTATTCCGACATTTCCATTTCCTTTAATACGCATGCTTTCGGTAAACGCAGCACTGCTGCCATATCCGAAAGCGATGTCGCTTAAGTTATTAGAAGAATGCATTTGTAATAAAGAGCCTTGAATTCCAAAACCATAATGAGCTCCAGTGCCTCCATATAATGATATTTTATCTCCGATAGCAGTTTTAAACTGCAATGGATAATCCGGATTGGTAAGCCCTATACCCATATTTCCATTTCCTTTGATGCGCACACCTTCCGTAAAAGAACCACTACTGCCGTATCCAAAAGCAATATCGCTACCCAAAAGATCGGAGTGAATTTGAAGTAAGTTCCCTTGAATTCCAAAACCATAATGAGCTCCAACACCACCATATAAGGATATTTTATCCCCAAGTGTCCCTGGAAAATGCAAAGGATAGTTTGGGACAAAACTTCCAATAGCAATATTTCCGGTATCGGAGATTACCAAACGATTGGCATTTCCATTGGTTCTTAAAAGCATTCCGTTGGGTAATCCTGTTGGATTGTATATGATGCCTCCATTGGTAGAAACGCCATTCGCGCCAAATAAAATTCCGGATTCATCACCTGAAAGCATACTCAAATAGGTAGCTGTGTTGTTTTCTATAGTTGCCACAGAAGATGGATTTGGAGTCATTCCCGAAGCATTGTTCATCACATGCAATTTAGAAGCCGGAGTACTATTGCCAATTCCGACTTTCCCGGTATGAAACATATCATCGGTAATGGCATTCGGCGAAGCAGTCGTGCCAACTTTATACCAAGCTTTATCATTGGCCTTTGAGGAAATACCAACCCAACTGCTTGTGAGATTGTCCCAATAGTAAAAACCAGGAGTATTTGTGCCTGCAGTAACCATCAAATAAACCATCATGCCTTGTTGTGCAGCGGTAGGATTGATTGCCGGAAAAGCATCCACTCTCGGAATTAGTAATCCATCGGTATTGGTAGGTGTTGCCGAATCACTCGCCAAAATGTCTAATTGCGCTTTAGGCGAAGTGGTGTTTATCCCAACTTGTGCATTGCTTTGTATGAAAAAAAGTAAAACTGCTATTCTAAAAATCGTTTTCATGATGTGTTATTTTGAGCAAAATTGGGCATTTAAATAGCGTGAAACCTGAATTTTATACCAACGACAATTATATTATACTATCGACTTATTCTAAATAAAAATTTCTATTTTTGAAATATAAAGCATGCTATATGAAAACTTGGAACTGTATTATCGTTGACGATGAAGATGTTGATAGACTCATGGTCGTTGCTTTTGCTAAAAAATTTCCCCAGCTCAATATCATTGGAACCTATAAATCTGCGGAAGACGCCATCGATATATTGAATAAAACCAGCATCGATATTCTTTTTCTAGACATTGACATGCCAGGATTTAGCGGTGTTGAGTTAAGAAAAAAAGCAATGGAAGTTCCGGTTTGTATTTTTATAACTGGTCATGCAGAATACGCCGTCGAAAGCTTCGAATTAGAAACCTTAGATTTTATCGTGAAGCCTTTGCGATTTGAAAGGTTTGAAAGAGCGATGCAACGTATCGAACAGTTCCTAGAAATTAAAGAAAAGGCCACATTATTCGAATTGAGTTTTGGAGAAAACGCTATTTTTATCAAAGAAGGCAGTGAGAAATCAAAAATCAATCTCTTTGATATTTTGTATTTGGAAGCGCTCAAAGATTACACCCTTTTGGTTACGCCACAAAAGAAACACTGTGTTTGGTCGAATATTGGCTCACTTTTAAAACAGGACCCTTTTCAATCTTTTACTAGAATTCATAGGAGTTTTGCCATTCAAAAGCAATTTGTGAAAAAAATATACGCCCAAGAAATCATGCTTAGTAATAATGCGTTGCTTCCTGTGGGCAGAAGTTATAAGGAAAGTCTAAAATTGTTGTTATGAAACGATGGCTGTTTTGGTGGTTTCTTTTCCCTGCAGCGCTCTTGGCGCAAAAACAGCCTGTGATTGATTCGATGTTGGTTTCCTTACGCCACTGTAAAGAAGATACTTTGAAAGTCAATCAACTTCACAAAATTGCCCTTTATTTTATTGATGCTGACACTACAAAAGCATTGCGCTATGGTAAATATGCACTCCAACTTTCCCGAAAAATACAGTGGGAAAAGGGTATAGCTGCCTCAAATTTTTACCTCGGAACAATCTACAATGCTCATTTCAGTTATGACAAAGCATTGGTATATTTCAATCAATCGCTCTACACCACCAATAAAAAAATGCTTAGCAAATCCTACCAAAATATTGGCGGTATTTATATTTATAAAAGCGATTATTCTAAAGCATTAGCGTTTTATTATAAAGCATTAAAAATAGATGAAGTCTTAAAAGACAAAAAAGGGATTGCTAAAATATCGGCCAATATGGGATCGATTTATTATGGTATGCGGAGTTATTCAAAAGCTTTAGACTACTTCAATAAAGCGGCGGTTAGGTATGAACAGTTGGGGAATGATACCGATTTAGCCATTGTTTATAGAAATATGGGAAGTGTGTATAATAGCTTGAAGCAATCACAAAAAACCTTATTCTATTATGAAAAAGCCAATACTTTGAGTAAAAACTCCAACAATAAAGCTTTGCAAGCCCGTATTCTGTCTGACATTGGACTTCTGTATTATAATTTAGATGATTACGATAAAGCGATTAATAACTGTCAAAGTTCTTTAAAAACAATGACTAATGGCACCGATGACAAGCAAGGAATTGCTTTCAATTATGGCGTTTTGGGAGATTCTTATATCGAAAAGGCAAAAGCAAATCACAACAATACAGTGCTTTTGGATAGTGCTATTTTCAATCTCAATAAAGCGGTGCAATTGCACCAACAGCTCGGCAGCAATCGTGATTTAGCTTATGATTATTCGAGTATTACACAAGTGCATAAGTTGCGAGGCGATTATAAAAATGCTTTGGTTGCGTATGAAACTTCGATGATTTATAAGGATTCTATTTTCAATTCTGACAACAAAGAAACCATCAAAAACCTTGAAGACAAAAGAGCAATTGAACTTCGAGATCGCGAAATTAAAATCAACAAACTGCAACTCGAAGCCAAAGAAAAACAAAAATGGATGCTGCTTTCCGGTTTGGTATTATTGGGAATTATTGGAGGTTTGCTTTTTTATCAAAGTTACAATCGAAGAAAAATCAATAAAAAATTACGAGCTTTAAACCTCAATCTGGAAGAAAAAAACAACGAACTCGACCAAGCTAATAAAATCAAAGCCCGCTTCTTCAGTATTTTAAATCATGACTTGCGAAGTCCGGTCTACAATCTGATTCATTTTCTGCATTTGCAAAAAGAAAATCCGGAATTACTAGATGATGATATGAAGGTCGCCATACAAAAGAAAACAATGCTTTCGGCAGAAAATCTAGTGGCGTCGATGGAAGATATGCTACTTTGGAGCAAAGGCCAAATGGAAAACTTCAAACCGCAACCCACCAAAATATTCTTAAATGATTTGTTTGAAGACATTCAAAAGCATTTTTCGGGAGAAGAGAAAGTAACAATCACTTTTGAAAATATAGGAAATATTCATATCAATACTGATGAGAATTACTTAAAAACGATTATGCGGAACTTGACAGGAAATGCCATTAAAGCTTTAGAGAAAGCAGAAAAACCAACAATACTTTGGAAAACTTTGCAGGAAAACCATCAATCCTACTTGTCGATTACCGACAACGGCCCAGGCGGTACAAAAGAAGCGTTTAAAGCATTATATGACGATACAGAAGTGGTTGGTATTAAAACGGGTTTGGGGTTGCATCTTATTCGCGATTTGGCCAAAGCGATTGATTGTGATATTACGGTTGATTCTAGAGTAGATGAAGGATCTACGATTACATTGAAATTTTCAGTTTAATCTCCTATTTTCAAAAGACTAATTCCTCCTGCTCCAATAGACCATTGATTTGTAATTGCTGCAAAATTACCAAAGGCATCCTGTCTATATTGCAACTTTAAAACATCTCCTGCCACTAAATTTTTTATAAACGTTGTCGATGGATTTAATGGGTCATATATGCGATAAATACTGGTATTTGTATACTGATCAAATCTCATCCAAATAGAAGCAGTCTTATAAAGTTCCGAAGAAGTTGTTGTATTAAAAACTCTGACTTGACCTGATCCATCATAGTCAGTATCTACTCCTACAATATAAGCACTGTTATTTCCCGAATGTGAATAAAATGTAATTAAGTATTTTCCTGTTTCGGGAACGGTAACCAATGGATTAGGATCATCGACCCAAGTATTTCTAGTAACTAAAGGTAAAAATGTAGTACTTTCGGCTGATACTGAAACAGGATAAGTTGGTTTAACCGCTTTTTCGGCAAGCAAAGCATACGGAACACTTAATAATTGTGTCGTTGCTGAAATCGTGTAATTGCTTCCGCCGGTAGGATCCGTTTCTGTTTTTACGAAATAGGGGCCGTCGGACCAGTCGATCGAAGCGAAATTTCCAAATTGAGGGGGGCCATTTCCAATTTGCAACGTAGCCAATCCGTTGGCGTTGGTCGTGGTGGAATGGGTTTCGATATAAACAGTAGTTCCCGAAACAGAAGTTCTTAGGATGCTTATCCTCATACCGACATTGGTATTGGCGACGAGCGTATTAGAGGCATTTCTGATGACCGCTTGATAACTCATTTTTTGCGGTACTTGTGCGAGTAAGATTGTAGTAGTAAAAACCAATAGTATTAGTGTGTATAGCTTTTTACTCATGCTAATATTTGTTTTATGGATTTGCTTCGCCAGTTCGCTGGCGCTCGGGTCGTGAACCTTTGGTTTCATATGATTTTAGTTTTTGATTATTTTGAAAGTTTTGATTTGCTTTTGGTTGGAAAGTAATTTCAAAAGATAAGTTGATGCTGTGTATTGTTGCATATCGAGCAGGGTTTCAACCGTAGTGATTTTGCCTTCTTTGATTTTTTTCCCTTGAATATCGTAGAGTTGATAAGTCAAATTATCAGTATTCAAATCCGGTACTGAAATGATAATATTGGAAATCAGAGGGTTTGGATAAACCATAGCGTTAAGATTGATATTTGTGAAATCTTCGTCGCTCAATGTGAAAATTTCAAACGGTTGTTGCACGCCTTGTGCTGCGGAACCATTGCTGCCGGTTTGGGTAGCATAATCTGTTTGGCCAATGGAAAAACTAATACTACCTCCAAGCCCAGCCGCATCACCACCTGAAGCCATCGAATTTTGTTGGGCTTGCAGTTTTGTTAAGTTACTGATTAGCAGTAATAAGATTAGTGTTTTAGTTGCTTTCATAATCTTTAAAAGTGGTTGGTTGTATAAAGATAAATAAATTATGAAATGGTTTTGCTGATCTATTAAAAAATTTAATAGCGATAGTTTTAAAACAAAAAAAGGCCCGACTTGCATCGAACCTTTCTATAAAATTTAATCTTGTAATTTACAAAAGCGCATTCAAACTATCAGCATAAGTCTGCTTCGGAGCTACACCAACTTGTCTTCCTACAACTTCTCCGTTTTGAAAAACCAACACAGTCGGTATGTTTCTCACACCATATTTCGCAGCGAATTCTTGATTTGCATCTACATCTACTTTTCCGATGACGGCTTTACCCGCAAATTCTTCACTAATTTCGTCGATGATCGGACCCACCATTCTACACGGACCGCACCATGCTGCCCAAAAATCTACCATTACTGGTTTATCTGATTTTAATACTACTTCATCAAAAGTAGCATCGGTTATTGCTAAAGCCATAAGTTTTATCTTTAAAAATTGTACACAAAATTAGCGATTTATTTCCAATGAAATGGCTTCAGCGATTTGTTTTGGCTATAAAAGTATTGCCTATGCTTATTTTTGATTTTTTTATGATTTTCAGGAGCTATTTCCTGCTGTTCGCTAAATCTTTTGCGCCGAACAACGGCACAAAAGGATATCGCTTCCATCAGGGCTAGGGTTTTTCGGCTCGAAACTGTTCTTGTTTGAATAGTATATTTTGCTATTATCGACCAGCTTCTTTAATTTTTTGGAGATTGTAATGATTAAAAAGGCCACATGAAGTTTTCGAATTCTAAATCATTCCCGTCGAATTCTAAATTTGTTCTGTTGCATTAAATCAAAATACTATATTTACGAGCCAAAAGTCAATCACACTTGTTTTTTGGATTGCATTTAAAACCCCTTAAAAGCCCTTTACTTGAATACTATTTCTTTTACCAATGCTAAGGTGAATACTCAGTTGTCTGATGAAAGAAAATATTTTCTTTTATTGTTTGTTCACATTTTATTAGGTTGCCTACTATACGTTCGTCCGGGACTTGGTTCATTTTACGGAATTCTTATAACGATTTCAGGTTTTTTGTATGTGGTATGGAATAAAAACCAAAACCATGAAGTTCTTCAAGTAGCTGCTTACTTCATAGGCAGTGAAGTGCTCTTGCGCATGTCAGATAGTTTTCTCAATTATGAATTTGTGAAATATGCCATTATAGTGTTGGCTGTTTTGGGCATATTTTATAGCGGTTTCTCAAAAAGAACGATCCCTTATTGGGTTTATCTTTTAGCATTATTTCCAAGTATATTTTTTAATAATGATGTATATCATTTGTCGAAAACAGCATTAAACGGATTTTCTTTCGATCTTTCTGGGCCAATCTGCTTAGGCATTGTAGCTATTTATTGTTTCGATAAAAAAATGTCATTAGCCACATTGAATACTATTTTATTATCCATAGGGCTTCCTATTTTGAGTTGTGGCATTTATGTTTTTTTATATAGTCCACAAATTAGTGGTAATCTAACAAGTGTTGAGTCTAATGGCAGTTTTTCCGGCGGTTTTGGGCCCAATCAAGTAGCAACTACTTTAGGACTGGGAACACTTATTTTTTTCATACAACTTGTTATAAATGCTAACACTAGAATTCGTTTTGTTATTCATTTATTGGCTTTTTCATTGCTCTGTTATTTAGGGTTGCTGACTTTTTCGAGAGGTGGTATGATTACTGGGTTAGCAGCTTGCATTGTTTTTTTGGTTTCGATATATTACAATTCGAAAGCCTATGGAAAAACAAAAGCTAAACAAGGAATGGTTTGTTTTATCGCCACAGTTTTAGTGATATCAACTTTGATTTCATATCAAACCAATGGACTTATCGAAAAAAGATATACCAACAGAGATCATTTGGGCAGAATCAAAAGAGATAAAGCTACCGATAGAAAGGAATTGGCAAAAGAAGAAATTATTTTGTTTGTCGAGAACCCAGTTTTAGGAATTGGAGCCGGAAAAGGAACCCAAATACGTCAAGTGGAATTTGGGAGTAAAGTTCAATCACATGATGAATTAACCCGATTACTTGCCGAACATGGCGTAATGGGATTAATCGACATTCTTATTTTAATCATTGTGCCTTTACTTTTGTTTTTTAAATCCAGACAAAATGTTTTTTTAGCTACTTTTTTTGCTTTTTGGTTTCTTACGATAAATCATTCCGGAATGAGAACTGCTGCTCCAGCCTTTATATATGCACTGATGCTTTTAAAAATAGCCATCGATGACGAGCCTTTTTTTACAAAACAAACTTTAAAGGACATTTAATTTACCAACAGGATTGTAGATTAATTCAATTTAAAATGAAGTTGCATCTTTTCTAATTCCTGCAGCAATTCATTAGAAATTTTAATTTTCAATTTTCGACTTGGCATCGACAACCGCGTGATGATTTTGGTTTCCTCTACTTCGGTAGTGACATTAAGCTCGGATGATTCTTGAATCGATATCATGTCTTCTTCAAGCGGAATATCTTCAGATGCAATTGCAATTGGAGTTGCAGCAACTTCTATTTGTTTTTTGATGGTTTCCAATTCCATGACTTCAAAATCAACATTATGATCACCGCGATTTGATTGAAAAACAGTACTCAATTTGGTAATCATTTCCGACTGTAAATCTTTTATATTGAGATGAATGATGAGTTTTTTAGCAAAAGTCGGCAATACATCTTGAAGGTATTGCACCAACAAAAACTGCATTCTCGGTTCGCCTTTTTTACCCGTTTCTTTATCAGCCCAACCTTCTTTTACAATAATTTTGATGTAAGTGAAATTGTTTTGAATCAAAAAATGACGGAACTTCAAATACTCTTCGCCGAAAATTCTAAACTCAAAACTCTCGTCGTAACCTTCCATCATAAACGACGCCCAACCTTTGCCGTTCTTGGCTACACGGTGTTGTACGTTCGTAATAATACCACCAAAACTTAAATTCTTATTGACGTATTGTTCCAGATTTTTGAGTACTTCCAATTTAGCATTACAAAAATATTGCATCTCAAATTTATAATCGTCCAACGGATGGCCCGAAATATAAATGCCGACCACTTCTTTTTCTTTGGCCAATTTTTCCATCGTGCTCCAATCTTCACATGGCGGCACGGTTGGTTCGGGTATTTGCACATCACTGGCTTCTCCAAACAAGCTCACTTGAGATGAATTTTCGTTTTCTTGAAATTTAGCACCATAACGAATGGCTTTTTCCAAAAACGTAATGCCATCGCCTTCATCATGAAAATACTGCGCTCTTGTGGTGCCCGAAAACGAATCGAAACCTCCAGCCAATGCTAGGTTTTCGAATGCTTTTTTGTTAGCGGCTCGCAAATCAATGCGCTTGGCGAGATCAAAAATCGATTTGTATTTGGCGTCTTTTCGGTTTTCGACAATGGTTTCTACGGCGGCCATTCCAACACCTTTTACAGCGCCAATTCCGAAACGGACGGCATAATTTTCATTCACCGTAAATTTATAAAACGACTCATTCACATCGGGGCCTAACACCTGCAATCCCATGCGTTTGCATTCTTCCATAAAAAAAGACACTTGCTTGATATCGCTCATGTTGTTAGATAACACAGCAGCCATATATTCGGCAGGATAATTCGCTTTCAGATACGCCGTTTGATACGCAATCCAAGCGTAACAAGTGGAGTGCGATTTGTTGAATGCATATTCCGCAAACGCTTCCCAGTCTTTCCAGATTTTTTCCAGTTTGTCTTCAGCGTGGCCTTTCGCAGCGGCTTGACTGATGAATTTAGGTTTCATTTTATCAAGTACATCACGCTGTTTTTTCCCCATCGCTTTACGCAAAACATCGGCATCCCCTTTTGAAAAGTCCGCGAGTTTTTGGGATAAAAGCATTACTTGCTCTTGATAAACCGTAATTCCGTAGGTGTCTTTGAGTAATTCTTCACAGGCATCAAGGTCATATTCAATCGGTTCTTCACCGTTTTTTCTTTTGATAAAACTTGGAATGTAAGCAATCGGTCCCGGGCGATACAGCGCATTCATCGCAATCAAATCATTGAAAACCGTGGGCTTCAATTCTTTCATGTATTTCTGCATTCCGGCACTTTCGTACTGAAAAATTCCGACGGTTTCGCCACGTTGAAAAAGCTCATACGTTTTCAAATCATCAATCGGAAAGGCGTCAGGATCAATGTCTTTTCCGGTTCTGTATTTGACTAATTTGACGGTGTCTTTAATTAAGGTTAAAGTTTTCAAACCCAAGAAATCCATCTTGAGCAAACCAGCGCTTTCTACGACCGAGTTGTCAAATTGGGTGACATACAAATCCGAATCTTTCGCGGTAGCCACAGGAACGAAATTCGTAATATCGCTAGGCGTAATGATGACACCACAGGCATGAATTCCGGTGTTTCGAAGATTGCCTTCCAAAACTTGCGCTTGTTGAATGGTTTCGCCGCCCAAATCTTCTTCTTTCGAAAGTTCGATGAGTTCTTTGATTTTATCGAAATCTTCCTGACGCAAAACCTTTTTGATTTCGGCTTCGGTGTCATTTAGAAATCGTGCTAAACTCCATTTCGACGGAATCAAACCAGGAATCAATTTGGCAATTTTATCGGCTTCGAATAAAGGTAAATCTAAAACTCTTGCGGTGTCACGAATGGCTGATTTCGCGGCCATCGTTCCGTAAGTAATAATTTGTGCGACTTGTTTTGAGCCATATTTATTGATTACATAATCCATGACTTTGCTTCGTCCTTCATCATCGAAATCAATATCAATATCGGGTAATGACACACGATCGGGATTTAGGAAACGCTCGAAAAGCAAATTGTATAAAAGCGGATCAATATTCGTAATTCCGAGACAATACGCCACAACAGAACCTGCAGCAGAACCACGACCAGGGCCAACGGAAACGCCCATGGCTCTTGCCGCCGCAATGAAATCTTGCACGATTAAGAAGTAACCCGGATAACCAGAGTTCTCAATGGTCGTCAATTCGAAATCAATGCGTTCTTGAATTTCAGGTGTGATTTCAGCATAGCGCTTTTTCGCACCGACGAAAGTCAAATGTTTTAAGTAGGAGTTTTCGCCGCGTTTTCCGCTATCGGTTTCATCCTCAGCAATCAGAAAGTCATTTGGAATTTCAAATTTCGGAAGCAAAACTTCACGTGCCAAATTATAGATTTCGATTTTATCTACAATCTCATTGATGTTGGAAATGGCTTCGGGACAATCTTGGAAAAGTTTTTTCATGTCGTCAGCCGATTTGAAAAAATATTCCTGATTGGGCAAACCGAATCGATAACCACGACCACGACCTATCGGTGTGGTTTGTTTTTCTCCATCGCGAACACATAACAAAATATCGTGTGCGTTCGCATCTTCTTTACTGATGTAGAAAGTGTTGTTGGTCGCAACCACTTTTAAATCGTGTTTTTTAGCCAAAGCAATCAATCCTTCATTGACACGGTTTTCGTCTTCCTGATTGTGTCGCATGAGTTCGATATAGCAATCGTCTGCGAAGGTTTCTTTCCACCAAAGCAAAGCTTCTTCGGCTTGATTTTCACCAAGATTCAACAGCTTGTTCGGAATTTCTCCATATAAATTTCCCGACAACACAATGATGTCTTCTTTATATTGCGCGATAACATTTTTATCAATTCTTGGTACGTAATAAAATCCATTCGTGTAGGCAATGGAAGACATTTTGGCCAAATTGTGATAGCCTTTTTTCGTTTTGGCAAGCAATACGATTTGATAGCCGTTGTCTTTTCTGGTTTTGTCGAGGTGGTCATCACAGACAAAAAATTCACAGCCAACAATGGGTTTGATGATTTTTTCTGTGGGCTCTTCATCGTTTTCAATTGCGGTTGCATTTTTAGTTTCGGCGGTTTTGTTGTGGTATAAAATATCACGAACAAAATGAAAAGCACCCATTAAATTGGCGTGATCAGTAATCGCAACGGCCGGCATTTTTTGCTGGGCTGCCGCTTTTACAAGTGAGGCAACGCTGATGGTGGATTGCAAGACCGAAAACTGCGTATGGTTGTGCAGGTGTACAAATTGGGTATCGATAAGAATCTGCTTGTTTTGCGAGAGTTCTTTTTGTGTGATCGGAGCCGCCTGCTTTTCGCCGACCGCCGGCTGAACGAATGGGCAGGCGCGTGGCTCTGCGCCTTTCCCGTCTTCACCAGCCTCTCGCTCTACCGGCCCTATCACCTGACCCATCATCGCCATACGCAGCAGGCCGAGGATCCCGATCTCGGTCTTTCGGCGCCGTTTCCGATCTCGCGCAAGAGCCTGTGGCGC
>NZ_JANOBI010000005.1:0-51657 GCF_031411595.1 Flavobacterium sp. | reverse complement strand
ACAGCTCTAATTTCGGAGTTTTAGCTACGGATCTTAACGGAGATGGTGTTATAGATAACTCGGATCTTGATAATTTGTTTCCAAACCTTGATAACTCGGTTTACGCACATTATCCATTTTAATGTTATAAAAGAATTGAATGAAGATGTTGCTATGGAATTCCATAGCAACATCGGACTTCAATCGAAATAATTAGTAACCAATTTAATTTTAATTATATGAGAATAACTATTAATGTTTTTAGCAAGAAAGCTTTACTTTTTTGCTTGCTGTTGCTCTCCCTTTCGGGAAGCGCGCAGAATCTTGTTTTGACTTTGACGAACCAGTCGTCAACGTCGAACACCTTTGATTTCGACTTGATGTTGACAGTACCCGCAGGAGGTAAGAGAATTTACTCTGTTTCATGTGGTGTTAACTTTAATGCCGCGATCTTGAATGGCGGTACTCCTAGTATCACGACATCTACGGTGGGAGGCGAATCTTTTAGTTTGGTACCAGGAAGCCGCGCCCCTGAGTTCTCAGGAAGCGCTATTCCCGCTCCGACTACCAGTTACAGAGGTCCTGGAACGCCACAATTAAGAGTTGTAACAGCATCGACTGCAAATGTTTTTGTTGATCTTCCAGCCGGAACGTATAGGTATGGTAAATTCAGATTTACCAATACGGTGAACTGGACAGCCAGTAGCAATGCCAATTTATGGATCTCGCCAACGGCACTTATCCCTAACGCTGGAGGTACGAATGCTCAGGTTGGGCAGTCTACTACTGCTTCAACTAATCCGACGACTAATACTACAACAAGCAACCCTGCATTGCTCTTGTCGCACACTTCAACAAGTACGTTTTCAGTTCCTTTGAACTCTTGCCCGTCATCAGTTGCAGCTAGTAATTTAGTTGCTGAATCACCATGTGCTGGTGCTGCTAACGGAAGTGCTACAATCACACTTACAGGAGGAGCTAGCGGTACCGCTACAGTTTCTTACAGTGTTGATGGAGGATCGGCCCAAAATGCTACGATGAGTGCTTTCGCATTCACAGTTTCAGGTTTAACAGCAGGAAGCCACACGGTTGCTGTTACTTATCCTGGTTGTTCTGCTGTTTCGACTTCAGCGTTTACCATTGGAGCAGGAGCACCGCTTACGACTAACGGAAGTGTAACTACTTCTATCTGTGCGGGTCAGTCTTTTACATGGCCAGCAAACGGATTGTCGTATACTACAGCACAATCAAACCTTCAGTTTGTTTCTGGATGTAATACAGCAACGTTAAACTTGTCAATTACGCCACTTACAACAACAGGAAGTGTAACTACATCAATCTGTGCAGGACAAACTTATGTTTGGCCAGCCAACGGACAATCGTATACTACAGCTCAATCAGGGCTTACAGTAGTTACAGGATGTAATACAGCTACATTGAACTTGTCAATTACGCCACTTACAACAACTGGAAGTGAGTCAGTATCAGCATGTGGTACTTCATACACATGGCCATTAAACGGTCAAACGTATAACGCAAGTGGAACTTACACAGAAGTTGTTGGATGTAACACAGCTACATTGACATTGACATTGACTCCATTCACTACAACAGGTAGCGAGTCAGTATCAGCTTGTGGAACTTCTTATGTATGGCCATTGAATGGATCAACGTATACTTCTTCAGGAACTTATACGCATGTTGTAGGATGTAACACAGCTACATTGACATTGACATTAACTCCAGCTACAACAACTGGAAGTGAGTCAGTATCAGCTTGTGGATCTTCATACACATGGGCATTAAACGGTCAAACGTATAACGCTTCAGGAACTTACACTCACGTTGTGGGATGTAACACAGCTACATTAACATTGACATTGACTCCAAACACTACAACAGGTAGCGAGTCAGTATCAGCTTGTGGTACTTCATACACATGGGCAGTTAACGGTCAAACGTATAACGCAAGTGGAGTTTACCCTTACGTTGTAGGATGTAACACAGCTACATTAACATTGACATTGACTCCAAACACTACTACAGGTAGCGAGTCAGTATCAGCTTGTGGTACTTCATACACATGGGCAGTTAACGGTCAAACGTATAACGCAAGTGGAGTTTACCCTTACGTTGTAGGATGTAACACAGCTACATTAACATTGACATTGACACCAAACACTACTACAGGTAGCGAGTCAGTATCAGCTTGTGGATCTTCATACACATGGGCAGTTAACGGTCAAACGTATAACGCAAGTGGTGTTTACCCTTACGTTGTAGGATGTAACACAGCTACATTAACATTGACATTGACACCAAACACTACTACTGGAAGTGAGTCAGTATCAGCTTGTGGTACTTCATACACTTGGGCATTAAATGGATCAACGTATAATGCAAGCGGAACTTACACTCACGTTGTGGGATGTAACACAGCTACATTAACATTGACATTGTCTCCATTCACTACTACAGGAAGCGAGTCAGTAACGGCTTGTGGTACTTCATACACATGGTCAGTAAGCGGTCAAACGTATAATGCAAGTGGTGTTTACCCATTCGTTTCAGGATGTAACACAGCTACATTGACATTGACATTGAACACATCAGCTATCACTTATTATGCAGATACTGACGGTGACGGATTCGGATTCGGAACTGGAACACCATCTTGTACAGGTCAACCAGCAGGAACATCTGCAAACAATACAGACTGTGCACCATCTGATCCATTGAAATGGAGAACTGGTAACTTCTTTGTAGATGCTGATAACGACGGATACAACAATGGATTCCCAGCAGCACCAGTTTGTTACGGAGCTTTAACACCATCAGGTTATGTTGCTGTTAATAACGGAACAGATTGTAATGACAATGTTGCAACGATTAATTCAAATGCTTCTGAAGTATTAGCAAATGGAGTTGATGACAACTGTGATGGAACAACCGACGAGGTAACACCATTATCTTCATTGATTACTACAAGCTGTGGTGTAACATTGACTAACTTGTCAAACACATTGTTCGCTTATCCACTGAGTAACTTCCAAACTCAAACAGGACCTATCCAAGGATACCGTTTCAGAGTAACTAACGGAGCTACTGTAAGAACATTAGATTCTTCAACAAACAGTTTTGCTTTAACAAGCTTAGTAGGTGGAGCAACTTATGCTACTACTTATACTATTGAAGTTTCTGTTAAACACGGAGGATACTACAGAGCTTACGGACCATCTTGTTCAGTAAGTACACCAGCAGTTCCTAACACTACTAATATCTCTAATCCATCTTGTGGATCTACATTAACAGATATTAATAACACTATTTTCTGTACTCAAGTACCAAGTGCTTCAGGATACAGATTCAGAGTTAGAAACGGAGCTACTTTATTAGGTACAGTTGATACAGCGGTTAACCGTTTCAGTTTGACTAGCATTGCTGGTTACCAATTCGGAACTACGTATACAATTGATGTATTGTTAGCATTTAACAATGTTTACCGTCCAGATACTGAGTACGGACCAGCTTGTTCAATTACTACACCAGCTACGCCAGGAACTTCAAGAGTTATTCAACCAACTTGTGGAAGTACTATCAATGCGTTCTGGACTACTATCTTTGCTCAACAAGTAAGTGGAGCTCAAGGATACAAATTCGTAGTAACTAACGGAGTTCAAACAAGACAGTATACTACGGCTAACCCTAGATTTGCATTGCAAAACCTTCCAGGTGGAGCAGCAGCTAACACAGCTTACACCATCCGTGTAGATGTATTGTACAATGCTAGCTATGTTCAAGGAACTGTACTTTGTACCATTACTACATCGCCAACAGCTTCAAGACAAGCTAGTGCAGCTTTAGATATCTATGAAGTTAAAGCGTATCCAAACCCTTATGCAGACACTTTCAAATTGGATGTTAACACATCTAGTGAAGATCAAGTTGGTGTAAGAGTATACGATATGTTAGGTCGTGAGGTAGAATCACGTCAATCTAGCGTAGATGCTATCACTAATTTAGAAATTGGTTCTCGTTACCCATCTGGAGTTTACAACATTATTGTAACTCAAGGTGATCACGTGAAAACACTTCGAGTGATTAAAAGATAATTAATTGTCTTTAATAATAGAAAGCCTCTCCAGCAATGGAGAGGCTTTTTTATTTCAACAAATTAAATATGGGAAGTGAAATCTGAGTGTCGATATTATTTAAGTATTTTTTGATTCCAAATTAATGCTTGAGCCATAATAATGTATTTAATCATTTTATTATCTCGATGAATTGTTGAGACTAATTTTAGTTTACAATAATATTTTAGATTAACATCAGTCTGACTAACCAATTAAAGAAAATTAATTTATAAACAAAAAAAGTCCGATTTCATTATGAAATCGGACTTTAATATATACTTTAAAAAGTAACTTTTAGAACTAAGCTATTTTTCTGTTTTTTCTTATACTGTAGAATGCATAAAGTAATGCAACTATTCCTAACCATAATAGTTTTCCATTAATTGGGGCAGGAGGTGGGTCATTTCCTTCTAATCCACCACTTCCATCATCGTCGCCTGGTTGCGCAAAAGCAACAAAATCAACTAATAAAAAAAAGGTGATTAGGTATAAATTAAATAATCTGTTTTTCATTTCACATAGAGATTAAGTTGCAAATATAAGAATCATTATTGAAATATCGAATTTGATTTTTAAAATAATGAATAGAAACTATCTTTTAATGTTGAATAATGCTATTATTGGTGTCTGTTAATCAAATTCAGAAGTGAAAAATAATTTTACATTTGGGTATTTGCTTACCGTCATTTGAATCGTAAAATCAGAATCTGCTAAAAATACTAATTGATTGTATTTGTCTTTAGCCAAAAATTTTTGCTTGATTCTTTTAAACTCTTTAAACTCTTCACTTTTGGCATCATCCGGTTTTACCCAACAGGCTTTGTGAACAGGGAAATTCTCATAAGTACATTTTGCACCATACTCATGTTCCAATCGATATTGAATCACTTCATATTGCAGCGCGCCAACAGTTCCTATTACTTTTCGGTTATTCATTTCCAAAGTGAATAATTGTGCAACACCTTCATCCATAAGTTGGTCAATGCCTTTGTCAAGTTGTTTCGCTTTTAATGGATCAGCATTGTTGATATACCTAAAATGCTCCGGAGAGAAACTCGGAATTCCTTTGAAATTCATCACTTCTCCTTCAGTCAAAGTATCTCCAATTTTAAAATTTCCGGTATCATGCAATCCTACAATATCACCAGAATAGGAAATGTCAACGATTTCTTTCTTCTCAGCAAAAAAAGCATTTGGACTAGAAAATTTAAAATTCTTTTTCTGACGCACATGAAAATAAGGCTTGTTGCGCTCGAATGTGCCCGATACAATTTTTATAAACGCCAGACGATCGCGATGTTTAGGATCCATATTCGCATGAATTTTAAAAACGAAACCAGTCATTTTTTCTTCTGTAGGATTCACCAATCTTGTCTCAGATTCTTTAGGTCTTGGCGATGGAGCAATGTCTACAAAACAATCTAACAATTCCCGAACTCCAAAATTATTCAATGCTGAACCGAAAAACACGGGTTGTAATTTACCTTCCAAATACAATTTCTGATCAAACTTTGGATACACTTCATCAATGAGTTCCAATTCTTCACGTAGTCTTTCTGCGGGTTTTTGACCGATAATTTTTTCTAATTCCGGATTTTGAACATCTGAAAAAGCAATAGTTTCTTCAATGTTTTTGCGACTGTCGCCACTAAACAAATTGATGTTTTGTTCCCAAAGATTGTATATGCCTTGAAAATCATAACCCATTCCAATCGGAAAACTCAATGGCGTTACAGTCAATCCTAGTTTTTGCTCGACTTCATCCATCAAATCAAAAGCATCTTTTCCTTCACGATCTAATTTATTGATGAAAACAATAATCGGAATATTTCTCAATCGACAAACAGCAACTAATTTCTCAGTTTGCTCTTCGACACCTTTGGCAACGTCAATCACAACAATGACACTGTCGACTGCTGTCAGCGTTCTGAAGGTGTCTTCTGCAAAATCCTTGTGCCCAGGAGTATCAAGAATGTTTATTTTTTTGTCCTTATAATTGAACGCCAAAACCGAAGTCGAAACTGAAATTCCTCTCTGGCGTTCGATCTCCATAAAATCGGAAGTGGCTCCTTTTTTAATCTTGTTGTTTTTTACGGCACCGGCTTCTTGAATCGCACCACCAAAAAGTAGTAATTTTTCTGTCAAAGTAGTCTTTCCGGCATCAGGATGCGAGATGATTCCGAAGGTTCGTCGTCGTTGTATTTCTTTTAAAAAACTCATAAATAGTCGTAAATGGATTGCAAAAATAGTATTTATTCAACAATAAAAACCAATAAGAATTTAAAGTGCATTTTTAAACATTTTACATAGTAAAAAAACAGTAAGAAATACCGTTAATAATTTTTTGTTAATAGTATTCACTATACTTGTTTAATGTAATTGAATTGTTATTTTTGTTGATTCAAATTCAAAAAGAATTAAATTTTAGATACGGCTAATTTTAACTTAAATTATAAACGGAAAATTTTAAAATAATGAAAATAAAACAATTGTTTCTTGGAGTATTACTTTCTTTAAATTTAATAAGCTACGCCCAAAGTAGTAAAAAAGAAGTTTTATTTACAATTGATGACAAACCCTACTTCACTGACGAATTTTCTAGAGTTTACAACAAGAATTTAGACCTTGTTAAAGACGAATCTCAAAAAGACTTAGCACAATATCTCGAATTATTTATTGGTTACAAACTCAAAATCAATAAAGCCAATAAATTGGGTTTACAAAACGGTGATGCCTACAAAGCGGAACTGGCCACTTACAGAACCCAACTTTCAAAAAACTATTTAAGCGATTCTAAAGTAACCAAAGAATTGGTGGAAGAAGGTTACCAACGTTCACTAAAAGAAATCAAAGCTTCCCATATTCTTTTGATGGTAGATGAAAATGCGGCTCCGGAAGATACTTTAAAAGCATACAACAAAATTGTTGAAATCCGCAATCGCGCTCTTAAAGGAGAAGATTTCGGAAAGTTAGCGGCAGAATTTTCTCAAGATCCATCCGCTAAAGACAACAAAGGCGATTTAGGATATTTCAGTTCTTTCAGAATGGTTTATGCTTTCGAATCTGCAGCATTCAAAACGCCTGTTGGAAAAATTTCGAACCCAGTTCGTACACGTTTCGGATACCACATCATCAAAGTGGAAGACAGCAGAGACAATCGTGGTGAAGTAACCGTAGCTCACATTATGTTGCTCAATCCAAAAGATGATAATGCGGATGAAAAAGCTAAAATGAAAAAGAACATTGATGATATTTATCAAAAATTGCAACAAGGTGAGAATTTTGAAAGCTTAGCCAAACAGTTTTCTGATGACAAATCTTCTTCTTCAAAAGGTGGCGTTTTAGCTCGTTTTGGTTCGGGGCAATTGAGTTCTGAAGAATTTGAAAATATCGCTTTTTCATTGACAAAAGACAAACCATTATCAACGCCTTTTCAAACCAAGTTTGGATGGCACATAGTGAAATTGATTGAAAAACACGCTGTACGCACGTTCGACGAAATGAAAGTGGAGCTTGAAAATAAAGTATCTAAAGATGATCGATCTCGATTAATCACCAATTCACTCAACGAAAAATTAAGAAAAAAATACGTCGTTAAAAGAGATGACAAAATGTATGCAGCGTTATCAAAATTAGTTACAAACGACTACTACGATAACAAATGGGAAGTTCCTGCCGACACCAAAGCATTCGATAAAAAATTGTTTGCCATCAATGACAAAATCATCACGGGCACTACTTTTTTAATTTATTTGAAAACCCAACAAAAAGCTGGTATCACTTTAAAACCGATCAATAAATTGGTGGATAGTTTTTATCAGAAATTTTTAGATGAACAATTAACGACTTATTATACGGATCATTTGGAAGGAGAATTCCCTGAGTTTTCTAATGTAATGGACGAATACCGTGACGGATTATTGCTTTTCGATTTGATGGAAAAAGAAATCTGGGATCGCTCTAAAACCGATACGCTAGGTTTGAAAAATTTCTACGAAAGCAACAAAGCGGTTTACCAATGGAAAAACAGATTGGATGTAATCATCGCTTCATCTACCAACATGGATGTCATTAAGAAAGCCCAAAAATTGCTCAAACAAAAAGTGGCTCCTGAAAAGATCAAAGAACAATTGAACACCAAAGATAAAGTAACAGTAATGACGAATGTTGGTGTGTTTGAAGACGGTAATGATGCTTTGCCAAAGAACCTTAAACATGAAGTGGGTGTTTCAGAAATCGAGAAAGATGGCGATTATTATTTCGTAACGATGGTCAATAAAATCATGCCGGCTGGGCCGAAAACCCTCGAGGAATGTAAAGGAAAAGTGATTAATGATTACCAACAATTTCTAGAACAAAACTGGGTTAGCGAATTGAAGAAGGAATTTACGATTAAAACTTTCCCTGATGTTTTTGACAGAGTAAAAAAAGAACTTAATAAATAATGTTCAAGTTTGCTGTTGTTATTGGATTGATGGCTTGCTTTACGGCTTGCAATCTTTTTAAATCCAACACCAAAACTGCAGCCATTGCCCGAGTTAATTCGGATTATCTTTATAAAGAAGATATTGCCAATTTAGTTCCCAAAGGAATATCGAAAGAAGATAGTATTGTCATTGTAAGGAATTTTATAGACCGTTGGGCTGCTCAGAAATTGTTGATTCATGTTGCTGAAGTCAATTTGAATGCCGGGAAGAAAGCGGAATTTGATACTTTAATCCAGCAATACAAAATCGACCTTTACACAAAAGCCTATCTAGAAGAAGTGGTCAAAAGAACGACTGATACCGTTGTTTCTTTAACCGAATTGAAAAAATATTATAGCGAAAACAAAGAGAATTTTAAAACCAACGGAACATTAGTTCGTTTGCGGTACATCAATATAAAAAAGGACAATCCTAAATATGAAATCATCAAAAGCAAATTTTTTGATTTCAGAACATCAGATAAAAAGTTTTGGGATACTTACACTTTGCAGTTGAATAGTTTTGCGTTGAATGATTCCATTTGGGTCGAGTTGAGTCAAGTGTATGCAAAGCTACCTTTCATCAACCCTGACAACAGAGACGACTATATTGTTCCGGGGAAAACAATTCAAAAAACGGATGCCGGAAATAACTACTTAGTCAAAATCAGTAATGTAATTGATAAGAATCAAATCGCTCCTTTTGATTACCTGAAACCAACGTTGCAAGAAGTGATCATTAATAAAAGAAAATTAGAATTAATAAAGAATTTTGAAAAGGAAATCACCGATGATGCCATTAAAGATAAAAAGTATGAAGTGTATAAATAAAAGTGTGGTATTATCCATTTGCTTTTTGATGATGGCGGCAAGTATTTTTGCTCAGGAAATTATTAAGGATACGGTAAAAGCTAAGAAACCTGTAGTTGAAGGCAAGCGACAAAAAATAGATGGCGTGATTGCTACGGTTGGCGATTACAATATTTTAGATTCCGATATCGATAAAACTTTCTTAGAATTATCAAGCCAAGGCAATTCCGTTAAAGACATCACACGTTGTCAGATGTTGGGCAAATTATTAGAAGATAAATTGTATGCACACCAAGCGGTTCAAGACAGTATTATCGTAACTGATGATGAAGTCAAATCAAAAATGGAAGAGCAAACCAACTACATGGTCGAGCAATTGGGTTCGATGGATAAAGTGGTGAAATACTTCAAAAAAACCAGTGAAGCAGATTTTAAAAGTGATCTTTCTGAAATCATTAAAATGAATAAACTTGCGAGTTCGATGCAAAAAAAAATCGTCGATGCCGTGCAAATTACACCTGAAGAAGTTCGGACTTTTTTCAAAAAAATTCCTACCACTGAATTGCCGCTTTTTGGAGCTGAAATGGAAGTATCGCAGATTGTTGTGATGCCCAAAATTTCTGAGGAAGAAAAGCAAAAAGTAATCGACAAGCTCAAAGAATTTAAAAAAGAAGTTCAGGAAGGCGCCAGTTTCTCGACCAAAGCGGTGTTGTATTCTCAAGATCCGGGATCGAGTTCTAATGGTGGTTTTTATAAAATGAATAAGAAAACGCCATTCGTAAAAGAGTTTAAAGATGTGGCGTTTAGTTTGTCTGAAGGCGAAATTTCAGAACCTTTTGAAACCGATTTCGGCTGGCATATCATCTACATCGAAAAGATAAAAGGACAAGATGTAGATCTTCGCCACATTCTTTTGGTACCAAAAACGGATGATAAATCGCTAAGTGAAGCCAAAGAAAGAATTCTACAGATTAAAAAGAAAATTGAAGATAAATCGATTTCGTTTGCCGATGCAGCCAGAACGGAATCTGATGAAAAAGAAACCAAAGCCAACGGTGGTGTTTTGATCAATCCAAAAACGCAAGACACGCATTTCGAATTGACCAAAATGGATCCGTCTTTATACTCACAAGTATCGAATTTGAAAGAAGGCGAAATTTCTGTTCCTCAAATCGATACCGATCAATCAGGCAAGAAAAAATACAAGTTGATTATGGTGACCAATCGTATCGAAGAGCATACAGCCGATTATGCGAAAGACTACATCAAAATTAAAGACTTGGCATTAAAAGAAAAACAGATCAATGCCATTGCGAAATGGTCTGATGAAAAAATTAAAGAAACATACATCAAAATTAATGGTGACTATCGCAATTGTGAATTCACCAACAATTGGCTTAAAAAATAAGATTCAACATTTAGTATTTTCTAAATCTAAAATCCAAAATCTAAAATCTAAAATCCTACCGGAATGTCAGACGTAACAGCAATACAAAATCTCGTTCAAAAAAGAATCGAATTAAAGAATGAAATCTCCAAAATCATTGTTGGGCAAGACGAAGTTGTAGATCAGATACTGTTGAGTATTTTTTCGGGCGGCCATGCTTTATTGGTTGGTGTTCCCGGTTTGGCCAAAACACTAATGGTCAATACGATTGCTCAAGCTTTGGGATTGGATTTTAAACGCATTCAGTTTACGCCGGATTTGATGCCATCCGATATTTTGGGAAGTGAAATTTTAGATGAAAATCGCCAGTTTAAATTCATAAAAGGCCCCATTTTTTCCAACATTATTTTGGCAGATGAGATCAATAGAACACCACCAAAAACGCAAGCTGCTTTATTAGAAGCGATGCAGGAACGCGCGGTAACCATTGCCGGTCACAATTATAAATTGTCTTTGCCGTATTTCGTATTGGCGACTCAAAATCCAATCGAACAAGAAGGAACGTATCCTTTGCCAGAAGCGCAATTAGACCGTTTTATGTTTTCGATTAAATTGGATTATCCTTCTTTTCAAGAAGAAGTGGAAGTCGTAAAAAGCACCACTTCCGATAAACAAGCGACTATAAATCCGTTATTCACAGCGCAAGAAATTATCGATTTTCAACATTTGTTACGTCGTATTCCGGTGCCGGATAATGTGGTTGAATATGCGGTTACTTTGGTAAGCAAAACACGTCCGGACAACGCACTGTCAACAGATTTTATTAAGAATTATATTGATTGGGGTGCAGGACCAAGAGCTTCGCAGAATTTAATTTTAGCCGCCAAAGCCCATGCCGCTTTCAACGGAAAATTTTCTCCGGACAGCGAAGATGTGAAAGCGGTTGCGATTGGAATATTAAGACATCGCGTGGTGAAAAACTACAAAGCCGACGCAGAAGGAATTACTATCGAAAAGATTATCGCTTCGTTATTTTAATCCGAAAGTTCGTTTCCTTTTAATATCGCGTCCAATTCTTTGTCATAAAAAAACAACGACATACTACCCATCATTTCTATGGTATTATTGGTTGTATTGTTTACATTGAGTTGCAATTCATAATCATGATTGTTATATAGCCAAATGCCATCTTCAGAAGTAAAAGATTCAATCTTCGTGATGCCAATTCGATCGGTATGATTGGTGATTTTGCTTTTGAAAATCACTTTTTGTGTGGTTTTATCGAATAAAATTATCGCAGTTGAAAATGGATGCACATGAATCGTAGCAGCATGCAAACGTAAACTGTCTTTAATTTCCAATTGACCATTGACATCGCTTGTGAATGTTTTTTTACCCGGTTGAATCACCCAATGCCCGGAAAGTTTATTTCCATTTTGATCTTGATAAACATGGTTTTTGGTTTCCACCGGAACACACATGTTGCTTGCAGGATCTAGCGGACTTTTATAAGGATCATTTTCATCAAAAGGCAATTCTATAAAAATCGTTCTGCACATTAATGGCTTGGTATTTCTATCTTTTGAATAACGAATGGTTACTTCATGCTTGATTAATTTCCGGATGTCTTTAAGATTATGATTTAAAGCTTGAGTTGAAATGTAAAGCAAATTTTTACCTTTCATTGGAACGCCATAACCTTTCGGGAATTCGTAACTTTCAAAACCGTGTGACAATGTAGCCATTCGTGGATACTGTTTTCCAATTCGATTTTTTAAATTGAAAATGCTATAATAACTGACATCATTAAAATCGATATTGGTGTGGCAAATAAAGTCTTTTGAAATCGTCGCTTTT
This sequence comes from Flavobacterium sp., assembly GCF_031411595.1. Classification (GTDB taxonomy): domain Bacteria; phylum Bacteroidota; class Bacteroidia; order Flavobacteriales; family Flavobacteriaceae; genus Flavobacterium. The sequence goes on along the minus strand of NZ_JANOBI010000005.1, from coordinate 39,026 downwards.
GTTTTTGAATCAATGGCTTTTACTTTAAAACCGGTGATGTATATCAGACTGCTGTCCGTCGTAAGTTGTACGTAATTGGTAGCTTTCGGGCCTTCCATCGATCGGTAAATGCCATCAATATAAAAGTCGGGCGAAATCATTTTATACTCTATTTTATCATTGCTAACGTCCCATTGATTGTCAATAATTCCCGTTTTATACAACAAGTAACTTTTAACAATGGCCTTATGTCGGTTGGGCAATTGCCAATAAAAAATTCCCGCGGCAATAATGGAAAGAAAAACGACAGCTCCTAAAAATTTATATATCTTTGATTTCTTCATACTTACAAAAGTACAATATTATGCATTTGACTTCAACCAAAGAAAGGGTTTTCGGTTTAGATTTAATGCGTGCTTTGGCTATTATTTTGGTGCTTCTTGGCCATTGCTTGTGGATTTATCCCAGTACTAATGTTTTTTTGACTTCAATATTTCAAGTTTTTGCTTTTCTTGGCGTTGAGATTTTTTTTGTACTCAGTGGTTTTCTTATTGGTTCGATTGTATATCGTTTGTATGTCGATGAAGAGTATAGCAAGAAAACTGTTTTTTATTTTTTAAAAAGAAGATGGTTTAGGACACTACCAACGTATTATTTGGTTTTGTTGATGAATGTTCTAATTGCTTTTTTCTACACTTCTTTGGATGGAAATGTTTGGCGATATTTCCTATTCCTTCAAAATTTTAATGGAACGATGCTGCCTTTTTTTCCAGAATCATGGAGTTTGAGTATAGAAGAATTTAGTTATTTTCTATTGCCTTTAGCGTTATTGCTTTATAAACCTAAAAATCGATCTCTTTCTTTTGTTGTGATTATAAGTGTTTTAATATCGATGAGTTTAATGGCTAAGATGCTATTCCATATCGCAACCAATAATACTGATATTAATCTATGGAATGCTGCGGTAAAATCGGTCGTTGTTTATCGATTGGATGCTATTTTTATTGGTGTTTTGTGCAGTTGGATAGCTTTTAATTTTCAATTGTTTTGGAAAAAATTCAGCAAGATGTTTTGTTTGTTCGGTATTTTGAGCATGGCTTTTTTGTTTGTGGGGATTGGTTATTTTCGAATTTTGATTACAACCCATCCGCTATTTTGGAATGTATTTTATCTGCCTTTGGTGTCGATTTCAATAGCTTTTTTTCTACCCATATTATCGCAATGGAAAACATTTGATTCGAAACTTTCGAAACCAATCACATTCATTAGTATGATTTCATATTCAATCTACTTATTGCATTATAGTATCATTTTGCAATTGATGAAAAGTTGGATAGTTATCGATCCTCAAAATCTACTGAAGCTTCACATTTTTACGGCAGTTTATATTGCTATAACGGTCACTTTAAGTTACTTTGTGTATCGTTTTTTTGAAAAACCAATGATGGATTTAAGAGATAAAAATTAAGAATTTTCATTTTTTCTTACTTTAATTTTGTTATTGCTAAAAAATATCAAACTAAAACGACCTATTCGTAAATTATGTAGTGCAACCAACATATTTGATTAAAAACTTTTTAGTAGTACAACGTTTTCGTAAATTCGCACAGCAAACAAATTAACCTTTATTGATTATGGCTTTTGATATTGAAATGATTAAAAAAGTGTACGCCAATATGACCACTCGTGTAGACAAAGCACGCGAAATTGTTGGTCGACCGCTTACACTTACAGAAAAAATATTATACAATCATTTGTGGGAAGGAATGCCTTCTCATGCCTTTACGCGTGGAAAAGATTATGTTGATTTTGCTCCCGATCGTGTAGCTTGTCAAGATGCGACAGCACAAATGGCTTTATTGCAATTTATGCATGCCGGTAAAAGTAAAGTGGCTGTACCAACAACGGTTCATTGTGATCACTTAATACAAGCGAAGGTTGATGCCAAAACAGATTTAGCACGCGCGAAAACACAAAGCAATGAAGTCTTTGAATTTTTATCTTCTGTTTCTGATAAATATGGTATTGGTTTTTGGAAACCAGGTGCCGGAATTATTCACCAAGTAGTTTTAGAAAATTATGCTTTCCCTGGAGGAATGATGATTGGAACTGATTCTCACACTGTAAATGCAGGCGGATTAGGAATGGTAGCGATTGGAGTAGGTGGTGCAGATGCTGTCGATGTGATGTCAGGAATGGCTTGGGAATTAAAATTTCCAAAACTGATTGGTGTAAAACTTACGGGTAAATTATCCGGATGGACAGCTCCAAAAGATGTGATTTTGAAAGTAGCTGGAATTCTTACCGTAAAAGGTGGGACCGGAGCTATCGTTGAATATTTTGGTGAAGGAGCAACAGCAATGTCTTGCACTGGAAAAGGAACCATTTGTAATATGGGTGCTGAGATTGGTGCGACGACTTCCACTTTTGGTTATGACGCTTCAATGGATCGCTATTTGCGTTCGACCGATAGGGCAGATGTAGCCGATGAAGCCAATAAAATTGCAAAATACTTAACCGGTGATGACGAAGTATATGCCAATCCAGAATTGTATTTTGATCAGGTTATTGAAATCAATTTATCTGAATTAGAGCCGTATTTAAACGGACCATTCACTCCGGATTTGGCGACTCCGATTTCTAAGATGAAAGAAGAAGCTATCAAAAACAATTGGCCGTTGAAAATTGATATAGGTTTAATAGGTTCTTGCACTAACTCTTCTTATGAAGATATTGCCAGAGCAGCATCGTTGGCACAACAAGTTTCCAATAAAAATTTGAAAACAAAATCTCAGTTTACGATAACACCAGGTTCTGAGTTGGTTCGTTATACTATTGAGCGCGACGGTTTTATTGATATTTTCGATAAAATTGGAGCTACAGTATTTGCGAATGCCTGCGGACCATGTATAGGAATGTGGGATAGAGAAGGTGCCGAGAAGGAAGAACGCAATACGATTGTGCATTCCTTCAACAGAAATTTTTCTAAACGCGCCGATGGAAATCCTAATACTTTAGCTTTTGTTGGATCACCTGAATTGGTAACAGCATTAGCCATTGCGGGTGATTTGTCTTTCAATCCATTAACGGATACTTTGATTAATGAAGATGGAGTTGAAGTTAAATTAGATGAACCAACCGGAAACGAATTGCCACCAAAAGGATTTGATGTTGAAGATGCTGGTTTTCATGCGCCATCGGAAGACGGTTCTAAAGTACAAGTTTTGGTTTCGATAACTTCTGAAAGATTACAACTTCTAGCACCATTCGAACCATGGAATAAACAAAACATTACGGGTGCGAAATTATTGATTAAAGCCTTTGGTAAATGCACCACTGACCATATTTCAATGGCTGGACCTTGGTTGCGTTTCAGAGGACATTTGGATAATATTTCCAATAATATGTTGATTGGTGCGATTAACGCTTTCAATCAAAAAGCAAATTCGGTTAAAAATCAGTTGACGGGTACATATGATGCAGTGCCTGCTGTACAGCGCGATTATAAAGCTGCAGGTATTCCAACGATTGTTGTTGGAGATCATAATTATGGAGAAGGTTCTTCTCGCGAACATGCAGCTATGGAGCCTAGATTCTTAGGTGTGAAAGCTGTTTTGGTGAAATCATTCGCTCGTATTCATGAAACCAATTTGAAAAAACAAGGTATGTTGGCTTTGACATTTGCTAACGAATCGGATTACGATAAAATTCAAGAGAACGATATCATTAACTTTATTGATTTAGTTAATTTTGCTCCGGCTAAACCGCTGACATTAGAGTTTATCCACGATGATGGAACAAAAGACATCATCATGGCGAATCACACTTACAACGATGGACAAATAGGTTGGTTTGTTGCAGGTTCTGCTTTAAATTTAATTGCCGCTGCAGGAAATGCTTAGATTTTAATCTTTATAGAAATGTGAAATCCTCGAAGAAATTCGGGGATTTTTTTTTGACTTTTTTTGATGTATTCTTATAATAAGGTTGCGCTAATTTTTTGATTAAATTGTTTTTTTATTTTAAGTGGAATAATTTTCTGATTAAAAAATTACTTATAAACAAACGATAATCAAATAGTTAATAACTTTAATGTCTTATAGTAACGATGATTTCTTACAAGTGTATTAAACTTTAATAGTTATTTCTTACAAATGATTGATTATGGCGTTTTTAAACGTTAAAATTCACATAATTAAGTCGTTCGTCGGTTTTATGTGCTTTTAATCTTGTTATGTTTGTAATGCATTGTTTAGTAATCCCCATTATGAAAAATGCATGTTAAAATAAAACTCAAAATTAATAATTACAATTTTAAATCTTAACCTGCGTGCTATGAATAATTTACTTTTCTTTTGGGATTCTCCCAACGCTTATCTGCATTAATTTTCCCTTAAATAATTAACGACCTATCAAAGAATTTTGACTTCTTTTTTGATCTAAAAGTTTGTTATTTGGGAACTGCTTTTATTGTAAAATGTTTTTTGCTAAAACATCAATTACGTCATCTTTTTTTTTAATTTATTTGTAAGTAAATACTTAATTAAAAATATTTTTTAAGTATTTAATCGAATAAAAATTACACTTTATCGAATATTTAATTTTCAGTAACCAATTATCATATTAATTTGTGGTGTGTTATTATTGTCCCCAAATGATAGTAATGCTTCTCCCTAAAAACAAAGAAGTATGAAAACCTTAACCTACTATTATGAAAAATTTTTTACTCATGTTACTGATAGCAGTAGCAGCCCACGGACAAAATCAAAGCTACACAGCTAGCACAGAAAGTTTCCCGAATCCTGACAGAGGATTTTACCACTATTCATCAAGTGGATCAACAACGAGTTATTCGTTTATAAGCGCAAGTACATTGAGTTCTTACAGAACACAAAACATTTCAGTAGTTCAAAGAATTTTTTATTTGACTCAGTTTACGTCATCGCCAATTTCAAGCGCATTTCTTGCGAATATGCAAACTGATTTTAATACGATCCGAAACTCAGGAATGAAAGTAATGATCCGATTTGCTTATTCACAAAGCGAATCCGCAGCAGTTTTAGATGCTACAAAAGCACAAATGCTAGCTCATATTCAACAAGTAGCACCAATTATTGCAGCCAACAAAGATGTTATTTCAATGTATCAATACGGCTGGATTGGATGTTGGGGCGAAAATTATTACACGAGTCAAGTTGCCGATTTCGGTAATGGCGATTACACCCAATATACTACTACACAATGGGCCAATCGAAAAGAAGTTTTAGAAGCTATGATTAATGCCACTCCAATTGAAATTCCAATTCAAGTGCGTTATCTGTTTTACAAACAAAAATTATATCCAAGCGGGCACAATAGAATCGGTTTTTATAATGATGCTTTTCTTGGTGAATGGGGAGATTCAGGAATGTTTTTAGTCAATAATGTGCAAAGTGCTCCGAGTACAACCGATAGTAATTATCTGGTGGCTCAAACAGAAAACTTACCTATGACAGGTGAAACCAATCAGATTAATGCTCCAAGAACTGACTGTAGTAATGCAGTAGTTGAATTGAACAAATACAATTGGAGTTTAATGAATAAAGATTATTTAACTGCCAACATTACCAGTTGGACATCACAAGGTTGTTACGCTGAAATGGAAAGAAAACTGGGCTATCGATTTGAATTATTAAATTCATCCTTTTCAAACAATACACTAACAATCAATCTTCAAAATTCAGGTTATGCGAATGTTTATAAATCGAGAAAAGCATACGTTGTCTTAAAAAACACCGCAACAGCTACCGAGTATTCCGTTGAAATCAGCAGCGATTTAAAAGCCTGGAAAAAAGGAACAGCAATTCAATTGATTAAAAGTTTAGCCGGAGCAGCTCCAAACGGAACTTACCAATTGTATTTGAATTTACCCGATCAAACACTAACCAATCCATATTTTTCAATTCGATGTGCCAACACCGGAACTTGGGATGCTACCAAAGGATACAATAACTTAAATCAGACGGTTACAATTACAAGTTCAACGACTACCGACCCTGTAATAATAGATCCAGTTGTAATTGACCCAGTAGTAATTCCACCAGTAATCGTGATTCCACCAGTAATAATTGTGCCTGTTGTTTTACCAGTCGAAATATTATTTGTAAGCAGCACTAGCACTCTTGTAATCAATAACCTTCCAAGTCAAAATTATACGATAAAAGTATACAACCAAAACGGACAGTTAAAAGCAACATCAACAGATTTAAGCGGATTACGCAGAGGCTATTACATTGTTAAAGTGAAGTGCAACGGAATAACCACCACGAAAAATATCTACAAGCCATAATAAACCAGACATCATTGCCAAAATACAATTTTTAGTTTATTAATTTTATTTATTATTACACGAAAAACCTGCTCATCAACACGAGCAGGTTTTTTTATTGTTTTTTTGGGAAGTTCAACATATCAACTTTTTTATATCTTTAACCAATACTGAAAAAACAAACCAAAACCGATATTATGGAAAACCAAAACCAAGAACATTTTAAAAGAGAACTCGGATTATTCGACGGAACCATGCTGGTCGTAGGGTCTATGATAGGTTCAGGAATATTTATAGTAAGCTCCGACATTGCACGTCAAGTGGGTTCTGCAGGCTGGCTAACTTTAATCTGGGTAATTTCGGGAATCATCACCATGATAGCCGCAGTCAGTTATGGCGAGTTGAGCGCGATGTTTCCCAATGCAGGCGGTCAATATGTTTATCTTAGAGAAGCCTACAACAAACTCATCGCATTCTTATACGGTTGGAGTTTCTTTGCCGTCATTCAAACCGGAACCATCGCAGCTGTAGGCGTAGGGTTTTCGAAATTTGCAGCCTATTTGTTTCCGGTAATGAGCGAAGAAAATATTCTCTTTCAAAGTGGTGGTTTCACATTACACGCCGCACAAATTGTCTCGATAATCACCATTGTAATTCTGACGTATCTCAATAGTCGAGGCGTAAAAAACAGCAAAACACTACAATCTATTCTAACCGTAATTAAAATTCTGTCGTTGTTGGGATTGGTAGTTTTTGGTTTCCTATTAGGTGCCAAAGCCGAAATATGGAATGCCAATTGGACTGATATGTGGGCCACAAAATCCTACATAAAAGAAACCGCTTCTTGGCTGCCAATTAGTGGAGTAGCTCTAATTTCAGGAATTGCCGCCGCGATGGTAGGTTCATTGTTTTCAAGCGATGCGTGGAATGGCGTAACTTTTATCGCAGGTGAAATCAAAAACCCAAAACGCAACGTTGGTTTGAGTTTGTTCCTGGGAACTTTCATCGTAACCATCATTTATATTCTAGCGAATCTAATGTACTTGGCCGTAATTCCATTCGACGAAATCGCAACCGCCAAATCAGATCGCGTAGCCGTAGTAGCTTGCCAATATATTTTTGGAAATATCGGCACTTTGATTATCGCCGTAATGATCATGATTTCAACATTCGCTTGCAACAACGGATTAATCATGGCTGGTGCACGCGTCTATTATACCATGGCCAAAGATGGTTTGTTCTTCAAAAAAGCCGCACATCTCAATTCGGCAAGCGTTCCCGCATGGGCATTATGGGCGCAATGCATCTGGGCTTCCGCTTTGTGTTTGACAGGCAAATACGGCGATTTATTAGATTTCGTCATCATCATCGTTTTAATCTTTTACATCCTCACGATTTACGGTATTTTCATCCTTCGCAAAAAAAAGCCGGACGCCGAAAGACCATACCGCGCTTTTGGTTACCCATTTCTTCCGGCTTTTTATATTGTCGTGGCTAGCGCAGTTTCCATCGCGTTGTTGTTTACGAAAACGAGCACGTGTGGTTGGGGTGTTTTGATTATGCTGGCAGGAATTCCGGTGTATTATCTAACCAAGTCAAAAGAATAGTTGTAAGTTATTGGTTGTCGGTTTTTGGGCGTGACCACAAGGGTCGGGCTTTCGCACTCGCTTTTTTGTGCCGAACGCCGGCGCAAAAAGAGCTCAGACAATGGCTCTATCCCTCACGCGGGTTTCCGGTTACTAGAATACCCTAGCCCCGATAGTAATGGAAATCCTTTTGTGACGGTGTTCGGCACAAAAGATTGGGAATGGATAGCGGGATTAGCTTCTAAAATAAATAATGACAAATAAAAAATCCGCCTCAATAAGAAGCGGATTTTCTATTTTTGGCGTTTTGACTAACTACTAATAATAAGTATAACGTCTTACTTTCGCAATATATTTCGCCAAGCGAATCACTTGATGGCTGTACCCATATTCGTTGTCATACCAAATATACAACACGATGTTTTTTCCGTCGGCAGACACAATCGTCGCGTTGCTGTCATAAATCGATGGCGCTGAGGTTCCGATGATATCCGAAGAAACCAATTCGTTGTTTAAAGAATATTTGATTTGCTCTACAAGTTCACCTTCCAAAGCATATTTTTTCATAATCGCATTGATTTCGGCGATTGAAGTTTCTTTGCTGACTTCCAAATTCAACACGACCAAAGAACCATTAGGAACCGGAACGCGAATCGCATTCGATGTCAATTTCCCGGTTAAAGTAGGCAATGCTTTAGCCACTGCAGTTCCCGCACCGGTTTCTGTAATCACCATATTAAGTCCCGCAGCTCTACCACGACGGTATTTTTTGTGCATATTATCAACCAAATTCTGGTCATTGGTATACGCGTGAATCGTTTCTAAATGGCCTTTTACGACACCTAAAGTATCTTCAACCGCTTTTAGAATAGGAGTGATGGCATTGGTGGTACAAGATGCCGCCGAGAAAATATCGATTTCATCAGGATTGTATTCGTTTTGATTCACACCATGAACAATATTCGGTACACCTTTTCCGGGTGCGGTCAACAATACTTTTGAAACCCCTTTTGAAACCATATGTCTTGCCAAAGCGTCATGCGTTGTAAAGGCTCCGGTGTTATCAATCACCAAGGCATCACTGATACCGTATTGCGTGTAATCAATTTCTTCTGGGCCATTTGCTGTGATGATATGTACCGTAGTTCCGTTGATAATCAAAGCATTATTTTCAGCATCTGCAATGACAGAACCTTGAAAATCGCCGTGAATGGAATCATAACGCAACAACGAAGCTCTTTTTTCTAAAGTAACAGCGTCGTTTTTATCCCGCGTAACAATCGCACGCAAACGCAATTGGTTGCCTTTGCCCATTTTCGACATCAGTTCGCGAGCAAGCAAACGGCCGATACGACCGAATCCGTATAAAACTACATCTTTGGGTTGAATGTCTTGGGTGTCTCTCGCGTTTCTTAATTTGTCGATAACGAAAGCTCTCGCATTGCCGTATTTGTTGTTTTCTAAATTGAATTCGTAGGTGAGTTTACCAATGTCGAGTTTTGAAGGCGGCAAATCCATTGAAAGGATTGCTTTTGCAATTTCAACCGAGTCGAAAATGGAAATTGGTTTGCCCACAAATTCTCCAGCATATTCATGAAGGTTGATGATGTCGCTCACATTTCGATTGATCAGTACATTGCGAAACAAAACCATTTCGATGGATTTGTCATACCATAAATCGCTGATGACTTTAATAAATTCGACGCTTGCTCTTCGTCTGTCGACTTGAAAAGAAACTTCCTTTTCGTAAGAATTGATGTTGCTCATGTTTGGAAATTATAAAATAGTTAGTGTTGTTTATGCTTTAATTCGGTGCAAAAGTATTGATTTCAAACGTTTTCGTAAAATGTTTTTTAACTTTTTTTGAAATAAAAAAGCCACCTCAAATGTGAGATGGCTTTTTCAGAACTACTAACTAACCAATTTTAAATAATGATTCTGATACGTTGACCTATTTTGTTAATCATTTCGATACTAACACTTTGGTTTTCATCTTTTTTCTCTAAGATTCTCGAAGTGGTTTCGACATCAGTCGTTTTCATATTGTCGATACTCAGAATAATCGTTCCTTTGAGTTCATCATAATACGGTTTCAAATTATCGTTGTTGATTTCTTTGATGCGAACACCCGAATCGATATTGAACTTCTTCTTGTCCGTGGCATCAATGTTTTCCAATTCAATGCCTTTAAATTCCGTTGTTACGAACTCGTTTTTGTTTAATACAACGGGAACAGTATAGGTTTTATTGTCTCTGATGTAAGAAACTTGCACTTTGTCATTCGGTCTTTTCGTATTAATGAAACCCGATAATTCAGCATAAGTGGTAATATTCTGATTGTCGAGTTTTACGATGATATCGCCTTTGGTCAAACCTGCTTTTTCGGCGCCCGAATTTTTAGTTACTTTTTTAATGTAGAATCCTTGCGTTTCTTTGATGCCCAATTCTTTCGAAGCGGAACTGTTGAGTTCGCCACCTTCAACACCTAAAATACCACGTTGCACATTACCGAACTCCATAATATCTTCGATGATTTTTCTCGCAATATTCGATGGAACTGCAAACGAATACCCAACATAAGAACCGGTTTGTGATGAAATCATGGTATTAATCCCAATCAATTCTCCGCGAGTATTGACTAAAGCGCCGCCGCTATTACCAGGATTCACTGCCGCATCCGTTTGAATGAACGATTGAATTCCGTTGGTATCTAAATTTCTGGCCTTTGCAGAAACAATACCAGCTGTAACGGTTGACGTTAAATTATACGGATTACCAACAGCCAAAACCCATTCACCAACTCTTGCATTATCAGAATCGGCAAAAACAGAGTAAGGTAATTTTTCATCGGCATTGATTTTCAATAAAGCAATATCCATTTTAGAATCGGTGCCGACCAATTTTGCTTTGTATGTTTTTTTGTTGTTTAATGTGATTTCGATGTCCGAAGCGTCTTTGACCACGTGATTGTTGGTCACGATATAACCGTCTTCAGAAATGATAACGCCCGAACCGGTACCAACTTGCTCTTGTTGTTGACCGCCACTATACCCGTAGAAAAATTCCATCATTGGATTGGAAACTGTTCTGTAGGAAACATTTTTAACGTGAACCACCGTGTGAATGGTTTTGTCAGCCGCTTCAGTAAAATCTAATCCTTCGGGAACCAAACCTACATTTTTAGCATAATTTTCCGGCGCTAATGTGACTACATTTTTTTGTTTTGAAAAAAATCCGTCATTGTCTATCAATAATTTGTAGCCTCCAAGTGTTGTAGCTCCACTTAACAATGACACTAAAAATAAACTCGAAAATTTTTTCATTTTGCTTTTAAAATTTTAGTTAAACGTTTTGGTTTTTAAATTTCAAACGTAAAATTATAAAAGTATTGTTTTCGAGAAAACAGTTTAACGCTCGTTTAACAAGGATTAACTTTTCATTAGTATTCAAGCGATTCGACAACAAAACGGAGTATTCATTTTTATATATTATTTGTACCTTTGGGATTCATTCGAACACTGTATGCAAATTACATTCTATAAATACGAAGGCACCGGAAACGATTTCGTGATGATCGACAATCGCGGGCTTACTTTTCCCAAAGACAACATCAAGTTGGTCAAACATTTATGCGACCGACGCTTCGGTATTGGTGGCGATGGTTTGATTCTCTTGGAAAATGATTTGGATGCCAATTTCAAAATGGTCTACTACAATTCCGATGGAAATCCAAGTTCGATGTGCGGCAATGGTGGTCGATGTATTGTTGCTTTTGCCCAAAGTTTGGGAATCATTAAAAATGAAGCGGCGTTCGAAGCGATTGATGGTTTGCATCATGCCACCACTTTCGACGGCGGTATTGTATCACTTCAAATGGGCGACGTTGATAGCATCAATATCGAAAAGGATTATGTGTTTTTAAATACCGGCTCGCCACATCATGTGACTTTCGTAGATGATTTGCGACATTTGGATGTGAAAAACCAAGGCAGTAGAATTCGTTATAGTGAATTGTATGGAAAGGCCGGAAGCAATGTCAATTTTGTAAAACAGATTGATGATGTGACGTTTGCGATTCGGACTTACGAAAGAGGCGTAGAAGATGAAACACTTTCTTGCGGAACCGGAGCTACAGCAGTTGCGATTGCGATGCATGCTTTAGGAAAAACAACTTCCAATTCGGTAGAAATTCAAGTCGAAGGCGGAACATTAACCGTTTCGTTTGATGAAAAAGACAACCAATACACGAATGTATTTCTAAAAGGCCCGGCCACTTTTGTTTATAAAGGAGAAATCGCATGCTAACACTAAAAGGAGAATCCATCTATTTGCGCGCGCTCGAACCCAATGATTTGGAGTTCTTGTATGAAGTCGAAAATAATGAATCGATTTGGGAAGTCAGCAATACCCAAACGCCTTATAGTCGATTTTTAATCAAACAATATTTAAAAAACGCGCATCAAGATATATACGAAGCCAAACAATTGCGGTTGGCAATTTGTAAAGACCAAAATTTCCCCGCGGTTGGACTTATAGATTTATTCGATTTTGATCCCAAAAATAACCGAGCAGGCGTTGGCATATTAATTCAAAATCAAGAAGACAGAAACATCGGAATTGGTAAAGAAGCATTAGGATTGTTGATTCAATATGCTTTCAGAAAGTTAAATTTGCATCAATTGTATGCGAATATCAATACCGAAAACCAACCGAGTTTAAGTCTTTTTACTACATTTGGTTTTCAAAAAATCGGAGTCAAAAAACAGTGGAATTTAGTCGACGGCCAATACAAAGACGAAGCTTTATTCCAATTAATCAATCATCAACTTTAAATCATTTACGTTTTGAATTTTAAAAAAATCGCAGCACTGGCTTCCGTAGTTTTAATCACTATTTTAATCATTTACGGCTATATGATGTATCGGGATATTTTTGCCGATAATACGAAATTTTCTGAGGAGCAAGTTTATGTTTACATTCCAACCGATGCGAATTATGAAGCGGTAAAACAAGCCGTAATTCCATACATCAAAGACATGGATCGTTTTGAAAAAGTAGCTCAAAAGAAAGCTTATCCTGAGAGAACCGACAAATCCGGTAAATTTCTATTGAAGAAAGGAATGAACAGTAATGAAATCATCAATTCACTACGCCAAAATGTTCCTGTTAATATTGCATTTAACAACCAAGAGCGACTTGAGAATTTCGCCGGTCGAATTAGTACTCAGATTGAAGCCGATAGTCTAAGATTACTTAACGCATTCACAGACCAAAAGTTTTTAGACGAAAACGGATTCACAAAGCAAAACGTATTGGCGATGTTCGTTCCCAATTCGTATGAGTTTTTCTGGAATACTTCCGCTGAGAAATTCCGCAACAAAATGCTCAAAGAATACCACAAATTCTGGACAGCAGAGCGTTTAGAAAAAGCTAAAAAACTAAATTTGACACCGATTCAAGTTTCCATTTTGGCTTCCATCGTACACAAGGAAACGGTCAAAAAAGATGAAAGACCTAAAGTGGCGGGCGTTTATCTCAATCGCTTAGCAAAAGGAATGAAACTAGAAGCCGATCCAACAGTAATTTATGCAGTGAAATTACAATCCAACGATTTCAACCAAGTGATTAAACGCGTGTTGAATAAAGATTTGGCTACCAATTCACCATACAATACTTATATGTATGCAGGTTTGCCACCAGGACCTATCGCGATGCCTGACATTACTGCATTAGATGCTGTATTAAATCCGGAGCATCACAACTACATTTATTTTTGCGCAAGTGTCACCCGATTTGGTTACCACGAATTTGCTGTGACACCAGCCCAACACGAAGCCAATCGCCAGAAGTATGTCGCCTGGATTTCGAGTCAAGGTATAAAACGATAAATTTTGAAACCAAACCAATTACTATTAACGGTATTTTTTTGCGCCATCGCTTTACCGAATGTTTTTGGTCAAGGTAAACTCGATTCGTTTTTAAAACCGTCGGATACTTTAAATCTTCCAAGAAGAAATACGGTGATTATTTCAGAAGCGGCTGTTTCAGCGGCTGTTTTGGTTGGCTTGAATCAAGTTTGGTATGCTGATTATCCGCGTTCTGATTTTCATACGATCAATGACAATGCAGAATGGCTGCAAATGGATAAAGCCGGTCACGTATTTTCATGCTATCATTTGGGAAGCTTTGGAAAAGACGCTTTGGCATGGAGCGGTGTCAGTAGAAAAAACCAATTGATTTATGGTTCCACGATGGGATTTGCATTCATGTCAGCCGTTGAGGTTATGGATGGCTATTCATCCAATTGGGGCGCTTCATTAGGTGATGTGGCTGCCAATGCTGCCGGAACGGCGTTGTTTGTTTCGCAGGAAATGGTTTGGAAAGAACAGCGAATTATTCCTAAGTTTTCATTTCACACCACACCTTACGCTTCAGCGAGACCAAATGTTTTGGGAAGTTCTTTGGATGAACAAATTTTAAAAGATTACAACGGACAAACCTATTGGCTTTCAGTGAATCTTCATTCGTTTTTTAAGGAAACTAAAATTCCAAAATGGTTCAATGTGGCTATTGGCTATGGCGCCGAAGGAATGATTACGGGAAATGAAGAATTGGTCAACACGGTTTTTCTTACGGAATCGGAAAGATTCAGACAATATTATTTGAGTTTCGACGCCGATTTGACGAAAATTCAAACGAAATCACACGTTTTAAAAACGATTTTTCAGATTTTTAATACGATTAAAATCCCGGCTCCAACGTTTGAAATCAGCGGTCGAGGCGATTTCAAATTTCATTATTTATACTTTTAGAAAAATTTAACTGATTGATATTGAATAACTTATTATTTGTTGTACATTTGCACCGCAGAAATTTCTCGCGTGACAGGTTGAGAAGAAAACCAATGTATGCTCAAAAAATGGATATTCTACAGTAGTTTAACTTTAATAATTGCTTATTTAAGTTCCGGTTTCAAACCCTTCGATTCACAGAATCACAACTGGTTTCAATCGGCAAATCAAAAAGAAATGTCTTACTCATTTCCTTCTCAAGAAGAGCAGGATTACGCCAACCTCAATGTTCCTTTTACCGGAAAATTTTTCATAGGATTTAAAGAAGCGGTGGCTTTCAAAGAATCGCAAGGAAAATACCATAAAGTCAATTCTTTAGGCTATATGGGAAAATACCAATTTGGCTTGGAAACTTTACAAACTATTGGAATTCATGATAGTGTTGCGTTTTTGAACAATCCAAAATTACAGGAAAAAGCTTTCGTAGCGCTATTGTCTAAAAACAAATGGGAGCTTAAAGATGAAATTGAAAAATTCTCAGGTAAAATCATTTCGGGTGTTAAAATTACCGAATCAGGAATTTTAGCCGCAGCGCATTTGGGTGGCGCAGGTTCTGTAAAAAGATTCCTCAATAGTAATGGCGCTAAGAAATGTAAAGACGATTACGGAACTTCTGTTAAAAGTTACATGCGGGATTTTGGTGGTTACGAAACCAGTGGAATTATTGCCGATAACGACGCGAAAGTGAAATAAGAAACATAAAATTCAAAATACAAACCTGTCGAAAGATGGGTTTTTTTATGCCTAAAATTTATGAATGATGAAAATGGTTGGTCGATTGTGTAAGTCGATTTTGGTTTTTTTCCAATCCTGAATTCTCAAAGTTTTGATGTATTCTGTTGGCAATGTAATGTCGGCAGCAATGCACAGATGCGTACTAGGTTGCAAAGTCTGAATAATATCTTCAAGCAATTTGTTGTTTCGATAAGGCGTTTCGATAAAAATTTGCGTTTGATTTTTATCTGAAGACAATTTCTCCAAATGTTTCAAAGCGGTTTTTTTATCGGATTTATCAATCGGTAGATAACCATTGAATGCGAAACTTTGTCCATTCATTCCCGAACCCATTAATGCCAACAAAATTGAAGATGGACCCACCAAAGGAATTACTTGAATGCCTTTTTCGTGGGCAATTTTCACTATGACAGCACCGGGATCAGCTACGCCTGGACAGCCTGATTCGCTCATGATACCTACGTTTTTTCCTTCGAGGCAAGGTTGTAACATCGCATTGTGTTCCGCTACTTGTGTGTGTTTGTTTAAGGTACTCAAACGCAAAGAAGCTTGTACTTTTTCGGGATGAATACTTTTGATGAATTTACGAGCAGTTTTCTCGTTTTCTACGATGTAGTCGTCAATAAAATCAATGGTTCGTTTGATGGTAATCGGCAAAACCTCTAAAGGATCATTGTCGCCTAAAGTAATTGGAATTAGGTAGAGTTTTCCTATAGTTGTCGATTTCATGAAAAGAAGTTATTGGTGTTTTGCAATCAATTTTTCGGCAATAATGGCGCAAGTTTCATCGAGCATTTTATAAACGCTGTCAAATCCGAATTGTGAACCGTAATAAGGATCTGGAACATCTACATTTTCACCGGGAAAAAGTTCATTAAGAATGAGTTGCACTTTGTTTTTATGCGCTTCTTCTTTTGCTAAAGACACAACATCATTATAATTGGTGTTGTCCATGACATAAATATAATCATAAGCATCGAAATCTGCAGGTGAGAATTGTTTGGCTTTCTGCTTCGAAATATCCAAACCATTTTTTTTAGCGACTGCGATTGATCGCTCATCAGGTTGCTTTCCGATATGCCAACTTCCGGTTCCGGCGGAATCCACCAAAAAAGTATTTTTAGGAAGTTTGGAAGCCAATAATCCTTCTGCCAATGGTGAACGACAGATATTACCAAGGCAAACCATTAAAACTTTAACAGGCATTTTCTATAAGGATAATTTTTTGTGAATGTCTTCCACAAATTTTTTGAATTGTTTGTCTGTAGCCACTAAGTTGTCTACTGTTTTGCAAGCGTGTAAAACAGTAGCGTGATCGCGATCTCCAATTTGTGAACCGATATTGGCTAACGAAGCTTTGGTGAATTTTTTAGCGAAAAACATGGCCAATTGTCTGGCTTGCACTACGTGTCTTTTTCTTGTTTTCGATTGCAATACTTCTAAATCTAGTTGGAAATAATCAGAAACTGTTTTCTGAATATACTCGATGGAAATTTCGCGTTTTACATTTTTGACAAATTTCTCAACGACATGTTTCGCCAATTCAATCGTAACTTCTTTTTTGTTGAATGAAGATTGCGCAATCAATGAAATAATAGCGCCTTCCAATTCTCTGACGTTCGATTTGATATTGCGAGCCACATACTCGATGATTTCTTCGGGCATATCAACACCGTCGCGATACAAAATATTTTTCAAGATTGAAATCCTAGTCTCGTAATCCGGTTGGTGTAATTCTGCTGAAAGTCCCCATTTGAATCTCGATAACAAACGTTGTTCAATATCTTGCATGTCAACAGGTGCTTTATCCGAAGTAAGGATAACCTGTTTTCCGTTTTGGTGTAAATAATTGAAGATGTGGAAAAATACATCTTGCGTTCCTGATTTCCCGGATAAAAATTGAACATCGTCAATAATCAACACGTCAATCAGTTGGTAAAAATGAATGAAATCGTTTCTGTTGTTTTTCTTAACAGAGTCGATATATTGTTGGGTGAAAATTTCCGCAGAGATATACAACACGGTTTTTTCAGGGTATTTGTCTTTTATTTCAACACCAATGGCATGAGCTAAGTGGGTTTTTCCCAAACCAACACCGCCGAAAATCAATAATGGGTTGAAAGAAGTTCCTCCGGGTTTGTTCGCTACCGCCATACCGGCAGAACGTGCCAAACGGTTGGAGTCACCTTCAAGGAAATTTTCAAAACTGTAATTGGCATTAAGCTGCGACTCAATTTTTAAATTTCTAATGCCTGGAATTACAAATGGATTTTTTAATTCTGGACTTAAATTTTTAAACGGAGCATCGACTTCTTGAGATTTGATAGAACTTCTATGCGCACTCGGAAGTTGTTCTGTAAATGGTTGTTTGTTGCCGTAAGTGTTCTCCATTTTTATTTTGTAGAGCAATTTGGCATTTTTTCCCAATTCTTTGGTGAGGGCTACTTTTAATAATTTCACGTAATGCTCTTCCAACCATTCGTAGAAAAATTTGCTTGGCACTTGAATGTATAAAGCATTATCGGTTAGCTCAACAGACTTAATCGGTTCGAACCAAGTTTTGTAAGCTTGGTCTTGGATATTGTCTTTTATAAAAAGCAGACAATTTTCCCATACTGATTGCGCAGTTTTGCTCATATTATTTAGTAAATTTGTATTTTTATTAAAGGTTATCTTACAAAGAAAATCAGTCGATTATTCCTTACTTTTTGGGGTAACAAATATGTGAACAAAAATCGTTAAAAAAAAATAAAATTAGGGTTGATTTATTAAAAATATTGTTGTAAGACACTTTTTTTGTGTCGGAAAGATAGTGAAAATATTAAACAAAAATGCAATATGGAGCATCAAATTCAAGTACGCGTTCGTTATTCAGAAACTGACCAAATGGGTGTCGTTTATCACGGCAATTACATTCCTTATTTTGAGATAGGTCGTGTAGAATGGCTCAGAGACAAAGGCGTTTCTTACAAAAGCCTCGAAGAAAACGGTATTGCATTACCAATAGTTTCGATGACTTTGAATTACAAAAAACCGGCACGTTATGATGATCTCCTTACTGTGAAGACAACGTTTAAAAAACACAGTTCTGTTAAGATTGAATTTGACTGTGAAATTTGGAGCGAACAAAATGAGTTGTTAACAACGGCTTATTTTATTTTGGTGTTTGTTGATATGAAAACAGGAAGGCCGATGACTCCGCCGGATTATATTAAAAAGGTGATGGAAATCAATTAAGCCTTTAATTTAATATTGACTTCAAACATATTTTCAAAAGTTTCTAAAACAACTTGTGCATTTTTCTTTCTCGTGGCAATCTCAATCTCGCAGTCGGCTTCCATTTTTTGAGCGATAATGGTCAAGTTTTTCTCTTTAATAACACGCATTACTTTATTCATATTCTTATAATCAAAAGAAATTTGATAGTGGATATCAATCGTTTTTTCTACAATTGGTGAAGCTTCAAGTGCCATTTGTGCTGCGGTTTTATATGCGGTAATCAATCCGCCAACACCCAATTTGGTACCTCCAAAAAATCGAACCACTACAATTAAAATATTGGTTAGTTCATGTGATTGAATTTGCCCGTAAATCGGCATTCCAGCACTATTGCTGGGCTCACCGTCATCATTGGCGCGAAAAATTATTTTTTCAGTTCCAATTTGATAAGCATAACAAAAATGAACGGCATTGAAGTGTTTCTTGCGCAAAGGTTCCATCAAAGATTTGACTTGATCTTCAGTATTTAAAGGGAAAGCGTAACCGAAAAATTTACTGTTTTTTTCTTTGAAGAGGATTTCTTCAGAAGCGAAAGCAATGGTTTTGTAAGTGTCTTTGAATTCCAATAGTTATTCCAATATCTTTTTTTCAAACAAATCTACCACATCTTCTTGACCCACATTCAAATTCCAAACTTGAATGCCTAAAGCCGCTGCGGCATCAGTATTTTCTTTTTTATCGTCAACAAACAAAGTGCGTTTTGGAGATAAATCGTGTTTTTTGAGAATGTAATTGAAGATTTCAGGATCGGGTTTGCGCATGCCCATTTCGAAAGAATAGTAGACTTTTTCAAAACATTGATAAAAATCACTAAAAAACGATATGCCAGCCATGTGCTCAAAACGGCTGATGTGAATCGCGTCGGTATTGGTGAGCAAAAACAAACGGTATTTGTGGGAAAGCATTTGCAGAAATTCCAAACGATATAAAGGAAATTCTCCAATGACGGAATTCCAAGCTTTGCGAATATCGAGTATATCAGCTTCGGGAATATATTTTTTAAAGCTTTCAATGAATTGCAACTCGGTAATTTTGCCTCTTTCGAACAAATCATTCATGGTTAACAATTCTTCATTCGGACCGTCTAAACCTAATTTTTTAAACTCTACAATAGAAGTTTCTTTTTCTAAGTTGACAAAAATGTCTCCAAAATCGAATATTATCGTGTTAATCATGGTTTCTAAAAATTAAAAGTTCATCTTCTAGAATCGACTTTCTAATGGTTTCTTTTGAATGCAATTCTGGTGCTTTGACGCCGTTTTCTATTAGGATACTTCCTTTAAAAACTCTTGCTTCATCCCAAAGATTCTCATCAATAAAAGTCTGTAAAGTCTGCCTTCCGCCTTCAATAATGACGGATTGTATTGCATTGTCAAATAAAAAATCAGCAATCTGTTTTCCTATTTTTTGCGTGTAATCAATTTCGTTGGCAGTAAGCACAATGGTTTTTGATGTATTTCCAAAGATATAATTTTCTTTTGAAATTCGATTGCGTTGGTCTAAAACTATTTTAACAGGATTTTTGCCGGTCCAATCGCGCACATCGAGTTTCGGATTATCATCAATAACCGTTTGTGTTCCGACCAAAATCGCTTGTTCTTCGCTGCGCCATTTGTGAACAAGTTGTCTTGAAAATGTATTAGAAATCCAGTAAGGTTTGCGTTCATTCGCTTCCAAATCTTTGCGAAATTCATTCGTTGGTGCGATAAACCCATCTTGGCTTTGCGCCCATTTCAAAATAATGTACGGTCTTTTTTTGTTGTGAAACGTAAAAAAACGTTTATTCGATTCGATGCATTCTTGCTCTAAAACACCAATGATTACTGTTTTCCCGGAAGCGATGATTTTTTGAATACCTGTTCCAGAAACTTTACTATTGGTATCCACAGTTCCTACTATAATTGTTGGAATTTCATGCTTGATAATCAAATCACAACAAGGTGGTGTTTTTCCGAAATGACTGCATGGTTCGAGGCTTACATATAATGTCGATTTTTTCAATAGTGACTGATCTTTCACAGAACGAATCGCGTTCGCTTCCGCATGTGGTCCGCCGTAAGCCGAGGTGTAGCCTTCGCCAACAATTTTGTCATCACATACAATCACAGCACCGACAGATGGGTTTGGCATCGCGTTAGGCAATCCATTTTTTGCTAATTCCAAGCAACGTTTCATGTATTTTTCGTGTATCTTCACAGCACAAAAATAAGACTTTACTTTTACAATGAATACGATTGTGATCAGACCGATTCAGAAACAAGATAATGCCCAAATTGCAGCGGTCATTCGCAAGGTTTTAATCGAATTGAATGTGCCGAAAGTTGGAACTGCTTATGCCGATCCGCAACTCGATAGCATGTTTGAAACGTATGATCATCCAAGAGCGATTTATTATGTCATCGAAAATAACGGCATCATCGTTGGCGGTTGTGGCGTGAGTCAATTGGAAAACGAATCGGAATCCATTTGTGAATTGCAAAAAATGTATTTTCTGCCAGAAGTCAGAGGTTTAGGATTGGGCGTCCAAATGATTCAGAAATGCCTTCAAAGTGCTCAAGAATTTGGATTTAAAAAATGTTATCTCGAAACCATGCCTTATATGGAAGCGGCCCAACAACTCTACAAGAAAGTTGGGTTTGATTATATTTGTGCTCCAATGGGCAATACAGGTCACGTTTCTTGTCCGGTTTGGATGTTGAAAGAACTATAACGAAACCATGCGAATCAAAAATTACAGAACTTATTTTGTCGAAACACTAACGCCAATCTATGATGCGATTGAAGCCGAAAGTTTTTTTTATTTGATTTTAGAACAGCAACATCAAATGAAAAGAATCGATTTGGCATTGCAACCCGAATCGACTTTTTCTGAAAAGCAAATCGATGATTGGAATGTTATTGTAAAGCAACTCCAACAAGAAATTCCGATACAATATATATTAGGCAAAACGTCTTTCTACGGATTGGATTTTGAAGTCGATGAGAATGTATTGATTCCACGTCCCGAAACTGAAGAACTTGTCGATTGGATTTTGATGGATTGTAAGACTGTAAGATGGCAAGATGGTAAGATTGTCGATATAGGAACAGGAAGTGGTTGTATCGCGATTTCACTTGCGAAGAATCTACCTCAAGCTCATGTTGCTGCGATTGATGTTTCTGAAAAAGCATTGAACGTAGCAAAAAAAAATGCTATTTTGAATGAAGTCGATGTGACTTTCATCCACCAAAATATTTTAGAAACGGAAGATTTGAAGGCTACTTTCGATATCATCGTTTCAAATCCGCCATATGTTCGAAACCTTGAAAAAACCGAAATCAAAAACAATGTTTTGGCACACGAGCCTCATTTGGCGTTGTTTGTTGAAGATGATGACGCATTACTTTTCTATAAGAAAATTGCCGTATTAGCTCAAAAAAACCTCAAAGAAAATGGGCAGTTGTTTTTCGAAATCAATCAATATTTAGGAAAAGAAATGATTGATTTATTATCTTCAATGGGTTTTGTTGAAGTTGAATTGCGGCAAGATATTTATGGGAATGACCGAATGATTTCTGCCACGATATAGAATTACGAATTATAAATTACGAATTACGATTTGTGGAATATTGTAAATTCATTATTCATATCGCAACGCTTCAATCGGATCTAACTTCGATGCTTTCAAAGCGGGATACGAACCCGAAACAATCGCCACAATAAAAGTAGTAACAAACGCAGAAACTATCGCGGCCCAAGGCGTTACGAAGTCGAAGGTTAGGAGTGATGCGATGCCATAACCAGCCGATATTCCGAGGATAATTCCGAAAACGCCACCCATTTGTCCAATCACTAAAGTTTCAATAAAAAATTGTGTAGCAATGGTACTTCGTTTGGCGCCCAATGCTTTTCGAACGCCAATTTCACGCGTGCGTTCGGTAACCGAAACGAGCATGATATTCATCAAAGCAATCGAAGAACCGAAAATGGTAATGATGCCAATCACCCAAGCCGACATGCCGAGATATTGGGTAATGCTCAAAATCTTATTGATCAAATCATCGCTTCTTGAAATGCCGAAATTATCGTCTTTAATAGGCGTTAATTTACGAACCCTACGCATCGTAATGTTAGCGTTGTCTACAGCTTGGTCGAGCAGTTCTTTTTTATCTATCATCACACTGATGGTGTAATTGATATTGGGCTCTGAAAATAAAGATCTTGCCACTTGAATCGGAATCAAAACCCGCAAATCCTGGCTGTTGCCAAACGTTGAGCCTTTCTCTTTTAAGACACCAATGACTTTGAATTTGGCACCGCGAATTGAAATCACTTTATCAATCGGATTGACATCTTTAAGCAAATCTTTTTGAAAATCAGAACCGACAATGCAAGAATACGTATTGTTGGAAATGTCGAAACCCGTGAAATTTCTACCTAGTGTAGTTTCCAATCCGGAGTTGATTAAGAAATAATCATCAACGCCCATCACCGTGATTTCTGGATCGGTTTTTTTGTTTTCGAATTTGACTTCCGCATTACTCACAGCAGTAAACGAAAGCGAAGTATGGGTTAAAGGGAAATTGTATTTTTGTTTAAACGCAACCGCTTCAGGATACGAGATAATCGGATTGATGATTTCGCGTTCGTCGCCACCGCGATTTCGGGTTTCAAAAGCATATTGATTGATGTTGAAAGTATTCGAACCCATCGAAGCAAAATCGGTTGAAAGTGTGTTTTCTAAAGCGGCTACAACGGTTAAGATGCAAACCAATGCCGTAATTCCAATGGCAATAATCAACACCGTAAGAATCGTTCGCAAGAGCTGCGTTCTGATAGAACCCAAGGCAATTCGGATGTTTTCTTTGAATAATTTTAGCATCATGCGAGTTTGTCACGAATTTACAATTTTTGTTACAAGTTTGCTTTTGAAGCGGATTATTTATTTTAAAATAAGATATTTGCAAAGCGTTTGTCTTTCGAATCTGTCTAGCAATCCAAAAATCTAAAAATCCAAGAATCTAACAATGGCTCAAAAACCAAGCATACCCAAAGGAACTCGAGATTTTTCACCAGTTGAAGTGTCTAAGAGAAACTATATTTTTTCGATAATCAAACGCAATTTCGAGCAATATGGTTATCAGCCGATCGAAACGCCTTCGTTTGAAAATTCGGATACGTTGATGGGAAAATATGGGGAAGAAGGCGATCGTTTGATTTTTAAGATTTTGAATTCTGGAGATTATTTAGATAAAGTTTCCGCTGATGAATTGCAAGCACTCGATTACAAAAAACTAACAGGAAAAATTTCCGAAAAAGCACTACGCTACGACCTAACAGTACCATTCGCTCGCTATGTAGTGCAACACCAACACGAAATTGATTTCCCTTTCAAGCGTTACCAAATTCAACCGGTTTGGCGTGCGGATCGTCCACAAAAGGGAAGGTTTAGAGAGTTTTTTCAATGTGATGCTGATGTAGTGGGTTCCACATCGCTTTGGCAAGAAGTCGAATTGGTGCAATTGTACGATGCCGTTTTTTCAGATTTGGGTTTGAAAGGCGTCACCATTAAAATCAACAACCGAAAAATTTTATCCGGAATAGCCGAAGTCATTGGCGCGAAAGACAAACTCATCGATTTTACGGTAGCGTTAGACAAACTCGACAAAATAGGCGAGGACGGCGTCAAAAAAGAAATGATCGAAAAAGGCATTTCAAAAACCGCCATCGAAAAAGTACAACCGTTGTTTCATTTTACAGGAAGTATTGAAGAAAAAATTCAAAAATTATCAGCGTTACTATCGACTTCACAAGAAGGCATGAAAGGTGTTGAAGAATTGCAATTCATCTGCGATAACCTAACCAAATTAGGCCTTCGCGATTCCGTTTTAGATCTAGATGTGACTTTAGCGCGCGGATTAAATTACTACACCGGCGCTATTTTCGAAGTCGCTCCACCAAAATCCGTAGCCATGGGTTCTATCGGTGGCGGCGGAAGATATGATGATTTGACTGGAATTTTCGGATTGCCTAATGTTAGTGGCGTTGGTATTTCGTTCGGTTTGGATCGCATTTATTTGGTGCTCGAGGAACTCAACTCATTTCCGGAAACGGTTGTAACTTCTACAAAAGCGTTATTCATCAATTATGGTGAAAACGAAGCTTTCTACGCGATGCAAGCGATTCAAAAACTCAGACAAAATGCTATAAAAGTAGAGTTGTATCCCGATGCCATTAAGGTCGGAAAACAATTCGCTTATGCCGATAAAAGACAAATTCAATTCGCCGTGATTGTGGGTGAAACCGAAATGCAAGAAGGTAAATTTGGCTTGAAAAACTTACAAACCGGCGAACAAACTACACTTTCGTTTGAGGAATTGAAGTTACAATTGTCTTAAATAAAGGTTCTAAGGTCCTGAGGTTCTAAGGCCCTGAGGCTTTCTTTGTAAGCTGAAACCCTAGCCCTGATAGCAGCGAGCATCCTTTTGTGCCGGCGTTCGGCGCAAAAGATAAAGCGTATAGCAGGTTCCCGGCTCCTAAAAACCTTAGTCCCTTAGAACCTTAGTAACTCAGAACCTTAACCAAAAAAAAAGCTTCTCATTACTAGAACAAGAAGCTTTTACCTTAATTTGGGGAAAAAAGGGGGGAATTATTCGATTATTATTTTCTTGCTTAAATCGCCTTTGTTGGTAAGCACTTTCACGATATAAGCTCCTGTACTAATATTGCTGACAGGGATTTTAATTTTAGTTTGATTGGAACTTGTTACATCCCAAGCTTTGATCGATTGACCCAACATGTTGTATAGTTCCACCGATTTGATGGTCGCATCAGTCAAGCTGTTGGTAATATTAATCGTATCATCATTATTGGTAAACGACACCACCACTTCTTTACTCAAATCGAAGTCATTCACTCCAAGTGAGCTATTGGTGAATCGAAGTGAGAATCGCGTGTCGAAAGTTCCAATCGGCAAATTGATTTCAAAGTGGTTGTTTCTAATATCATGGTACTCATTGGTTAGGTTGTCATGAATGTAGATTTCTTGATTACTTTCGAAATTTTCGGTAGCATCTAAAGTAAATTGTACGTTTCCTTCCGTAGCATTTTTCACACTAAGCGGTAATATTTTACTATCAACGAAACCATCTACACCTTCAATTACCAGATTTTGTCCCGGAATTGCAAAGTAAAAATCATTCGGTTGGCTGTCGAGTTGTGGCGCATCATAACCGGAATCGAAACCTTCCGTAGCGAATTCGTTCATAAAGCCTAACAGAATTTGACGGTGGTAACCATTCACGGAATTAAATCCTAATCGTATTTTTGAGAACGTATTGTTTTCTACTACACGGTCTTCATGGTTGTCGAAATTTTTATCCACTATTGAAACGCTATTTTGTCTGAACATCACATTCGAAGTAGGATCAGTTTCTTTGATGAATCCTCTTTGACTGTTATCAAAAGTGATGTTGCCACCTGTAGCGCTTCCATAGACTAAGAATCCTTGTCCAACCGGAATAAATCTAGCCGGAACTCTAGAACTGGTTCCCATTCCGCTAATACCTGCTGGCGCTACTGGCGGTGTTCCACCTACAAGATTTCTTGCAGCGTAACCACCTTGATATTCCACAAGGTTGTGCGATGTATTGGTGCTGTAATGTTCCCAGAAATATAAAGCTCCGGTAGTCACAGCAGTATTGGCAGCGATAAACGCATCAGCATCAAGCGCAGAAGGATAAGGGTTTCCGCAAAGATTTAGATTTCCACCCGCAATGGCAGTTGTAATTACACCATTGTTAGGTTTTCCAACAAAAGTATAATTCTGATTTGCTGTAGCAGCACTCGTACCTTTCATAGTATATCCTTGAGCCGCTTGTAAAGCTCCGTTTTGTCCGACTGCAGCCCAATTGGCATATTGAGGTGTTAGGTTTTGGAATTTGAAAATCCAATAACTGCTCAACGTAATCGGTGAAGTGGCCGCGCCATTATATCCTCCTGTCCAGGTAATATTTTGGATGTTATTAGGATCAGTTCCATCACGCAATACACCATTAACAGTGAAACCATTATTGTTTGCTGTTGTGCTTAACGTTCCTACAGGCGATGACCAATAATTGTAATTGAATTTATTAGATTGTCCTTGTTGGTCTCTTTCTAGAGAACCGGCACTGGTTACATCCAATTCACTGTTGGCAGATTGTACCAATTGCGATTTACCTTGTAAGTCGATTTTACCATCCAATTTTAAATACCAATCATTTTGAATTTTCGTATCGTTATTCATTGTGATCGTTACACCCGGATCTACAAACATCGCCAAATCGGTTGAATTTGCAGTTTCGGTAATGTTGTGTTTCACTTGAATGATAGAATAGTCATAGTCAGTCACATCCATTCCACGGATATCTTTAGTCGCATCGTTCACAGCCGTAGCGAAAGTTCCTGTTGTTTTGGTAACGAAAGGCATTGGCGCTTCTTGCACTTTGATGACTTTGTGGTTGTAGATTTTCATACCCGTTCCTGTATCAATACTTGGTGTGATGAAATCATCTACAATATCATCTTTATAGCCATCCATTTTATAGTATCTCAAGATATTGGCGTAAGGTAAACTTCCAACATCTTTTGGCACAATAGCACCTCTGACTTGTGAAGCTGTATTTTGAATTTCTTGATAAACCATACGTTGCAATTGCGCATCGGTCAAGGCTACGTTGAATACTCTAATTTCATCGATTTTACCTTTGAAATAATTGTTGGCTGCACTTGGATTTTTACCTAAAGTCAATACACTCGAGGCAATACTTCCGCCGGCTGCACCACTGGCTACCATTACACCGTTGAGGTATAATTTTAATGTTGATCCGTTAAAAACGGCACCCACATGATACCATTGTGCAGTATTGAGTGCAACGGCAGAATATGTAATAGTTGATCCATTGACAACAGCTTCTAAATTTCTACTGCCATTGATTCGCAACTGGAAGGTTGATGGGCCAGCAACAATAACTCCTGTTGAAGAAAATGCACTGTTCAAATCAACCCACGCCATAACTGAAGCGTTGGTTAAGATTGGCAAAGCAGTTGCATCCACACCGTAGTCATTTCTTCCATCAAAATCTAAGAATAGTTTTCTGTTTAAATCTCTTGGAGAGCCTCTCACGATGTCATTCGTATCGAATATGTCAGTAATACCATCGCCGTCAGCATCGCCAGTGCCATCAATTTTACCGTCACCATTGGTATCAAAACTACCATATAAACCAGTTTGAATATCATTAATACCATCATCGTTGGAGTCTAATTGCAAGAAATCCGCAATACCGTTAGAGTCACTATCCTGAGCATAGGCTCTTGTTGTTGTTCCAAACAAAGTGGAGTTATCATATAAGTTTAATAATCCATCGCCTTCAGAATCTAGTCCGTCGCCTTTACCGTCACCAGTAATATCGCCATCACCATTCAATAGATTCGCTTCATCAACATCAAAGAATGAATCGTTATCACTATCTAAATCCAAATAGTTTCTTACGCCATCACCATCTGTATCAGGAACAATGTAAGTACCCGCAGTTATCAAAGTATCAATATAATCATTAATTCCATTGGCATTGGCGTCGGCCCAACTAGCCGCAGTGGTTTTATCCATAGTTGACTTCCCGTTACTGTAAGCTTTGAATCCGGCTTCTTCGATACTCGGAATACCATCATTATCGTCATCAACATCCACAATATCGGCAATGGTATCGGCATCAGAGTCTATACAATTTTGGTTGATGATAATCTGTACATCATCGATAAAATTCCCATAAGATAATCCTCCTGTTGATGAAATAGCAGTAAATGCTAAAACAATTTGGGTCTGACCAACCGGAATGGTATAAGTTCCCGAGTAAGAACCCCATGAAGTATTTCCATCAGTCATTGTCGCAACAGTTGCAATGGTTGCCAAAGTAGCTCCAAATCTTACTGCAGCTACGTCTGTACCCGATCTTCCTCTATGCTTAATAGACCAATTGATGTTCCCTCCAGCACCGTTCAAACAAAATGTTTGGTAGAGATTTCCTGCCACATTCGCGTTTAATTCGGCAAATTGATTCCCGGCAGCTGATGGTACTCCGTTAAATCCTGTACTCCATATCTCGATAAAATTTTCTGCGCTATTTGCCCAACCTGTTACACTAGCAGCGGGTGCAATACTGTAGGTTGATGGTCCGATTACAGGTGTTTCAAAACTTCCATTTACAAATGGGTCGCTAATACAAGTACCACACTCTATAGCGTCAGTAACGCCATCATTGTCATCATCCAGATCGGCATTGTTTGGTATTCCGTCGCTGTCATTATCTAGCAAACCAGAGCCTTGAATGGCAAAAGTATATAGACTCTCGTCGCTATCGTTGTTTGCAATATTAATCGTTGCCACTCTTGTAAATACAGCACTTGGATTAAAAGTAACTGAGAAAGTTGTGCCAGCACCGGCACCAATTGTAAGTGTACCAGGATTTGCTGAAATACTAAATTCAGAAGCGTTAAGTCCGGTGATTGTCGGATTGGAGATGGTCAAAGCAAGTGAACCTGTATTTTGTATTGTAAAGACACGAGTGATAGTCACTAGATTAATATCAGCAGGGCCGAAATCTGTTCCGTCAGAAACCGAAGTTACGGCATCGCCATTAGCTATGGAAATCCCAAGTCCTTGCACATCAATTTCTCTGGTTACACCAGTTCCTTGAATATTAAAATTATACGGATTTTCGTTACTGTCGTTATTGCTAAAAGTAAGCGTAGCAGTTCTTAGACCTAATGCAGTAGGAACAAAAGTTATCACAAAAGTTGTACTGCTAAAAGCGGCTACTGTTGCACTTGGTAGTGTTGTTACTGTAAATTCAGAAGCATTGGTACCCGTAATGTTTATTGTTCCAACATTTAGTGTAATATTTCCGTTGTTGAAAATTGTAAATGTTCTTGTGCTTGTTGTTGAACTAAAATCTGTCCAGTCAGTTGTAGTAGGCGTTATATCGTTATCTGCAATTGAAGTAGCATTTCCTTGTACATCAATTTCAGGAATAATACCAAATCCTCTTATGTCAAAGATATATGGGTTTTCATCCGTATCATCATTAACGATATTAATGGTTGCATTCCTAGTATTAATAGCACTAGGTGAGAATGTTACCACAAAAGTAGTCGAACTGTAAGCAGGCACCGATGATGCCGGAGGTGTAGTTACACTAAAGTCTGAAGCATCAACACCTGTAATTGTTATTGCACCGATCGCTAAGGCAATGTTTCCTGTATTTCGAATCGTAAATGTTCTCGTTCCAGCAACGGAACTAAAATCGGTCCAATCAGAAGTTGTTGGAGTAGTGTCGCCATTTACAATCGATGTAGCATTTCCTTGAATATCTATTTCTTGTGAAAGACTCGTTCCTTGAATATCAAATGTATAAGGATTTTCGTCTAAGTCATTATTTACGATAGCAATATTGGCTGTTCTTACTCCAAGCGCTGTTGGTGCAAAAGTTACTGTAAATGTTGTACTTGCACCTATTGCAACTGTGCCACTTGGAGGTGTTGTAATCGTAAATTCACTTGCATTAGTTCCAGAAATTGTAATTGTTCCTACAGTTAATAACGAAGCACCCATATTTCGAATAGTGAAAGTTCTGGTTGTGTTTGTCGACCCAAAGTCAGTCCAATCTGTTGTTGATGGCGTAGTATCACCACTTACAATGGAAGTAGCATTTCCTTGAATATCTATTTCGTTATAATTTACAGTTGCAATTACAGCAACTCTTGGGCTTGAAATACAAGTTCCATTCACTGCTTCAACATAGTAAGTAGTAGTTGAGGTAATAAATGGCGTTGTAAAACTTGT
The DNA here is from genome assembly GCF_031411595.1 of Flavobacterium sp. Lineage (GTDB taxonomy): Bacteria > Bacteroidota > Bacteroidia > Flavobacteriales > Flavobacteriaceae > Flavobacterium. The sequence goes on along the minus strand of NZ_JANOBI010000005.1, from coordinate 8,425 downwards.
TCCAGAGCCGATTGAAGTACCTCCAGAAGAAACATCATACCAGTTTAAAGTTCCTACAGAAGCTGTAGCTGCCAACAATACAGTTCCTGGTCCAGTTCTTGATCCAGGAGTAGTTCCTGTAACGGTTGGGTTAACAAATATTGTCAACACTTTAGTTGAGGTAACATTTGAACAAGGCGCACTTGCAATGGCTGTTAATGTCAATGTCACACTTCCAGCTGAGATGTCTGCAGCACTTGGAGTATATGTGCAAAGTGTCAACGAATTGGCATTTGCAAAAGTACCTGTTCCGCTTGAAGTCCAAGTTACACCTGTTTGATTCGTAGCACTCGATCCCGCAGTAATATTGATTGCACCAGAGGTGTAGCAATTAGTCATAGCTGCACCCGCTACTGCTGTTGGTACCCGAGTAATAGTCAATGTCTTAGTAGAAACGACATTGGAACAGCCAGCATTAGAGGCAGTCAATGTTAGTGTTACACTTCCTGCAGTAATATCAGCAGCGCTAGGAGTATAAGTACATGTCGTTAAAGAATTAGCATTCGCGAAAGTACCTGTTCCACTTGATGTCCAAGTTACGGTTGTATGATTTGTAGCTGTAGATCCTGCTGTAATATTAACAGCACCAACGGAAGAACAAGTTGTAATTGCTGTTCCTGCGGCTGCAGTCATTGGTCTGCTAATGGTCAAGACCTTTGTTGAAGTAGCATTAGAGCAAGGAGCAGTTGCAAAAGCAGTTAACGTAAATGTGACGCTACCAGCTGTAATATCAGCAGCACTCGGATTATAGGTGCATAGTGTTAATGAATTGGCATTCGTAAAAGCTCCTGTTCCACTTGAGGTCCAAGTGACACTAGTTTGATTGGTCGCACTCGATCCTGCTGTGATATTTATGGCTCCTGTTGATGAACACGTGGCAAAGGCAGCACCAGCTACTGAAGTTGGTTGGCCTATAATAGTCATTGTCTTACTTGAAGTAACATTTGCACAGCCGCCGTTTGAAGATGTCAAAGTCAATGTTACACTACCTGCAGTAATATCAGCCGCACTTGGTGAATAGGTACAAGTAGTTAATGAATTAGCATTGGCAAAAATTCCGGTTCCACTTGATGTCCAGGTTACCGTCGTTTGATTTGTTGCACTTGAACCTGTTGTAATATTAACAGCACCAACGGAAGAACAAGTTGTAATTGCAGTTCCAGCAACAGCAGTCATTGGTCTATTAATGACAAGTGTTTTTGTTGAAGCTACTGGGTTACATGGAGGATTTCCATAAGCAGTTAAAGTGAATGTTACACTACCAGCAATAATATCGGATGGACTTGGATTGTAGGTACAAAGTGTCAATGATGTTGCATTGGTAAATGTTCCAGAACCACTAGAAGTCCACATAATACTTGAGTTATTAGTTGAACTTGAGCCAGCGGTAATATTGATCGCTCCTGCAGTTGAACAAGTATATAATGTTGGCCCCGCTACTGATGTAGGAGACGAAAAGATTGTTATTGTTTTAGTTGCTGATGTATTTCCACAATACAAACTGTAAGCAGTTAATGTCAATGTTACACTTCCAGCAGCAGTATCAGCAGCACTCGGATTGTAGGTACAAGTTGATAATGAATTTGGATTTGCAAATGTACCGCTTCCGCTACTAGTCCATGTAACACTTGAATGATTAGAGGCACTAGAACCAAAAGTAATATTTACAGGGCCGTTGCTTGAACAAGTCGTTAGATTTGATCCTGCAACTGCTATTGGGTTTTCATATACAGTCAAGAATTTTGAAGAAGTTGCGTTTCCACACGGCGAATTCCCATAACCTGTTAATGTTATAATTACTGTTCCACCTGCAATATCGGCAAGACTAGGAGTATAGGTGCAAAGTGTCAATGAATTGGCATTGGTGAAAGTACCTGTGCCACTTGATGTCCATAGAATAGACGAATAATTCGTTGCGCTTGAGCCTCCAGTTACATTAAAACTTGGAGTCGTTGAACAACCGGCAACAGCAGGTCCAGCTACAGCTGTAGCCGGTGCAATTATAACCACACTGGTAGTGTTGAAACTGCCTATGACAGTACTACAACCGGCACCAGATGATAAATTTGTTATTGTAACTGTAGTTGTTCCAATGTTTAAAGTAGAAGTTGTTATGGTTCCGGTTCCCGGACTACCTGCTGTAAATGTCATTGTAGTTGTTGTACTGCCGGAAGTTGCTCCGGACAAACTATAGGTTACATTATAAGTTCCTGAAGGCAATGTTGACGATCTCAAAGTAATAGTAGAGGAAGAAACATTACACAAAGGACCGTTATTTGTCGGTGCTACTGTTAAAGCATATGTAGGGCAAACCCATGATACAATTACTTGTCCACTGGCTCCATCACCACCAATAGTATTAAAGGACGATCTGTCACCACCACCACCACCACCACCACCGGGTGATGCAGTATTAGCGAATCCATCATTTCCGGCAGAACCTGCTGCAGCACCTGCACCTGCACCTATGGGCACTGGAAAAGGAGCTGTGGTTACTGTCCAAGGATTTGTACCGGAAGTACCATTACTTAATGTCCCAGCTGAAGTGGCACCAGGGCCACCATGTCCGGTGCTGCTATTTCTTCCTGCACCTCCAGTTCCACCAGTATACTTAGTTGTACCGATGCTAGCAGAGGCTAAACCACCATTTCCACCAATACCGCCATTACCGCTAATAGGTGGATTTCCACCATTACCGCCTTTCGCCAATAGTGTTGCTGATGAACTAAACCATGAGTCTCCACCATTTCCACCGATACCACCACTGACACCAAGTCCGCCTGTACCAACAGTAACAGTATGATTTCCAGCGGCTACTGGCAGAGCTAAGTTTGCACTATAAGCGCCACCGCCACCTCCACCGGCACCATCAGATGTTGTAGTATTTCCACCACCGGCACCACCGGCACCCCAAGCTTGAACTTGAACCGATGACACACCAGCCGGAACAGTAAATGTTCCAGTCGAATTATATGTTTGGGTAGTTTGTGAATACCCAAAATTTACTAATAGCAAAAAGCTTATTAGGATTAATTTTTTCTCATTTAAAAATGTAGTTGTTTTCATAACTTCTTTTCCCCCAGAAAAGTGTATTTGGTTAATATTATGATTTAACAACTCAAAAGTAGTTAGGGAATTTTAATTTACAAAATTTTTCATCGATAAAATACATAAAACATCGATGAAATGCGCTTTTTTATATAAAAAGAAATATAAATCTTACAATGTTTTTGTGTTTAAATAAAAAAAAGCCCCTCATAATGAGGAGCTTTCACCTTAATTTGGGGAAAAAAGGGGTTTATTTGATGATTATCTTTTTGCTTAAATCACCTTTTGTGGTATGCACTTTTACGATATAGGTTCCGGTGCTAATATTAATAACAGGAATTTGAATTTTATTTTGATTTGAATCTTTCACATCCCAAGATCTAATCGATTGTCCTAAAATATTATAGAGTTCAACAGATTTGATTGTTGCATCTGATAAGTTATTATTGATGTTGATTGTATTGTCGTTGTTCGTAAAAGTTACAACCACTTCTTGATTCAAGTCGAAATCATTCACACCTAGCGATGCATTTGCGAAACGCAATGAGAAACGCGTGTCAAAAGTTCCTATCGGTAAATTGATTTCAAAAGGATTGTTGCGGATATCATGGTATTGGTTGGTAACATTATCATAGATGAATATGCTTTGATTTGAATCGAAATTTTCAACCGCATCTAAAGTGAATTGTACATTTCCTTCCATACCATTTTTTAGACTTAGGGGTAATATTTTGCTAGAGTCGAAAGCACCAACACCTTCAATGACTAAGTTTCTAGCAGGAATTGCAAAATACAAATCATTAGGTTGTGAATCGAGTTGCGCTGCATCATATCCTGGATCAAAACCATCGGTAGCAAATTCATTCATAAAACCTAAGAGAATTTGTCGGTGATAATGATTCACAGAGTTGAACCCTAATCTGATTTTAGAAAAGCTATCGTTCTCGATTACTCTATCTTCATGATTGTCATATTGTTTGTCGATGATAGATAACTGCTGATTACTTTGTCTGAACATAAAATTAGAAGTTGCTTCGTTTTCTTTGACAAAACTTCTTTGATCATTATTAAAGGTTATGTTTCCACCAGTACTGCTTCCGTATACTAAGAATCCTTGTCCTACAGGAATAAATCTGCTAGGTATTCTTGTACTTGAACCTGTTCCGCTTATACCCGTTGGTGATACTGGAGGTGTTCCGCCCACAAGATTTCTGGCAGCATAACCGCCTTGATAATCTAATAGGTTGTGAGAAGTATTGGTGCCGTAATGTTCCCAGAAATATAAAGCTCCTGAAATTGCAGTAGTATTGGCAGCAATAAATGCATCAGCATCAAGTGCAGAAGGATAAGGATTTCCACAAAGATTTAGATTGCCCGCAGCAATAGCAGTTGTTATGGTTCCATTGTTGGGTTTACCAACAAAAGTATAATTTTGGGATGCAGTAGCACTACCAGTTCCTTTCATAGTAAATCCTTGAGCTGGTTGTAAAGTTCCGTTTTGTCCCACTGCTGCCCAATTGGCATATTCAGGAGTTAAGTTTTGGAATTTAAAAATCCAATAACTGCTCAAAGTAACAGGAGAAGTTGCTGCACCATTATATCCTGTAGTCCAAGTAATGTTTTGAATGTTATTTGGGTCTGTTCCGTCACGCAATACACCATTAACAGTAAAACCGTTATTGTTTGATGTCGTGCTTAAAGTACCTACAGGCGAAGACCAATAGTTGTAATTATACTTATTCGATTGTCCTTGCTGGTCTCTCTCGATAGATCCTGCGCTGGTTACATCGAGTTCGCTATTGGCAGTTTGAACTAGTTGAGATTTTCCTTGCAAATCAATTTTACCATCCAATTTCAAATACCAATCGTTTTGAATTTTGGTATTATTATTCATCGTTACTGTAACGCCCGGATCAACGAACATTGCTAAATCAATAGCATTGGCAGTTTCAGTAATGTTGTGTTTCACTTGAATAATAGAATAGTCATTATCGGTAGCATCTAGTCCGCGAATATCTTTAGTTGGGTCGTTTACAGCCGTAGCAAATGTTCCGGTTGTTTGTGTAACGAAAGGCATTGGTGCTTCTTGTACTTTGATGACTTTATGGTTGTAGATTTTCATTCCGGTTCCGGTATCAATACTTGGAGTGGTTAGATTGTCTACAATATCGTCTTTGAATGCGTCCATTCTGTAGTATCTTAAAAGATTCGTGAATGGTAAAGCTTGAATATCTTTTGGCACGATAGTACCTCTAACTTGCGAAGCTGTATTTTGAATTTCTTGATAGATCATGCGTTGCAGTTGCGTATCGGTTAAGGCTGTATTAAACACTCTAACTTCGTCAATTTTACCTTTAAAATATCTTGAATTCGTAAGAGGATCTTTGCCTAATGTCAGTAAAGAAGCATCAGCAGCTATGTTTCCTGTTACCGCTACACTATTGACCATCAATCCATTTAAAAATAATTTTAATAAAGCACCATCATAAACCGCGGCTACATGATACCATTGCGATACGTTGAGCGACACAGGATTGTATTTAAGCTGAGTTGTATTTAAAACCGTTTCCAATTTACCACCACTGGTAACTCTTAATTGAAATTTATCTTGACCAACGATGAAACCATCGGTCAAAAAAGTACTGCTCAAATCAATCCATGCCATCAAGGTTGCTTGAGGTAATCCACCTAAAATAGCACTGTCTTGACCATAATCGTTTCTTCCGTCGAAATCTAAAAACAATTTTCTGTTTAAATCTCTTGGTGAACCTTTGGCTGCGGTATTGGTGTCGAAAGTATCAATAATACCATCGCTGTCAATATCGGCTGTACCATCAATTTTTCCGTCGTTGTTGGCATCTAAGCTAGCATACAAACCCGTTTTGATATCATTAATTCCGTCAGCATTGGAGTCGAGTTGTAAAAAATCTGGAACTCCATTAGCATTAGTATCTAAAGCATAAGCTCTTGAAGTGGTTCCAAAGGTTGCGGAATTATCGTAAAGATTTAAAAGACCATCTCTATCAGTGTCACCACCGTCACCTTTTCCATCGCCGTTGATGTCGCCATCGCCGTTGAATGTACCCGCTTCATCAACATCAAACAAAGAGTCATTATCGCTATCTAAATCTAAATAATTTGGAATACCGTCGCCATCAGTATCAGGAAGTACATAAGTTCCGGCTGTAACCATGGCATCAATATAATCGTTGATTCCGTTAGCATTGGTATCACGCCAAGTAGCAACACTGCTTTTATCCATAGTGGAAGTATTGCTGCTATAGGCTTTAAATCCGGCTTCTTCAATGTCTGGAATTCCATCATTTTCATCATCCAAATCAATAATATTAGCCATACCATCACCATCGGTATCGATACACGCTTGATTGATGGTGATTTGTACATCATCTATAAAATTACCAACCGAGGCACTTCCTGAAGCAGTATATCCAGCTTGGAAAGCCAATACAATTTGAGTTTGTCCAGATGGAATAATATAAGTACCGGAATATAATCCCCATGCCGCAGTTCCGTCAACCATTGTGGCGATAGGAGTATTGGTTTGTGCATCTAATAAGGTTGTGCCAAATCGAACAAAAGCTTGATCGACTCCGGATCTTCCTCTGTGTTTGATAGACCAAGTGATGGTTCCGGATGCACCATTTAAACAAAAAGTTTGGTATAAAGTTCCTGGAACGTTCGCATTCAATTCGGCAAATTGATTTCCTTGTGCTGCAGGAACTCCAAGGAATCCTGTGCTCCATAACTCAATCATGTTTTCAGGTGAGGACTGCCATCCGGGAACGCTCGCTACGGGAAGTATCATATAATTGTTTGCAGGAATCAAAGGCGTTGAGGTTTCAAAACCACCATTGATAAAAGGATCGGTAAGACAGCTACCACATTCAATCACATCAGTAATTCCATCATTATCATCGTCGGCATCTGTTCCGTTATTTACGCCGTCGCCATCGCTATCGATGTTTACACCGGTAGCAATAATGCTAAAATCATACGGATTTTCATCGCTATCGTCATTAACAATGTTTAATGTTGCTACTCGAACACCAACTCCGAGAGGTGAAAATGTTACCGTGAAAGTTGTTGAACTATAAGCAGGTACTGGTGAAACAGGAGAAGTGGTTACTGTAAATTCACTCGCGTTTGGCCCTGAAAAAGCAATACTACCAAGTGTTAAAGGCACATTTCCTGAATTTTGAATCGTATAGGTTCTGGTGAAAGTCACATTACTGAAATCCGTCCAATCTGCTGTAGTTGGTGTATTGTCGCCATCAACAATGGTTACTCCATTTCCTTGAACCGTTATTTCTTGAGCGATACCAGTTCCTTGAATGGCAAAGTCATAAGGGTCTTCATTATTGTCATCGTTTACAATAGAAATTGTAGCCAATCGTGTACCCGCCGCTGTTGGATTGAAAGCTACCGTAAAAGTAGTCGAACCACCAATTGCTACTGTACTCGAAGGAGAACTAGTCACTGTAAATTCAGAAGCATTGGCTCCGGAAAAAGAGATTGTTCCAATATTTAAAATGGCTACGCCAGTATTTCTTATAGTGAATATTCGCGTGGCATTGGTTGAACCAAAATCTGTCCAATCCGCAGCTGATGCAGTAGCATCGCCATCTACAATAGAAGTGGCATTACCTTGAATGTCAATTTCGGGATTATTTACCGTTGCAACTACAGCAGTTCTAGGAGTAGAAGCACAGCCACTTGCATTTATTGCTGTAGCATAAAAGGTTGTTGTTGTTGAAATTGTTGGCGTTGTAAATGAAGTACCGCTTCCAATCGGACCACCACCGGTTAAAGTGGTGTACCAGAAAATAGTGCCAGCAGAACAAGTTGCGCCTAAAACTACGGTACCGGTATTCACCCTGGAACCAGGAGTTGACCCAGTGATAGTTGGCACCGGATTTACCGTCATTGTTATTGTATTGGATGTTGCAGGTGATGCGCTAACGCATGGTGCATTAGACGTCATTACACAAGTTATAGTATCGCCATTAGCTAGAGTAGAAGTTGAGAATGTTGCACTGTTGGTTCCAACATTAGTTCCGTTTTTCTTCCATTGATAGCTTGGACTAGCCCCACCATTGGTTGGCGTTGCCGTAAAAGTTTCGCTTGTTCCGACACAGGTTGTTGTAGCCGTGGCACTAATACTAACACTTGCAGTTACATTCGGATTAACCGTCATGGTAACTGTGTTTGATGTTGCAGGTGAACCAGATAAACAAGGCGTTGCATTTGATGTCAAAACACAAGTAACTGTGTTTCCATTGGCTAATGCATTATTAGAATAGGTTGTACTGTTGGTTCC
>NZ_JANOBI010000004.1:0-66075 GCF_031411595.1 Flavobacterium sp. | reverse complement strand
TTGGTTACTTTTTCAGTTACTATAGGTTTAATTATGATACTCATATCCTATTATTTACTTAAATTTTCTTCAATTCCTTCTAAAGAACTCTCTAGAAGAACTAGATTATTTGCATTTAAAATTGCGTAAGTGCTTAATTCTAAGTTACTTACAACGCTAGAAGCCTTTAAATTGCGTGAGGACAAATATACATTTTTATTTGAATCACCCAACACGAATAAAGATTTTTTATTCTCTAACCCTAAAGCTTTCAAAACAGTAATGAAATTTTTGGTGTTTGGTGTTTCGAAATCGAAATCTTCCAATACCAAAATATTTGATTCTTTTGCTTTGATTGAGAAGGCAGATTTTCTTGCCAAACGCTTCAAGCTTTTATTCAATTTGAATGAATAACTTCTTGGACGTGGTCCGAAAACGGTACCTCCACCTTTAAACAATGGGCTTTTTTTGCTACCTGCACGTGCAGTACCTGTTCCTTTTTGCTTTTTAATCTTACGCGTACTTCCAGTAACTTCAGCTCTTTCTTTAGCTTTGTGAGTTCCTTGTCTTTGGTTCGCTAAATATTGTTTAACGTCAAGGTATACCGCGTGATTATTTGGCTCAATTGCATATACTGCGTCAGAAAGTTGTACTTTTCTGCCAGTATCTTTTCCGGTTTTATCTAAAACTTTTACTTCCATTATTTCTGAATGATTACATAAGAGTTTTTACATCCAGGAATACATCCTTTGATCACAAGTAGGTTCTTATCAGCCACTACTTTTAAAACTCTAAGATTTTGTACTTTCACATTATCTCCTCCCATTCTTCCAGCCATACGCATTCCTTTGAATACTCTAGATGGATAAGAAGAAGCTCCTACAGAACCTGGCGCTCTCAAACGGTTGTGTTGTCCGTGAGTTGCTTGTCCAACACCACCAAAACCGTGACGTTTAACAACCCCTTGGAAACCTTTCCCTTTTGATACACCTTGCACATCTACAAATTCGCCTTCAGCAAAAACATCAACTGTTAAAACTTCACCTAATTTGTACTCATTTTCAAATTGGAATTCAACGACTTTTTTCTTAGCTACAGTTCCTGCTTTTTTAAAGTGACCAATGGCCGCTTGCGTGGAATGTTTCTCGTTTTTGTCATCGAAACCAAGTTGCAACGCTTCATACCCGTCGACCTCTTTGGTTCTGACTTGGGTAACAACGCATGGTCCAGCTTCGATTACCGTACAAGGAATATTCTTCCCGTTCTCGTCGAAGATGCTGGTCATGCCGATCTTTCTACCAATTAACCCAGACATAATTATTAATTATTGATTATTAAAAAAATTCTTTTTGTTTGCTCTTAGACATAAGCATAAAGTATCAGAATGAAAATCCCGATACTTTACACCAAAATCTTAGACTTTAATTATACTTTGATTTCCACTTCAACTCCACTTGGCAACTCTAATTTCATTAGAGCATCAATGGTTTTTGAAGAAGAAGAGTAAATGTCAATTAATCTCTTGTATGACATTACTTCAAATTGTTCTCTCGCTTTTTTGTTCACGTGTGGAGAACGCAATACGGTGAAAAGTTTTTTGTGAGTTGGCAACGGAATAGGTCCAGTTACAACAGCTCCAGTACTTTTTACTGTTTTTACGATTTTCTCGGCAGACTTGTCTACCAACATATGATCGTAAGATTTCAATTTTATTCTGATTTTTTGACTCATTTTCTTAAAATTAAGCGGTTCCTTTTGCTTTTTTGATTACTGCTTCCGAAATGTTAGCAGGTGTTTCAGCGTAGTGTGAAAATTCCATTGTAGATGTAGCTCTACCAGAAGATAAAGTTCTCAATGTTGTTACATATCCGAACATCTCTGATAATGGCACATCCGCTTTGATGGTTTTTGCACCAGCTCTGTCACCCATATCATTCACCTGACCTCTACGACGGTTGATATCACCAACGATATCTCCCATGTTTTCTTCTGGTGTGATTACTTCCATTTTCATGATTGGCTCAAGGATGATAGCGCCGGCAGCTTTCGCTACTTCTCTATAACCCATTCTTGCTGCTAATTCAAATGATAGTGCATCAGAATCGACCGGGTGGAAAGATCCATCCAATAAAGTTACTTTCAAGCTATCCACTTGGTATCCTGCTAAAGGACCAGTTTTCATAGCTTCACGGAAACCTTTCTCAACTGATGGGATATATTCTTTAGGAACGTTACCACCTTTTACTGCATTCACAAACTGCAATCCAACAGGAACTTTTCCGTCAACAGCTTCAGCCGGCTCAAGTACAAATACGATATCACCGAATTTACCACGACCACCTGATTGTTTCTTGTATGTTTCTCTGTGCTGCGCTTTTTTAGTGAAAGCTTCTTTATATTCAACCTGAGGCTCACCTTGGTTTACTTCAACTTTGAATTCACGTTTCATACGATCTACAAGGATATCCAAGTGAAGCTCACCCATTCCCGAAATGATCGTTTGGCCTGAAGCTTCGTCTGTACGCACGGTAAATGTTGGATCCTCTTCAGCCAATTTCGCCAAAGCCATACCCATCTTATCGACGTCAGCTTTAGTTTTAGGCTCAATAGCGATACCAATTACCGGTGCAGGAAATTTCATCGACTCAAGAATAATCGGGTGTTTTTCATCACACAATGTATCTCCGGTCTTGATATCTTTAAATCCAACAGCAGCTCCAATATCACCAGCCTCGATATAATCGATTGGGTTTTGTTTGTTCGCGTGCATTTGGTAGATACGAGAAATTCTTTCTTTGTTTCCTGAACGTGTGTTCAAGACATAAGAACCAGCATCAAGACGTCCTGAATAAGCACGGAAGAAAGCCAGACGACCTACGAATGGGTCAGTAGCAATCTTAAATGCCAAAGCAGCGAAAGGCTCTTTAACGTCTGGTTTGCGTAAAATTTTAGTTTGGTCTTCTTCTAATAAATCAGCATCATCAGGATGAATTCCTTCGATACCTTCTTTATCCATTGGAGATGGTAAGTATTTACAAACTGCATCCAACATGAATTGAACGCCTTTGTTTTTGAAAGAAGAACCAGCAATCATAGGAATGATAGCCATATCCATAACAGCTGCTCTTAATGCCGTGTTGATTTCTTCCTCCGTAATAGAGTTTTCATCTTCCATGAATTTTTCAAGCAAATTCTCATCATAATCAGCAACTGCTTCAATAAGAATTGATCTGTATTCTTTTACTTCTGCAAGCATGTCTTCAGGAATAGGCACAATCTCGTAAGTTGCTCCCATACCTTCTTCATCCCAAACAATAGCTTGGTTTCTTACTAAATCTACAACTCCTTTAAAATCGATCTCATCACCGATAGGCAAAGTGATTGCCACAGCGTTTGATTTTAGCATGTCTCTTACTTGCTGGCAAACCATCAAGAAGTTAGCACCTTGTCTGTCCATTTTATTAACAAAACCGATACGCGGCACACGGTACTGATCAGCAAGTCTCCAGTTGGTTTCTGATTGTGGCTCAACACCATCAACAGCAGAAAACAAGAAAACCAATCCATCAAGTACACGTAACGAACGATTTACCTCTACGGTAAAGTCAACGTGTCCCGGTGTATCAATAATATTAAAATGGTAAGGTAATGTTTCAGGTAAAATTTTACCTTGAGTAGTTGGAAAATTCCATTCGCAAGTAGTCGCTGCCGAAGTAATTGTGATACCTCTTTCTTGCTCTTGCGCCATCCAGTCCATTGTTGCAGCACCATCGTGTACTTCACCAATTTTATGTGATTTTCCTGTATAAAAAAGAATACGCTCAGTTGTTGTTGTTTTACCAGCATCAATGTGAGCAGCAATTCCAATATTTCTTGTGTATTTAAGTTCTCTAGCCATTTCTTAATGATTAAAATCTAAAGTGAGAGAATGCTTTATTTGCTTCAGCCATTTTATGAGTATCCATTCTCTTTTTAACAGCAGCACCTTCTTCTTTAGCCGCAGCTAAAACTTCAGAGGCTAGTTTTTGAGCCATAGATTTCTCGTTTCTTCTTCTGGCGTAAAGGATTAACCATTTCATTGCCATAGAGATTTTTCTGTCTGGTCTGATTTGCATTGGGATTTGGAATGTAGCACCACCAACTCTACGGCTACGCACTTCTACGTGAGGCATAACGTTTGTCAAGGCATCTTTCCAAATTTCTAATGACGATTTTTCTGCGTCTTGTTTCTTAGCTTCTACGATATCGATTGCATCATAGAACACTTTGAAAGCAGTTGATTTCTTTCCGTCCCACATTAAGTTGTTCACGAAACGTGTTACCAGTTGGTCGTTAAACCTCGGATCTGGTAAAAGGGGTCTTTTTTTGGCCGCTCTTTTTCTCATGTCTTTTTCTTAAAAGTTAAATTACTTTTTTGCTTCTTTTGGGCGTTTCGCACCGTACTTAGATCTTCTTTGTGTTCTTCCTGCTACACCTGATGTGTCAAGTGCACCACGCACAATGTGGTATCTAACTCCTGGTAAATCTTTTACCCTTCCACCCCTAACTAATACTATCGAGTGCTCTTGTAGATTGTGTCCTTCACCAGGGATGTAAGCATTTACTTCATTTCCATTAGTCAAACGTACACGCGCTACTTTACGCATCGCGGAGTTTGGTTTTTTTGGAGTTGTAGTGTAAACACGCGTACAAACACCTCTTCTTTGAGGACAAGAATCTAAAGCTACCGATTTACTCTTCTTAGTTATCTGAGTTCTTCCAGTTCTTACTAATTGTTGAATTGTTGGCATAATTAATACTAAAAATTACTTATATATTAAATTTCCCGCTTTTTACGGGGTTGCAAATGTAGTAATATTTTTTAATGAAACAAATCATAATTAATTAATTTTTAAACCTGGTATTCAACAAATTATATTTTATAACAAACTGTCTTTTTTTTGCGTTACTTTTATCAAAATAAAGTTTGACATTGAAGCGTCTATTTTTCTCCTTATTTGTTATTATCGCTGGGTGGAATTGTTCCGCCCAGAATCAATATTTGAAAATCGTCAGCCAATCGACAGCAGAACAAAAAAGCATCGATTCTATTGGTTATAATAAAATCCTCGATGATGCTAAATCGATTGTAAACGAAACTAAATCGCTCTCCGAAAAACTAACACAATCCGGCTATATTGAATCTGAAATTGAAAACAACCAAAAGATTAATGACTCCACATTTTTGTATCAATTTAGACTAGGAAGAAGGGTTGCTTTCATACATATATATATAGGTAAAGATTCTGCGTTGAAGTCATTGGACTTATTTGACTCGAAAAAAGACACATTGACAATTCCTTATCCTGAAATCGAAACTTTCCTCAAACTGACATTAACTCGGTTAGAAAAAAAAGGTTTTGCTTTATCTAAACTTCGACTGATTAATATTAAAAAAACCAATCAGAACCTTACGGCGGAACTATATGCACAAACTGAGAAGATTCGGCATCTTGATGATATTGTTATTAATGGTTATGATAAATTTCCCGAAAGCCACAAACACAACCTAAAACGGATTTACAAAAAGAAACTGTTCAATCAAGACAACCTCAAAAACATCTATTCCGATATTGAGAAATTTCGTTTCGTCAAACAAACCCGATATCCTGAGATACTATTTACAACAGATTCGACTAAAGTGTACGTATATCTCGAAAAGGTAAAGTCAAATAATTTTGACGGTTTTATAGGGTTTGCCAATGATGAGAATAAAAAGGTGAGCGTAACGGGCTACCTTGATTTGACTTTAAACAACCTGCTAAACACTGGCGAAACGTTTTCCTTATATTGGAAAAGCGATGGCAACGACCAAAAGACCTTCAATGCGAAGATTGAATTACCGTATATTTTTAAAAGCCCATTTGGATTGAAAGCACAACTAAACATCTTCAAACAGGACAGCACATTTCAGAACACACAGACCGCACTCGATTTGGGTTACTTTTTTAATTATAACACCCGTTTATATCTCGGCTATCAATCTGCAGAGTCGAGCGACATTCAAAACCAGAATACGTCAAGCATCAGTGATTATGAAAATTCCTTTGTAACTACACAATTCGAATTTGTTGATTTCAAATCCGATGAATTCTTATTTCCTGAAAAAACTAAAGTTGATTTTAAATTCGGTATTGGCTCCAGAAAATCAAAGTTCACCAAAAACGATCAGATGTTTCTGAATGCCAACATCAAACATACTTTTTTCCTGAATGACAAAAACAATTTTAATATCAAAAGTCAGAATTATTATCTCAACAGCGATATCTATATCGTCAACGAACTCTATCGTTTTGGCGGCATCAATTCCATTCACGGATTTAACGAAAACAGCCTTCAAGCGCATCTTTTCTCTTCGCTTCTCACTGAGTATCGATATATCATCGCGCCCAATCTCTATGTACATTCGATTATTGATTACGGCTATTATCAGGACAAAACCACAAACAACGGCGGAAGTTTGCTGGGAATAGGTTTTGGATTTGGATTAGCAACAAAAAACGGACTATTCAATATTGTATACGCTAATGGCAGTACAAAAGAGCAGGAGATTAAAGGATCGAACTCTATAGTACACATTAGTTTTAAAACTCAGTTTTAGAACATTATCACAATTGTGAATAAAAAGCTACATTTTTATTAGGTTTATTAACAATTTATTTGGAATTTTATAGAACTAATTCAAAATAATTTAAAAATGAAGCTAAAGTTTAATCAAATTTTAACATTTTTATTAATGTTAATCGCGCCACTTGCTTTTGCGCAGGAGATTGCTGTAACCGGAACCGTTACAGATCAGTCTGGCCTACCAATTCCTGGAGTTAATGTTTTGGTGAAAGGGTCCCCTAACGGAACCCAAACCGATTTTGATGGGAATTTTAAAATCTCTGCTAAACAAGGAGAAAAATTAGTATTCTCATTCTTAGGGATGAAAACCTTGGAGTTATCTGCCAGTTCAAAGATGACCGTTAAGATGTCTGATGATTCTGTACAGCTTGAAGGCGTGGTCATTACATCACAAGGCATTAAAAAAGAAAAAAAGAAATTAGGATATGCCGTAAGTGAAGTCAAAGCATCACAAATTGAAGAAAGAGCCGATAGCGATGTTGCCCGTATTCTAAGTGGTAAAGCTTCAGGTGTGAATATCATTTCTCAAAATGGGATGTCCGGATCCGGAACTAATGTAATTATTAGAGGTTACAAAAGTTTTAGCTCTTCCAACCAAGCTTTATTTATTGTTGATGGAGTTCCTTTTAGCTCCGACACCAACTCAGTAGGTCGACAAGGAGATCGTAATGATTTTGTCAATGGTAATAATGGATCGAGTCGATTTTTAGATTTAGACCCAAACAATATCGAAAGTATAAGCGTACTTAAAGGACTCGCGGCATCAACTTTATATGGCTCTGCCGGTAGAAATGGTGTCATTTTAATTACTACCAAGTCAGGTTCCAATAAGAAAAGTAGTAAAAAAGGAAATGTTGCCATCACTTCTTCTTTGTTTTTTAATGAAATCGCTTCATTGCCTGATTACCAAAATAAATATGGAAACGGATTTGACCAAGCATTCGGTTGGTTCTTCAGTAACTGGGGTCCAAAATTCGAGAAAGAAGGAACAACAGGTTGGGGAAACAGCTCAGCATTCGATGCTAATGGAACGCTTCCACACCCTTATTCAACAGCTAGTTTTTCGGATGCATTTCCTCAATATCAAGGCGTTCGTTATCAATGGAGAGCTTATGATGCTGTAAAAGATTTTTTCCGAGTGGGTGTGATATCGAATACTTCGGTAAACTTCAAAGGCCAGTCAGATGATGGAGACATAATCTATAGCTTAAATTATGGTCATAATGAAGACGAAGGCTTTACACCAGGTAATAAAGTAACACGAAACACATTATCTATTGGTGGTAGCTCAAAAGTTTCTAAAAAACTTACTGTAGCCGGTACGTTGAATTATGCTAAAACGGGATTTGTGTCACCGCCAGTAGCTTTAAGTCAAGGTAATGGCGCCACAGGAACAGGTTCCTCAATATTTGGCGACTTATGGTTTACGCCAAGAAGTATAGACATTCAAGGATTGCCTTACCAAAATCCATTAACGGGAGGAAGTGTTTATTACAGACAGGACAACAGTATTCAGCATCCATTATGGACATTGAACAATACAGGAACCAAACAAACCACCAACCGCTTTTTCGGAAATGCTTCGATAAATTACGAACTCAATGCTAATTTTAGCGTATTATATCGTGTCGGTTTAGACAATTATAATGAATCCAATGTGAATTACCAAAACAAAGGCGGAGTCAACACCAACAGCGGGAATGCTAGAACAGCTAGTGGTTTCTATGAAACATGGAACAACATCAACACGATTTGGGATCACAATGCCATGTTGAATGGAAAATTTGCACTGACCGATAAATTAAACTTAAATTTTAATGTTGGTGCGACAACGAGAAATGAAACTTTTGAGAGCAATGGTGTTGCCAGTGATGGTCAACAGATATTTGGAGTATTGAGACATTACAATTTCGCTAACTCTTTACCCATTGAAAATTTTGCAGACCGCAATATCGCAGGGGTTTATTCTCAGGTAGATTTTGATTATAGCAGCTATTTATTTCTTAATTTATCAGCGAGAAAGGATTGGGTTTCCAATTTTTCATCTAAAAACAATTCTAAACTATACCCAAGTGCCAGCATATCATTTTTGCCAACTACAGCGTTCGAAAAATTATCTTCTGACAAAGGATTAAATTTCTTAAAATTAAGAGTCGGCATAGGTACTTCCGCAAGTTTTGGTGATTTTGGAAGTTATCCTGTTTCAAACACTTTGCTTTTAAATGTTCGCGACAGTCAATCAAACTCTAACCCTGAAGAAGCATCTCAAAACATTGTCTCCAATGCTGTGGGAAAAACATTAGGGAATCCTGATCTTAAACCGGAACTCTTAACAGAGTATGAATTCGGAGTGGAAACCAAGTTCTATAAAAATCGATTTGGTATTGATTTTTCATTATACCAAAGAATCACTAAAGACTTAATCATTGACAGACCGCTCGACCCTTCAACTTTCTATACCCAAACCAAAACTAATATTGGTGAAATTAAAGGACATGGTATTGAAATGGATTTAACTGCAGTGATTATCAAAACAGGCTCCGATGATGGATTCAAATGGGAAGCCAGCATGAACTTTACCCAAAGCGACACTGAAGTTACTGACTTGGGTCAAGACACTGATAAAATTATATACAGCGGGTTTTCTAATTTAGGAAATGTAGCTCAGGTTGGTTCTCCATTAACCGCTATTTTTGGAAGCAGAGTCCTAAGAGATGCCAATGGCAATTTGGTGGTTGGTGCTGATGGAAATTATATACAAGATCCAAATGACGGTATTATTGGAGATGCAAATCCTGATTGGATAATGAATATCAACAATACTTTTTCCTATAAGAATTTTGATTTCAGTTTCTTGATTAATTATACCAAAGGTGGCGATATATATTCAAGCACTATTTCAACATTATTGGGTAGAGGATTAATTGATGAGACCTTAGATAGAGAAAGAACTTTTGTATTACCCGGCGTTAATGAACAAGGTGCCGTCAATACGGTGCAGATTAATAATTCCGATTATTATTTTACAAATTTCGCATTTGGCCCTAGTGAGTTGCAAATTTATGACGCTACCACAATACGTTTACAGGAAGTATCATTCGGATATTCAGTGCCTGCAAAATTTTTAGAAAAAACTGCGTTCAGCGCAATATCATTTAAAGTATCCGGGAATAATTTGTATTATAGAGCTATTAACACCCCAAAAGGAGCTAATTTTGATCCAAATACATCTGGAACCGGTGTTGGAAATGGCGTTGGGTTTGATTTTCTCAATGGTCCAAGTTCAAAAAAATATGGGTTTTCTTTAAAACTAAGTTTCTAATCATTTAAAAAATTAAAAATGAAAAAAAATAATATATATATTATACTTATATCAATGATAGGTTTAATAGTAAATGTTTCTTGTGAATCTTTAGAATTAGACAAATCCAAAGATCCATTTAGCTTATCTCCCGAACAGGCAGATGTTGAGTTTCTTTTCAATAGCATCGAAAAAAACTTTGCGAGACAAATTGAAGGAAATGCAGACTTTAGTAATGATGAAAATTGGGAATCAGGTGGTTCCACCAACGGAGACGGACTGTCGCTTTTTGGAGCGGAACTTACAAGAATGTATGCCATGTCGAATACTAATTCCAGAAATTACGCAACCGTTTATCAAGCCTCAGATTCTGATGATGAATGGACGAATTCGTATGCCGGAATCATCTCGAATATCCGCACAATGACACCACTGGCTTTAGCTGTTGGCAAAACGCGACATGTAGCGATTGCACAATTTATAGAAGCTTATACCATGACAGCAATGGTCGATTTTTATGGCGATATTCCATACACCGAAATAGGTCAAGGATTGGCGAATACAAATCCTAAAACTGATTCTGGAGCTTCCATATATGCAGCTGCGATTGTATTGTTGGATAATGCCATTGTAAATTTCACTAACACTGTATCAGCAAAACCAAATTCAGAAGTATTTTACAATAATGATTATAGCAAATGGATAAAAGCAGTCAATACATTAAAAATGAAATTGTATCTGCAAACCCGATTGGTTGACAATACCGCTGCTTCTAAATTTAATGACATTGTAGCTTCAGGCGATTATATTACAAATTCAAGTGACGATTTAGTTTACCGTTGGTTAGGATCAAGCGCTTCCAATCCTGACAACCGTCACCCAAGATATGGTCTAAATTATACTCCGACGGGTGCCTCTGATTATATGTCAAATTGGTTAATGGGAACGATGGATAACGCAAGCGACCCGAGACTACGATACTATTTCTACAGACAAGTAGCAGCAGTTCCCGGACAGGAAATCGATGTTGATGAACAAAACCTAAAATGCTCGCTTCAGTCTGCTCCGGTGCACTATGTGACAGGAGGCTTTACATTTTGTAGTCTTCCACACGGATATTGGGGAAGAGATCACGGAGATAACGATGGTGTTCCACCCGATGGTTTCCTTAAATCTACATTTGGAGTCTATCCAGCCGGAGGAAAATTTGATGGTGATAATTTCTTAAAAGTATACAACACTGCTACAAACCAGCCTAGAGGTGCTAGAGGTAATGGCATTACACCAATATTATTAGCTTCATGGGGTAATTTCATGAAAGCAGAAATGGCACTGGCAAATAACGATCCCGGACTGGCAAAAACTGAAATGATGGAAGGAATTGATAAATCCATCAATAAAGTAATGTCATTTGGCCCACGCGATCCTGATTTTGATGTCGACTTTGCACCTGCTCCCGCCGATGTTTCAAACTTCACTGATGCAGTAAGTTCGGAATGGGATGCTGCTGATGTCAACGGAAGATGGAATGTTTTAGGCGTTCAACAGTTCAGAGCAGTCTTTGGAAACGGAATTGAATCCTACAATTTCTACAGAAGAACTGGCTATCCAACTACCCTACAGCCCGACAGATCACCAACACCAGGTAATTTTGTACGATCACTATATTACCCATCTAATGCGGTAAATAATAACGCTAACATGACACAAAAAGCAAATCAAAGTGTTCCTGTATTCTGGGATAATAATGCTAGTGGTCCAATTGCTAACTAAAAAAAAAATGAAAATGAAAACATATATCAACAGATTTAGTCATTACTTGTTTTTAGCTGCTGTGATTTTAATGGCATCATGCGAATCCGATGACAATAGTAGTCTAGCCAATCAAGTATCGGCAGGAACAACAGCGGGAGCTGTACTTCGAACAATATCTATCAATACAGGTACTTTCGATTTCACCAATCCAGCAGCGGAATGGTCCGCAACACTAGAAGCTCAGGGTGCCGATGCATCAACCATATCGGAAATAAAGCTCTATGCAAATTATACTACCAATGGAGAAACTACAGAGGAAAGTATAGTAAAATCATATTCCCCATCAATTTTCTCTGCTGGTCCAAATGGATATCCAAGAGGCGATGTTGATGTAAGTCTCACAGAAGTACTCACTGCGCTTGGTATTGCTGATGGCTCTTACACTGCCAATGATAGTTTCAACTTAAAATTTGAGATGGTTTTAACCGATGGAAGAACTTTTTCAGCTACGAATGCGAGTGCTACAGTTACCGGCGGATCTTATTTAAATTCACCTTTTCAATATTCAGCACAATTCTTTTGCCCTTTGGCAGATGCTTCGATATTTGATGGTAATTATACTGTAGTTGCTGATGCATGGGCTGATTATGGCGCCGGAGATACCGTACCGGTTACACATGTTCCGTCTGATGGACCATTTACTTTTAGAATTTTGAGTACCAACAATCCGTTTATTGCAAATACAGGAACAAGTTATATGCTGGTAACGATTGATCCAGCTGATGGTACTGCAACAGTACAATCCAATGAGTCATTCGATTACGGTATTCCAATCGATGTAACCGGAGACGGAACTGTAGGAACTTGTACAGGTGATATCAATCTATCATTAGATTTTAGTGGTCAGGCACAGAATCAGACTTTCATCCTGACCAAAAATTAATCCTATAAAAATGTCTTTAAAAACCATCCCACAATCGGGGTGGTTTTTTTATATCTTTGCGCCATGGAAAAAGAACATTTGATATTTGGCATCCGTGCCATCATAGAAGCGATTCAATCAGGAAAAGAAGTCGATAAAGTCTTCATTCAAAAGGAGATTTCAGGCGAATTAATGAAAGATTTGATGAAAGTCATGAAGCGAGCCAATGTGAATTTCTCCTATGTTCCTGTAGAAAAACTCAACAGACTCACACCCAACAACCACCAAGGTGCTGTGGCCAGCATCTCTCCTATCGGTTTCATGGATTTAGAGCAATTGGTTGAAGCTACTATGGAATCAGGTAAAACGCCCTTGTTTCTTATTCTCGATCAAATTTCCGACGCCCGTAATTTTGGTGCGATTATTAGAACCGCTGAATGCACTGGCGTGAATGGTATCATCGTTCAAAAAGCAGGCTCCGCTCCGGTTAATGGGGATACTGTAAAAACTTCTGCGGGAGCTGTTTTCAATGTGCCGATTTGTAAAGTAGAACACATCAAAGATGCGATATTTTACCTGCAAGGTTCGGGGATAAAAACCGTAGCCGCTACAGAAAAAACAGAGCAAAATATTTATGATGTTGCTTTAAATGAACCTGTGGCCATTATTATGGGAAGTGAAGACCGAGGTATCAATCCATCGGTGCTAAAAATCGTCGATGAAAAAGCAAAACTACCCATGTTTGGAAGCATCGGATCATTGAATGTTTCGGTAGCTTGCGGCGCTTTTCTTTACGAAGCGGTTCGTCAGAGAAGTTAAAGATTCTCTTTTCTTTTTATAATATATTTATTTTCGACTGCATCATACACTACATCATATTCTGAGTTTGTGGTATGCAATGTAGTTGGTAATTCTTGTATCATTTGCTTCGCCAATTCGCTATCGCTCGGGTCGAGTGGCGGCAAATTGACGAAATTACCATACTCATCAAAGCGTTGCATAAACTTATCTTCTTGCGGATTATAATCCTCGCGTTCCCAATCGTAGCGAATTAGTTTTTTGTATTCAGGTGTTTTGAATGTAACGGCAAACGCAAACCCTACAATCAACCCGGCGAGATGGCCTTCCCAAGAAATGCCTTCTTTTACGTTCGGAAAAATATACCAAACCAAACCGCCATATACCATTACAATCATTAAGGATAAAGCCACCAAACGATAATACTTAGTGCGCATGCCTTTGAAGAAAATAAAACTGACAAGCAAATAAACCAATCCACTGGCGCCGATGTGATACGATTCTCTACCGATAATCCAAGTGATGGCACCGGTTAACAGAAGTCCGTAGCCCAAAACTTGAAACGTTTGATCGCGATAAAAAAACCGCAACGCAGCAATTAGTATGAATAACGGAATCGAATTGTTGTAGAGATGTTCGATGTTGCCATGAATAAATGGGCTGAAAACAATACCGCGTAAACCTTCTAAAGTGCGTGGGTAAATGCCGTAATTTTCGATATCAAAATGAAAACGAACACCGAACCAAAAGACGATCCATAACGAAAGTACGGATAGAAACGGAAGTGCTATGACTGAGGCGGAGAATTTGAAATGTTGGTCTTCCATGTTTGAGTTGTCGGTTGTGCGTTGTCGGTTTGTCAAAAATATGACCAAAACGAAAGTTGTGCTATTTTGTCAGTTTTTGATATAGAAACGATTGCCCTAGCCCAGATGGGAACGGTATCCTTTTGTGCCGTCGTTCGGCGCAAAAGATTTAGTGGACAGCTGGAAATAGCTCCTGAAAATTAATTAAAAAATACTAATTTTACAACATGGAAGCACCTTTAGCCGAGCGCATTCGCCCGCAACATTTGGAAGATTATATCAGTCAATCGCACTTGGTCGGGCCGACGGGTTCGCTGACGCTTCAAATTGAGAAAGGCATCATTCCGTCGTTGATTTTTTGGGGTTCACCCGGAACCGGAAAAACGACTTTGGCGCAGATTATTGCACAAGAATCGAAACGCCCTTTTTATGTTTTGAGTGCCATTAATTCGGGTGTGAAAGACATTCGCGAGGTCATTGAAAAGGCCAAACAAAGTGGCGGATTGTTTACTTCGAAAAACCCGATTTTGTTTATTGATGAGATTCACCGTTTCAGCAAATCGCAGCAAGATTCGTTGTTGGCTGCGGTTGAAAAAGGTTGGATTACACTCATTGGCGCAACGACCGAAAATCCGAGTTTTGAAGTGATTCCCGCTTTACTGTCGCGTTGTCAGGTGTATGTTTTGAATCCGTTTACCAAAGCTGATCTTGAAACTTTATTGCAGCGTGCGATTACGACCGATGTGATTTTGAAACAGAAAAAAATTGAATTGCACGAAACAGAAGCGCTGTTGCGACTTTCAGGTGGCGACGGACGCAAACTATTGAATATTTTTGAACTCGTCGTAAACGCTTCCGCTGAAGACGAGATTTTAATCACCAACGAACGAGTTTTACAAATCGTGCAGCAGAATACCGTGTTGTATGACAAAACCGGGGAACAGCATTATGATATCGTTTCGGCGTTTATCAAATCGATTCGCGGCAGTGATCCGAATGCAGCGGTGTATTGGCTCGCGAGAATGATTGAAGGCGGCGAAGACGTAAAATTTATTGCGCGACGCATGCTCATTCTTTCGAGTGAAGATATCGGAAATGCCAATCCTACGGCTTTCATTATGGCGAACAATACGTTTCAAGCGGTTTCTACAATCGGTTATCCTGAAAGCAGAATTCTTTTGAGTCAATGCGCGATTTATCTGGCTACTTCTCCGAAAAGCAATGCGTCGTATATGGCGATTGGTAATGCACAACAAACCGTTAAAGAAACGGGCGATTTACCAGTTCCGATTCCACTGCGCAATGCACCGACGAAATTGATGAAGGAATTGGGTTATGGCGATGATTATAAATACTCACATGATTTTGCGAACAATTTTGCGGAGCAGGAATTTTTGCCCGATGCGATTTCAGGAAAGGCTTTTTATGAGCCTGGTAATAACAGTCGGGAAAATGGAACACGAGAATTTTTGAAGAATCGTTGGAAGGAGAAGTATGGGTATTGAGTTAGGGGTTAAATCAGCAATTGTGTTAGACAACTGTTTTGTGCCGTTATTCTTTACATACATTTATAATTCTATGCCTTTTTTCTGTCCAAATATTTGATTTGTGATCAAGTTTGTAAATATGTTCGCCCAAACCACAAACTCCGGCGTGAATGTAGGTTACCAAAGTTTTGTTTTTACTATTTATTTTAGCAGGAAAGTAAACTATCGAGTCAGTTAAGAATTTGTTTAAGTTAAACTTTCTATTGGATTCTTGAATGTAATAACTGTAGAATGTTCCTCCATTTCCGCCTAAATCATTGATTATTGTAAAATCATCTTTATGATCAAAGTTGAAATCGGCAACTATGAAATCCCCATAATAGTTATCGACAGCTTCTTTATCTATGTTAATTCCAGTTCTATAAGATCTAACATTATCAAGGTTAACCAAAGAAGAATAAAAGAGATTTACGTTTTGTCGAATAGAATCTATTTTCTTTCCTTGCTTGTTGTATATGATAATATCCCAATAATGCTTAGTGACATTTTTGCCAACGTATTTCTCGTAATAAGTAAGTTTAAAATCAAAACTTTGCGAAAGGTTATCGTATTTTCTTTCTTTAATAATGGTACTATCTATAACACGAATAGTATCTTTTTCAATTATACGGATAATCTTTTGGGCTGAATTTTTATCGTCGTTCTTACAACTGATGAGAATAAATAGCAGCGTGAATATTAAGGCAATCGTTTTCATATAATGGCATAACTAATTACTTACTTCTATTCCCAACTTCTATCTAAAACTTCACATTAACTTTCTCCGAAATTAGTTTTTCTTCTTGATAGTATTCAAAAAACCATTGATTGTCTTTAGAAATCAACACACCTTGAATGGTTCCTTTTATTGCTGAAAATGTAGTGGGATTTGATGTTTTGAAAATCTTCATAATGATTTTCGGTGTGGTATCGACTAACTGATAGCCGTTTGAAATGGTTTGCGCATAAAGCAATTCGTTGTTATTAAAATCATCAAACGATTCGCTTACTATGGCTTTTTCGTTGTTTGGTGTTGCTATTTTTGCATTGCTTTTTGTTGGTGTATATTGATAATGCAACGTTTCAAAAGATTGAAAAGCTTCACGTAAAGCTAGTGTGTATGCCGCTTTATACTCTTTCTCTTTACTTTTCCCAATAGCAGATTGATAGATCAAATTATTTTGACAATCTTTTAAAGTAACTTGAATTTTGGTTATTATAAAACTTCCCGAACTCACCACATCGGCATAGAGTTTATCACATCTTGAATCTTTTAATGCTTCTGGCAAAACATCGGTATCGAAATACACTTTAAAACCATATTTTTCTAATAAAAGTTTGGTTAATGTATTCAAACGGTATTGATCTTCTTGCGTTGTAAATTTAAATTGAGTAGGCACAATAACATATTGATATTGATTAACCGTGGTTTGTGCCAGCAAATATTGACCTACCAAAAAGAACACAATGACTGCAAATTTTTTCATTTTAAAAAATCGTTTTAAGTTGTGCTAAAGTACTGATTTGAATAATATTTTCAGGAACTTCAATTTGATTTGGATTGAAAAAAATAGCTTCCATTCCAAAATCTAAAGCACCGTTAACATCGGCCTCGATGGAATCGCCAATCATAATACTTTCGTTCTTTTGCGCTTGAGCCAAATGCAAAGCATGTTGAAAAATAATCGGATTGGGCTTTTTAGCGCCAGCCATTTCTGAATTGGTGACAGTTTTGAAATAGTGCGACAAATTAGAATTCGACATTTTTCGAAACTGAACTTCCGCAAAACCATTGGTGATGATATGCAGTTGATATCGTGCTTTCAAATACGATAAAGTTTCTAAAGCATCTTCAAAAAGGTGGTTAAATTCCGGCAATAATTGAATGTAATCTTGTGCAATTTGCTCGATCTGATCGTCGGATATTGCATAATTGATCGCATCGAAAGATTGTTTTAGTCTTTGGTAACGCAGTGCTTCATGCGTCATTTTATCAACCTGAAACAATGCCCAACATGCTTGATTGATTGGAATGTAATGTTCTAAAAACAATTTTGTATCAATCGTAGGATAATCTCTTTTGAAAATTTCATCGAACGCCAACGCAGAGTTGGTATCGAAATCCCAAAGTGTGTGGTCTAAATCGAAGAAAATATGGGTAATGTCTTTTTTCAATCGTTATTATTTAAAAAAAACAAAAGTCGGAAAGTTTTTTGGTGTTTTGATGTTAAATCATTCAAAGAATTCCGGCGTCTGAAAAACTGAAATATTGGGTTTCAGTAATGATGACGTGGTCAATAATTTTAATGTCTAATTGTTCCCCGCCAGTTTTGAGCTTTCGTGTAATCTGCTTGTCGGATTCGCTAGGTTGCAAAGTTCCTGATGGATGATTGTGTGACAAAATAATTCCAACGGCACTCAATTCTAAAGCCGTTTTGAAAACCAAACGCACATCGACCACCGTTCCTGTAATGCCGCCTTTACTGAGTTGCGATTTAGCAATAATTTTGTTCGCATTGTTGAGATAAATAATCCAAAATTCTTCATACGCCAATTCGCCAATGATGGGTTGCATGATGTCGAAAATCGTTTTACTAGAACTGATTTTTTGAAGTTCCATCGCTGCTTCTGCCCTGCGCCGCCTGCCCAATTCCATGGCTGCTTGAATGGTTATGGCTTTGGCATCACCGATTCCTTTAAAATTGTTGAGTTGCGCCACCGAAAGTTTTCCGAGTGCATTGAGATTGTTGTTGACGCTTTTTAGGATGCGTTTGCTTAAATCGACAGCCGATTCGTTTCTGCTTCCCGAACCAATAAGTATGGCGATTAATTCTGCATCGCTTAGTGCAGCTTTGCCTTTGAGTAGCAATTTTTCGCGGGGTTTGTCATCTTCGGACCAACTGCGAATTGGGAAAAAAGTGTTTTCAGACATGTTGTATGGCGTTTAAAATTTGTTGTAAGTTGTCGGTTAACTTTAGTAAAAGTAATAACTTTTTTTTAACCAACAACTCAGAACTGACAACCGAGTTGATTACATTTGTCGCAAAGAATTCAAAATGAGAAAAATATATACTTCTTTGCTACTGTTTTCAATAACTGTAGCATTCCCGCAATCCGGTGAACTTGATTTAAATTTTGGAGTGTCGGGTTTTCTGATTACACAAAACGAAGATCTTGATACCGGACACAGTCTGACCGTAATGCCAAACGATCAGATTGTTATGGTAGGTGGTTATGATAACTTCACTGCTATAAAATTAATGGCTGATGGCACCTACGACAACACCTTTGGAACCCAAGGGCAATTGTTGGTTAATTTTGCTGGATACAATGCTGCCGGGAAAGAAGTGGTGGTGCAACCTGACGGAAAAATCATTATTGCCGGTGACGTGTTTACTCCGGGCGGAATTTATTTTTTTGGTGTTGTGCGCCTCAATCCAGATGGTAACTTAGACAACTCTTTTAACGGAACAGGAAAACTGGTTTTCGATTTTGATGAAGATATGAATTACCTCAGTGGCGTTGCTTTACAACCTGACGGTAAAATCGTAGTCACAGGTCAGGCGGGAACCTATTCATCCGCCGATTATGTAGCAGCACGTATTAATGCTGATGGCACATTAGATAACAGCTTTGGCATTAATGGAAAACAACGCATTAATGTTCAAGGTGATGACCGCGGCACTTGCATGGCGTTACAACCCGATGGAAAGATTCTTATTGGTGGTTTTTCTTATCCTGTGGCATCGAGCAATTGTTGGTTTGCTGCCGTAAGATTGACCACCGACGGACAACTCGATACCACATTTAGTACAGACGGTAAAGCCGTTGCAAAAGTGGCAAGCAGTTATGGTAATGATACGGTTTATGATATGACACTTCAACCCGATGGTAAAATTCTAATGGCTGCCGATTCTTATATTGGTGCCTCACAAGATGTTGGTATTGTCCGATTTACTACTAATGGCGATTTAGACAACACGTTTAGTGGCGATGGAAGATTCAGCATTAACATGGTGGGCACTTCTGATTATTGCAATGCCATTGTCGTGCAACCCGATGGCAACATTTTGGTTGCAGGCTCTTATTATACTACACCTGAAAGAAATATGTTTGTGATAAGACTCACACCAGGAGGTGAACTTGACATAACTTTTAATAGTGATGGTAAAGCTAATTTTGTTGTTCCAGAGGACAATGGGGTATCAGTTTACGATATGAAGCTACAATCTACCGGACAAATTCTGGTGAGTGGTTATGCACTTAACGATTTTATGATTGCGCGAATTTTTAGCGGTACTGAATTGAGCACACAGCAATGGGATATTAATAAGGTATCATTTTATCCTAATCCGGCGACAAACGAGATTTATTTTACAGAAAATATAGCAACCGTTTGTATTTACACTCTTGATGGTAAAAAGATTGCAGGACAAAAAAACAGTTCAATAAAGATGGATGTTTCCCATTTGATGAAAGGCATTTATCTGATCGATATCGAAACGGCAGAAAAAACCATTGTTCATCAAAAGCTTGTTAAACGTTGATAACCTATAATTATTGAATCAATCCTTTTACCTCGTCGAAGTTAAGTCCACCATAATTACCCGAACTCATCAATAAAAGTGCTGAATTTTCAAGATTAAGGTTAAATAAATACGCTTTAAAATCTTGTGGATTCGTATATATAATCAAATCATTTCTGTTGAATGCGCCCGCAATTTGCTCATACGAAACTTCATCAAGCTGCTTAATTTTGACCGCATCAGGCGAATAAAAAACTACGGCTACATCAGCTGCATCAAGAGCTCCTTGGTATTCTTTGAGAAATTCTGCATTCAAACTGCTATACGTGTGCAACTCTAAACAAGCCACAAGCGTTCGGTTTGGATATTGCTCTTTGACTGCTTTTGTAGTCGCGGACACTTTACTTGGTGAATGCGCAAAATCTTTATAAGCTACTTTCGTTAGGCTTTCAGCAATTTTCTCCAATCGTTTCGATGCGCCTTTGAATGATGCGATGGCTTCATAGAATTCGGCTTCATCAACACCCATATTTTGACAAATCCATTTGGCTCCGGCAAGGTTGTTTAGGTTATGGGCTCCAAAAACTTCAATCGGCATATTGCCTTCTGGCGTTTCGAGTAAGGTTACGCCATTATCGACTTTGTATTTTGGTGTTGTGTAGGCCAATTTTCTGATAGGATTGGTCGCTGCTTCTGCAATGCGTTTGACTTCACTATCATCTTCATTATAAACCAAAATACCGCCATTGGTAATGAGTTTGATGAAAACTTCGAATTGTTCGACATAATTTTCATACGTTGGAAACACGTTAATATGATCCCAAGCAATCCCAGAAATAAGCGCAATATTCGGATGGTATAAATGAAATTTTGGTCGACGATCCATCGGTGATGATAAGTATTCATCGCCTTCAAGGACTATAAAATCATTTGTTTCGGTTAAGTGCACCATCGTATCAAAGCCTTCGAGTTGTGCGCCTACCATATAATCGACTTCAATATTGTGAAAATGCATCACATGCAAAATCATCGAAGTGATGGTTGTTTTACCATGCGAACCGCCAATAACGACACGGGTTTTATGCTTCGATTGCTCGTAAAGAAATTCAGGATACGAATAAATTTTCAAACCCAATTCTTGTGCTTTAAGCAATTCAGGATTGTCGGCTTTGGCGTGCATTCCGAGAATTACGGCTTCAATATCGGTGGTAATTTTCTCAGGAAACCAACCCATTTCGTTTGGCAATAATCCTTTTTTTTCCAATCTAGTTCTTGAAGGTTCAAAAATAGCATCATCACTTCCTGTAACTTGATAACCTTTATTGTGTAGCGCTAAAGCGAGATTGTGCATGGCACTTCCGCCGATGGCTATAAAATGTGTACGCATTTATGATTTGAATTTTTCGTTATAATTTTTTAAAACTTGACTGGCCTTTTCGGGCTGATGCAATTTTTCTTTATACAGTTGCGCCAAGCGTTCATATGTGTTTTTAGACCCGCCAACTTGAATGGCCAACTTGTAATTTTTTTCGGCACTCGTATATCGCTTAAAATATTCGTCGATGTGGGCTTTGGAAAGATAGCCGTCGACTGGTGATAATTTCATTAATTCATTCGAATAGCGTTGTGCTTTCTTTTCGCTTCCGCCAACAAATGCGGGAAGTTGAAGATAATATTCAATCAACGCCCAACGTGCTTCGATGTGTTTTGGATTCAATTGCAATGTTTTTTCAAAGGATTCACGCATGTCACCAATGAGTCTGATGGCAACCCATTTGCCGCCTACTTTAGCTTTCATTCCTAAAGCGCCACCATATTTGTAGTAATAATTAGCTTCGGTAGGTTTTAATTTTTTGAGTTTTTCATAATAAACAATCGAGTTGTCCCAATCGTTCGAATGACTCGAAATATCACCCAAGTATTCTATCACTTTTAAATTGGTCGGATAGTCTTTTAAAATCGACAGAAAAAGCGGTTTGGCTTGTGTGTACTTTTCTTCATCGAATAATTTTTCGGCTTTTTCAAAATTCGATTGTCCCCATAAAAAAAGAGGTAAAAGTAATAATGCTGCAAGTAGTTTATTCATCCTTTAAAAATGAGTTTCAAAAGTAGTAAAATTAGAATTGATATACAGCTAAACTTTAGCATTGGTATCGAAAAAAAATCCATTAAAAGCAGAAAAAATCGACAAAAAACACCATGTTAATTTATCGTAAAGCCTTATTTAATAGCGTTTTATAAGAGTTTATCACTAATAAATTTCTAAAAACGTACTTCGTCGAGTTTAATGGTTAGTTATCTGAAAAATTAACATCCTGTTCGATATAAAAATAACTTTGTAGAGCCAAATCATTTTTTCTTAAACCAAATGAAAAAGAATTACTACAATTCCAGATTCCCTTTTTTGGATAGCATTCAATCGATAAAAAAACTATCTTTTGTTATTTTATTGCTTGTATGCATCTTACTATCAAATCCGATAAAGGCACAAATAGCTTTAAGAAATACAACCACTGCAACCTCAACCAATACCAATCTTACGATAAACAAACCTGCGGGAGTCATTGCTGGCGATCTAATGTTGGCTAATATCGCCAAAGGAGGAAACAATACTACTGCCCCTACATTAGCAGGGTGGACATTGATTAACGGCGCCAATCTTGGTGGCGGAACAAACCGATATGGTGCTGTGCTGTATAAAATCGCCGGAGCAGCAGAACCTGCCAATTACACCTTTGCATTGGGAGGCGGAACCAACAGTGCATCGGGAGGGATTGTTGCATTCTCTGGAGTTGATGGTACAACCCCATTTGATGTTACGCCGGGAACCATATCAGTTCAAGGAAATCAGACTGGCGTTACTGCTACAAGTATCACAACCGTAACTGCCAATGCTGCCATAATCATGTTTGGGCAAGCAGCAGGTAATAATCCGACATGGAATAACGGAGTTTGGAGCACTACATCGCCTGGTGGACTTACGGAATTATTTGATGTAGGTCAAGGAAATAATGACCAATCTACTGCAGGTGCAGCTTGGGCAACAAAACCTACCGTCGGAGCTACCGGAAACGGATCGGCTACACTATCTGGAGCTGAACGAAACGGTGGTATTTTACTGGCATTAAGACCTACTTGTACCGTTCCTGCTGCGCCAAGTCAAGCTACCGGATTTGTTTTAGGAACAATAACTTCTACTGCTGTGCCTGCTACTTTTTCAGGTACTGCTAATGGTTATTTGGTAATTCAATCATTAACGAACACGCTGCCGGGACAACCTGTTAATGGAACAACTTATAGTGCAGGAAATATTGCAACATTGGGAAGTGGCTTAACTTTCGTTCAGAGCAGTAACTCGACAACCATTACCGGAACTGGTTTGAATGGAAATAGCAGATACTATTATTTTATTTTTGCATACAACAGTAACGCTTGTTCGGGTGGGCCTATTTATAATACGTCGACACCGTTAACCGGAAACGGCACTACTTGCCCTGCCATACCTAATACAGTAACTGTTAATAGTATTACAACAACTGGTTTTACTTTAGATTGGACTTATCCAACCGGTGGTACTTCATCTGCCATTACGTATACCGTTCAAGTGACTACCAATGCGACTTATACAGCAAATATTCCGGGTTCCCCATTTACTATTGCTGATCCTACGATTACAAAAGTAATTACCGGTTTGAGTTCAAATACAACCTATTATTATCGAATATTGGCGAGCAATGGTTGCTCTAGTGCTTGGGTTAGTAGTAATGTACTCACATTACAACCGGCATGTGTAGCTCCGGTAAGTCAGGCATCTGCTTTTGTTATAGGAACAATCACTTCTACAAGTGTTCCAGCTACTTTTTCAGGTACAGCCAATGGTTATTTGGTTGTTCGATCGTTAACCAATACGCTCCCGGGGCAACCTGTTAATGGAACAACTTATAGTGCAGCCAATATTGCAACATTGGGAAGCGGTTTGACTTTCGTTCAAAGCAGTAACTCGACCACCATTACCGGGACAGGATTAGCAGGAAATACGAGATATTATTATTTCATTTTTGCATACAACAATACTGCTTGTTCAGGAGGTCCTATTTATAATACTTCCAGTCCATTAACAGGAAATGGAACTACTTGTCCGGCGGTACCTAATACTGTAACAGTCAACAATATTACTCCAAGCGGTTTTACTTTAGATTGGACTTATCCGACTGGCGGTACTTCTTCTGCCATTACCTATACCGTTCAAGTAACTACTAATGCTGCTTATACGGCTAATATTCCGGGTTCACCTTTCAGCATTGCCGATCCTACAATTACAAAAGTAGTCACAGGGCTAAACCCAAATACAACTTATTATTATCGAATATTGGCGAGCAATGGTTGCTCTAGTGCTTGGGTTAGTAGTAATGTACTCACACTGCAAACCGCATGTGTTGCTCCGGTAAGTCAAGCGTCTGCATTTGTTTTAGGTACCGTGACTTCTACTAGTGTGCCTGCAACTTTTACAGGTACAGCCAATGGCTTTTTGGTAATTCGGTCGTTGACCAATACGCCACCAATACATCCGGTTAATGGGACAACATACAATGCTGGGAATATTGCAACATTGGGAAGCGGTTTGACTTTCATTCAAAGTAGTAATTCGACTACCATTACCGGAACAGGGTTGGCAGGAAATACTAGATACTATTATTTTATTTATTCTTATAACAATACTGCTTGTTCAGGTGCGCCTGCTTATAATGCTTCCGGTCCATTAACCGGGAATGGAACTACTTGTCCGGCTGTACCTAATTTGGTAACGGTGTCAGGCACTTCATCTAACGGATTTACTTTAAATTGGCTTTATCCAACCGGTGGTACTTCATCTGCCATTACTTATACCGTTCAAGTAACTACCAATGCTGCCTATACGGCCAATATTCCTGGCTCTCCATTTACTGTTGTTGATCCAACCATAACGAAAGTAATCACAGGATTAAACTCAAATACGATTTATTATTACAGAATTTTAGCGAACAACGGATGCTCTAGTGCTTATGTTACTGGTAATGTGACGACATTATATCCGCCTTGTGTTGCGCCTGTAAATCAAGCGTCTGGGTTTGCTTTAGGAGCAGTTTCATCCACAGCAGTTCCTGCAACATTCGCGGGTACGGCTAATGCTTATTTGGTGATTCAATCTTTAACCAATACGCTTCCGACGCAGCCTGCCAACGGAACAATCTACAGTGCCGCTAACATTGCCACTTTAGGAAGTGGATTAACTTTCATACAAAGCAGTAACGCAACTACGATTGCTGGTACCGGATTGACCGGTAATACGAAGTACTATTATTTCATTTATGCTTATAACAATACAACTTGTTCTGGTGGTCCTATATACAATACGTTAGGCCCTTTAACTGGAAACGGAACCACTTGTCCTGACATTCCGTATTCGGTTGCAACTGCATCAACTACATTGAGTGGATTTACTTTAAATTGGTCTGCACCTTCAGGTGGAAGTGCTGCCGCAATAACTTACACGGTTCAAATTACAACAGATGCAGCTTATACTGCAAATATTGCAGGTTCACCATTTACAGGCATCGTTGCAACCACCAAAGTCGTTACTGGATTAGCGGCCAACACTACCTATTATTATCGAATTTTAGCTAATAATGGATGTAGTAGTGCTTGGGTTACGGGCACTGTATATACCGGATATTGTGTTTCAACCGGTAGTACAAATACGCGATATATTAATAATTTTTCTACTACAGGCGGAACTTTAAACATTACCAATAATGGTTCAGGTTACTCAACCAATGGTTATGGGAACTTTACAGCTAGCGTTGTAAGTCAACAGCCATATGGCACTGTGAATTTCTCTTCAGCCTATACCGGTGGAACTTTTGGTTTCAACATTTGGGTGGATTGGAATGACGATTTGGATTTTGATGATGCCGGAGAAAAAGTATACAGTTCCGGTAGTTATAACGCTGCCAATAACGGTAGTTTTTCTGTACCAAGTTTTGCCAGTGTTGGAAGTCATCGTATGAGAATTAGAGCCAATTTCAATGCAACCAATCCTTCTGACTGTGGCGCCATCACTTCAGGTGAAACAGAAGATTATACTTTTACTGTAATTGCTTTAGCTTGTAGCGGCAATCCATCGAACTTGACTGTAAGTGCCATCAATTATACAACAGCCACACTCAACTGGAATGCTGCCAGTCCAGCACCAGCTAGTGGTTACCAATATTATTATTCGACTTCGGGAACTTCCCCTATACCTGCAACAATTCCATCAGGTTCAACAGCTGCGGGTGTTCTAACGGCTAACATTAGTGGTTTGGCTTCTGGTACTTTTTACAGTGTATGGGTTCGTTCTAATTGCGGCGCCAATCAAGGTGTTTGGGTTGGACCAACAACATTTATCACTTTAACAGCACCGCCGGTTACAACGGATACTACATTCTGTCAAGGAGGAAGCGGAACATTATCAGCTACAGCATCGTGTACGAATTTAACCAATCTAGGAACTACAATTAATGGAGCTTGGGATGCCAATGCAGATCCAAGAGCTATTCGTCCTGTAATTTTCTTAGCGAATTCAACAACTTGCCAATTCGACGGCGCTGGATTGACTTCTAATTATGCTGCTCAAGATTTCCAAGTCAATATTACCGGCAATTATGTGTTCACAATGGCGCCTACAACAGCTTACGATTCTATGGGATATATTGTCATTAATCCTTTTAATCCCGGAGTTTGCGGTAGCGGAACATGGGTTGTTGGTGATGACGACAGTGGCCCTACCACTTTTGAGCCTCAGATGAATGCGACTTTAACCGCCGGAATAACTTATACTTTAATTTCTACTTTATACTCGGGAACTAGCATCACTTTGACGAATACTTTTCAATGGAATGTTACCGGACCACCTGGAGGCAATATCTCAGGTGTTTCTGCCGGAGCTATTCAATGGTATACTGCCGCAGTTGGAGGAACTTCAATCGCAACCGGCACACCATTTAACCCAGTTGGAGTTCCAGGTTCAGGATTAGTAGATACTAATACACCCGGAACAACAACATACTATGCTGCTTGTCCGAGTAATCCGAGTTTAAGAACGCCTGCCAATTTTATAATTAATGGACCAACTTCAACGATTTCCGGTAGTGGAAGTGTTTGTAGTGGTTCAGCAACTACAGTTTCAATTGCTTTAACGGGAACTTCACCTTGGACATTCACTTATACTGATGGTGTAACTCCGGTAACCGTAGTTGGAAACACTGTCAATCCGTATGTTTTTTCTGTTACACCAGCAGTGCCATCAACGTATACTGTTACCGCATTGAGTGATGCTACTTGTACCGCTTTAGCCGGCAATAGATATGGTGTTGCAACTGTCAATGGTGGTTTACAATGGAGTGGCGCTATCGATAATAATTGGAATAATGCCAGCAACTGGTCTTCCAATACAGTTCCTACCGCGGTAGATTGTGTCACGATTCCAAGTGCCACGAACCCACCTATAATTTCCGGAAGCTCTTTTCAAGCTTATGCTTATAATTTAACGATTCAAAATGGTGGTATTCTTTTAATAGAATCATCCAATTCGATTACTGTTACTGATATTGTAGACATCAATTCGGGTGGACAATTTTATATAAAAGACAGTGCTAGTTTGGTTCAAATTAATAATGTCAATAATATAGGCATCATCAATATCGAAAGAATTACCCAACCGATGTACCGTTTTGATTACACGTATTGGGGAACTCCCGTTACGTTGGCTTCTGGTTTTACTTTAGGAATGCTTTCACCCAATACATTATCTGATAAATTTTTTAGTTGGATTCCGACCGTAGCGAATAGTTATGGAAATTGGTTTTTTGAATCAGCGGCTACCATTATGGATCCAATCAAAGGATACATCGTAAGAGCGCCACAAACTTTTTCTTTTACTTCAAATGTAAAGGTGCCTTATACCGCAAACTTTATCGGAACGCCCAATAACGGCGATATTTATTGTCCGATTTATTTCGGTGGATTGCCATTGAGCACCAATAACGACAAATACAATCTATTAGGAAATCCTTATGCTTCTGCTGTAGATGCAGAACTGTTTTTGAGTGATCCGGCCAATGCGCCAATCATTGATGGAACTATTTATTTCTGGACTCATAATTCACCCCCAAGTGCTGCCAATGTCGATCCGTTTTACGGTGATTATGTAATCAACTATGCCGCTAATGATTATGCCTCTTGGAATAAAATGGGTGGTACCGGAACCACATCTGCTGCTGGATCTGGCGGAACTGTTCCGAGTGGTTTCATCGCTTCAGGACAAGGTTTCTTTACCAAAAGTGTTGCAACAGCAACGAGTGGCGATCCCGTAGTTTTCAAAAACTCGATGCGAGTATATAATAATAATCAGTTTTTTAGAAATGCCATAGTAAATTCTAATACGAATCGTTCGGAATCTAATGTCACTGAGAAACACCGCCTTTGGTTGAATTTAATCAACACTGGCGGATCGTTCAACCAAATATTAGTAGGTTATGCTGAAGGCGCTTCCAATGGTTATGACCGGGATTTTGACGGTGTTCGTTTTACGGATAACAATAGTATTACTTTGTATTCGATTATTCCTGATAGACACTTGGTAATACAAGGAAGGGCTTTGCCTTTTAGTAGTAATGATCAAATTCCGTTAGGTTATAAATCTACTTTAAATGATAATTTTTCGATACGAATAGATCATTTTGATGCACTGTTTGAAAATCAGAATATTTATTTAGAAGATCGTTTGCTCAATATCATTCATGACTTAAAACAAAGTCCATATACGTTTGCTTCAGGCATTGGCACTTTTGATGATCGATTTGTTTTGCGATACAACAATCCATTGTTAGGAACAACGACCGTAGATTTTGATAGCGATTTGACGGCAGCTTTGAATCAAGGAAAATTAACGGTTCATTCTAGTGAATGGCTGCATGAAATTGCGCTTTACGATATCACAGGAAAATTAATCACTACCCAAACTTTAGACATTCCAAAAAATAGTTTTGAAATGTTTTTCCATGGTGCTGAAGGGATTTATATTGCCAAAATCAAACTTCAAAACGGCATGGTGATTTCAAGAAAATTAATTCAAAAAAGGTAATTTATTTTTTCAACTATTGAAAACCCCTAAATTGTTCGACGCAATTTAGGGGTTTTCAGTTTTTGATAATCCCTCATCGAAACAGTATGTTTTAAACGAAAAACACCGATTTTACATTATTCAATATTTTACAATATAAAATGACAGATATCTAAAACAAATTGGCATATGATGTACATTTTATACAATTTAAAAGCAACTTATCAACATTATTCAAAAAGAAAGCACAAAATAATGTAACTTTACAACCCGTTTTTTTATTATTTAAGGCATATGAAATTAAAATACCACACAGCAGTGCTCTTATCTAGAATTGAATTGAAACACAAAAGTGTTGTGGTTCCTCTATATTCTTTTTTAAAAATTATCCTGTTCGCTTTACTTTTTTTAAACACTGCTGAAGTTGCTTCTCAATGTGCTAATTATCAAGTTTACGAAAGCATCGGAACCGGATTACCAACTTACGGAGGTACGTGGGTTGACAATTCTATTGCTTACACTACAGTTACAACTGCAAATTCGGGATCAAATCAACTAGAATTAGACGGTGTTGGAGATTTCATAAGGACTCCAATGATTAGTACTCCAGGTATTTTTTCTTATTATTACAAACGAAACAGTATTAGTACCGGAGCACCTAAATTTACAGTTCAAACCTCACCAGACGGAGTCACTTGGACATCCAGAGGCTCGGTAACACCCGGTATTGTATGGCTTAAATCTTCAATAAATATAGGTGCATTAGGTTTAACCAATGTCTATGTACAAATCATTGATGAAAGAGCATCAGGAACAGAATTGCGATATATAGATGATATCGCCTGGACCTCGACCACAGCCTCAGAGAATACGATCATACCAGCTATTGCAAATTGTAGTCAAACAGTAACGTGTGGGACTACTTATAATTTTACTGACCAAGGAGGGATTAATGATTCTTATAATCTTTCCAAAGATTACACCATTACTTTTACTCCATCTATTGGAACTAATAAAGTGGAATTGGTTTTTAATGCTTTTGATTTACAATCCGGAGAAGATGGCATGGTTATATACAATGGCCCAACCACAGCCTCTCCAACAATATCTTCGGGACTTCCGGTTGGGACCAATGCAACCAATTGCCCAGCAGGCTCATTTTACGGCACTACAAGTCCCGGAACGATTACTTCCACTGACGCCACTGGTGCTATAACAATTCGATTTCGTTCCAGTAGCGCAGTTAATAATTCAGGTTGGCTCGCTGGTGTTTCTTGTATTCCACCTACAGCTTGTTTAAAACCTACTTTAACTGCAACTACAGCAATAACTGCTACAGCAGCCACTTTAAATTGGGCAGCTCCTAGTCCGGCTCCTAGTAATGGATATGAATATGTGGTTTCAACAACAAACTTTACGCCATCAGCATCGGGTACTTTTACAGCAGCCACAACTGCAAATGTCGGTAGTTTGATTGCAAACACTACTTATTATGTATTCGTGAGAAGTGATTGCGGCGGCGGTATTTATAGCGGATGGACCCCTTCAGGAACTTTCACAACATTGCTTGGTCCTTGTATTGCGCCTGCTTCTCAAGCAACTTTATTTGTTGCCGGAGCCATTACTTCAAATACCTTTCCGGCTTCATTTTCAGGAAGTGCCAATGGTTATTTGGTGATTCAATCAACTAGCGCTACTCCTCCAACCCAACCTACAAACGGAACAATTTATAATGCTGGAAATATTGCCACTTTAGGGGCCGGACTCACTTTTATACAAAGTGCAGCTACTGCAAGTTTTACAGCAACATCATTAACAGGGAACACTTATTATTATTATTATATTTTCGCATACAACAATAGCGGTTGCTTAGGAGGACCTGCCTATAATATATCGGGGCCATTAGTAGGCACGGGCGTTACTTGTCCTGCAATACCCAATACCGTTGGCACCGCAAGTGTAACTTCTAGTGGATTTACTATCAATTGGACAGCGCCAAGCGGCGGTTCAGCTTCAGCGATAACTTATACAGTTCAAATCACTACCGATGCGGGATATACCTTAAATGTAGGCTTATCTCCTTTTACGATTAGTGCTCCGACAGTAACTTTAAACGTTGCCGGATTAAGTTCAAACACATTATACTATTATAGAATTTTAGCAAGTAACGGTTGTAGTAGTGCATATGTATCCAGTAGTGTAACGACATTATTTCCGCCTTGCGTTGCTCCGGTTAGTCAAGCCAATTCATTTGTATTAGGAACGATTACTTCCTCATCAATTCCGGCTTCATTTTCTGGAACGGCTAATGGTTATTTAGTGGTTCGTTCTTTAACCAATACTCCGCCTAGTCAACCTGTAAACGGAACTATTTATAGTGCAGGCAATGTTACTACTTTGGGAGCTGCTTTTAGTTTTGTACAAAGTGGTGCCTCCACATCATTTGCAGGAACCGGATTGGCTTCTAACACACAATACTTTTATTTTATTTATGCTTACAATAATTCTTCCTGCTCTAGCGGGCCAATGTATAATGTTTCAGGACCACTAACCGGTAACGGCACAACGCTCATAGGTTTTAATGATGACTGCAGTACTGCTATACCTTTGACAGTAAATCCGACCGGAACCTGTACTACGAGCACCAACGGAACTACAGCTGGAGCAACGCAATCTCAAGTAGGTTGTGTAGGTACTGCCGATGACGATGTATGGTATAGTTTTACGGCCACTTCAACTTCTCATATTGTTACTGTTACTCCAACAACGCTTTCAGATGCTGTTTTGCAAGTATTTACTGGAACTTGCGCAGGAACTTTGACCAGTCTTTCTTGTATGGACAACACACTTGGCTCTGCAGTAGAAACAACTACTTTATCAGGACTATCCATTGGTGCTACTTATTTTGTGAGAGTTTACAGTTATTCAAGCGGCATTAATCAGGGAACTTTTTCAATGTGCGTTACAACATTAGCACCTTGTGTGGCTCCGAGTCAAGCTACTGGTTATGCGTTAGGAACCGTTACTTCAACATCACTTCCAGCAACATTTTCCGGTAGTGCCAATGGTTATCTTGTAATTCAATCTTTAACCAATACAGCTCCAACACAACCCTCAAACGGTACTGTTTACTCTGCTGCTAACATCAATACTTTAGGGGCAGGTTATACTTTTATTCAAAGTGGTGCCTCTACTAGTATTCCCGCCACAGGGTTAAATGGAAATACAAGATATTATTATTTCATTTATGCATTCAACAATACAACTTGCACCGGCGGTCCGGTTTATAACACATCCGGAGCATTAACAGGAAATGGCGTGACATGCGTAGCGGTGCCAAATGCAGTCACTACCAGTAACTTAACCGCGACTGGATTTACACTAAATTGGGTTGTCCCAACTGGTGGGTCATCAGCTGCTATTAACTATACCATTCAAGTAACAACAGATGCGGGGTATACCACCAATATTGCAGGCTCACCTTTTTCGGTAGCCAATCCAACCGTTATTTTGAATGTCACAGGATTGACAACCGCAACAACTTATTACTATAGAATACTCGCTTCGAATGGATGCAGTAGTAGTTATGTAAGTGGAAATGTAACTACAACTTGTACGGCTACTAGCGTACCATACACTCAAAATTTCGACAGCGTAACCCAACCGGCACTTCCCGCTTGTGTGGCTGTTGATAATACCAATGGCGACACAAAATTTTGGAAAACTTGTAACACCACTTCGTTAGGAAATGCAACAGCTATTAATCCGGTTTCTGCACCCAATCAAATGGGAATTCAATATGATAGTGCCAATACCATGAATGATTGGTTTTATCTGCGAGGCTTGAATTTAAACGCCGGAACCGCTTATCGACTGACTTTCTATACCCGAGCTTATAATTTTACTGGAAGTAACGAATTGCTAGAAGTAAAATACGGAACATCTCCATCGTCTTCCTCGATGACCACTTCATTAATCCCAACAATTACAGTTATTGGAAATGATCCATACATCCAAAAAACTGTTGATTTTGTAACTTCAAGTACAGGTGTTTTTTATATCGGATTTCATGGAGTTTCACCAGCCAATTTATGGTATCTATTTGTAGATGACGTTAGTGTAACCTTAAGTCCGTCATGTTTAACACCATCATTATCAGACACATCAAACATCACATCAACTTCAGCAACCATCAATTGGGCAGCACCGGTTATTGCTCCAAGTAATGGCTATCAATATGTAGTTTCTACAAGCAACGTAACGCCTGCCGGAGCCGGAACAGCTGCCGCTGGACTAACAGCAAATGTTACCGGATTAACCGCTAACACAACTTATTATATTTTTGTACGAAGCGATTGTGGTGGTAGTTTCAGCAATTGGACAGCTTCCGGAAGTTTTTATACGGGTTATTGTGTTTCAACATCGATATCCTCTAGCTTTTACATCAGTGATTTCTCAACTACCGGTGGTATCGCAAACATTACCAATAATGCTTCAGGATATTCAGCAAGTGGTTATGGCAATTTTGTAGCGCAATCTGTTAGTCAACAGCCTTATGGCACTGTCAACTTTTCATCTGTTTATACCGGAGGATCATTCGGATTTAATATTTGGGTGGATTGGAATAACGATTTAGATTTTGATGATTCGGGTGAAAAAGTATATGGTTCAGGAAATTATTTCTTTAGCAATACCGGCAGTTTTACTGTGCCTGCCAGTGCAGTTGTCGGGAATCATCGCATGAGAATTCGAGCCAATTATAACGACACCAATCCTTTAGCGTGTAACTCCATTACCAATGGGGAAACTGAAGATTATACCTTTACCGTTGTAGCTTTACCTTG
Source organism: Flavobacterium sp. (assembly GCF_031411595.1). GTDB lineage: Bacteria > Bacteroidota > Bacteroidia > Flavobacteriales > Flavobacteriaceae > Flavobacterium. The sequence continues at coordinate 31,810 of NZ_JANOBI010000004.1, read as the reverse complement.
CAGTGGAAACCCAACCAATCTGCCTGTGACCGGAATCGGATTTACAACAGCAACGCTGAATTGGACCGCGGCAAGTCCGGCTCCTACTAGTGGGTATGATTATATTTATTCATCTTCAGCCACCAATCCTGTACCCGCAACTTTACCAACCGGAAGTACAGCAGCCGGTGTAACTACTGTTGGCTTAACTGGGCTTACGGCAGGTTCTATGTATTATGTTTGGGTGCGTTCGAATTGTGGGGCTAACAAAGGAGTTTGGGTTGGACCTATTTCTTTCATCACCAATGCAGCTCCGCCTATGACTTCCAATGCGTCGATTTGCCCGGGTGGTAATGCGACTTTAACCGCAACAGGTTCTTGTACGAATTTAACAAATTTAGGAACCACCATCAATGGTGCTTGGGATGCTGGTGGAGATCCTAGAGCCATTCGACCGCTCATTTTTATTGCTAACTCTCCGACTTGTCAATTTGATGGATCTGGTTTAACATCCAATTATACCTCACTCGATTTCCAAGTTAGTGCTACTGGATTTTATACTTTCACTATGGCTCCAACGACGGCATATGACGGTATGGGTTATATTGTAATTAATCCATTCAATCCCGGAGTATGTGGCAGTGGCACTTGGATTGTCGGCGATGATGATAGTGGGCCGACTACATACGAACCTTTGATGAGCGCCACATTAAATGCTGGAGTAACTTATACTTTAATATCTACTTTATATTCCGGTTCAAGCATTACCTTAACTAATACTTTTCAGTGGAATGTAACCGGACCCGGAACCATTTCCGGTGTGGTCGGAGGTACAGTCGAATGGTATACTTCCGCAAGTGGTGGCGTGCCGATTGGTACAGGAACACCTTTTAATCCTGTCGGCGTTTCCGGTTCAGGATTAACCAATACCAACACTCCCGGAACCTATCCTTATTATGCAGCTTGTCCTAACAATCCTAGTGTAAGATCGGTGGCTAATTTTGTAATTAATGGCCCGACATCTGTCATTTCCGGAACAGGATCAACTTGTAGTGGCAGCGTTCCGATGAGTATTGCATTGACAGGAACTTCGCCTTGGACATTTACTTATACTGATGGTACAACACCTGTTACAGTAACAGGAAATACTACGAACCCTTATGTGTTTAATGTTTCTCCTTCGATTCCAACCAACTATACGCTTACTGCGTTAAGTGATGCCAGTTGTCCCGCATCAAGCACTAGTATGACCGGAACTGGAACAGTAACAGGTTCAAAAAATTGGAACGGAGCCACAGCAGATTGGAATACGGCAAGCAATTGGAATCCTGTTGGTGTTCCGACAGCGTTTGATTGTGTTGTCATAGGAAATACGGCTATAGATCCGATTATATCCGGAACCTCATACGATGCTTATGCTTATAGTTTGACTGTGCTCAATGGCGGTTATTTATTAGTTAATGGAACCAACAACATCACCGTTACCGACATTGTCAATGTTGTTACAGGTGGCCAGTTGACGATTCGCAATTCCGCGAGTTTAATTCAAGTAAATAATGTTACCAACAATGGTATTATTACTATAGAAAGAACCACACAACCGATGTATCGTTTTGACTATACGTATTGGGGAACTCCGGTAACTTTTGCATCCAATTTTACTTTGGGCAATTTATCGCCATTCACACTATCCGATAAATATTATAGTTGGATTCCGACTGTAGCCAATGGTTTTGGTACCTGGTTGTCTGAAACATCCGCCACCATTATGAATCCGATAAAAGGGTATATTGTACGAGCGCCACAAACTTTTTCATTTACACCCACTGTTTTTGTTCCTTACACGGCTAACTTTATTGGCACGCCAAACAATGGTGACATTTTATGCCCTATATATCACGGAAGTTTAGGAGTAGCCACTAATAATGACAAATACAATTTATTAGGAAATCCTTATCCTTCAGCCATTGATGCGCAGGCTTTCCTTACCGACCCTGTAAACACGCCAATAATTGATGGAACCATTTACTTTTGGACGCACAATTCCGCTCCAAGCACTGCATATGTCGATCCTTTTTATGGTGATTATGTCATCAATTATACCGATAGCGATTATGCATCATGGAATAGTTTAGGAGCTGTGGGTTCGCGAGGAACTGCTGCCCTTTCTGGTGGTGTTGCCCCAAATGGATTTATAGCAATTGGCCAAGGATTTTTCACAAAAAGTACTGGAACTGCTCCTAGCGGGAATAATGTAACTTTCAAAAACACCATGCGGGTTTCAGAAAATATTGCCCGATTCTTTAGAACTAGCTCCACAGCAATCAGTAACAATACTGTTAATGAATTTGAAAAACATCGCATCTGGCTTAATTTACTAACACATAGCGGGTCCTTCAATCAAATTCTGATAGGTTATATTGAAGGCGCCACGGAAGGTTGGGACAGAAATTACGACGGTGTACGTTTTGCAGACAACAACAGCAGCACATTTTATTCTGTGATACCTGATAGGAATTTAGTCATTCAAGGAAGGCCGACGCCATTTTCAGATGAAGATACTGTTCCGTTAGGTTTTAAAGCAACGGCGCAAGATATTTTCTCTTTACGTATTGACCATTTTGATGGTTTATTTGACAATCAAAACGTGTATGTTGAAGATACTTTTCTGAATACCATTCATGATTTGAAACAAAGTCCTTATATTTTCACTTCTGAAATCGGAACATTCAATGACCGATTGGTGCTTCGATATACTGATCCTGCTTTAAACACAAACGCATTTGATAGTAATCAAAATGTAATTGCTTTTATTTATCAGAAGGATTTGGTTGTTGAAGCGGCTCAGTTTATCAAAGAAATTGCGGTTTATGATATCACAGGTAAATTAATCAACACCTATATTCCAAAAAACAAAACCTTGAAAATCAGTGAAAATTTCATTTATGCTGAAGGTATTTATTTGGCGAAAATTAAACTCGAAAATGACGCAATTGTTACTAAAAAATTAATTCACAAATTGAATCCTTAAAAATATCAATATTGAAACAATTCATTAAATTAAATTTTTCTCAATAATTTATAAAAACCTCTTTATTTTAAGAGGTTTTTTTTATTATAAACTATTGTTTATTAGAATAATATAATAATGTCATGTTTAGAATAAAATAAGGCTATCACGCTGTTTTTAAAAAATTAAATTTGTAATTTTGTCAAGTTTGGCTGGGTTTTAAAATAACATTTAAAATTGCTGAAACCTAATAAAAAGTGTTATGATAAAATATTTAAATTGTAAATTAATTGTAATAATCGTTTTCCTTTTAAGCTTGCAAAATACGCAGGCTCAAAACAATTGGGATGGCGATAATGCTATAGGTAATTTCGGAGGAATGCTTTTTCCAACTTATTGCGACAATTGGTTTGGAAATCTTTGTCCCGCTACTTGGAACTCGACTACAGATTTAAATATTCAATTTAAAAATAACATTCTACAAACCACCATGTATTTGGATTATGGCACTTGGAAAGATATTAACAACCTTACTTATTATGCTACCTATACTTCATCGGTAACACAGTTTGATGCTGATGGCCCGATTGGTAGTGAAAACGGCCTTAATTTTTATGGTAAAATTGAAAATTATTCGCCTAATTTAACTCAAATATTTAATCTTCCCTTTCACGGAAAGAACGCAACACAAATAGAACTGAATCCAATCAATGCCGGATTGACTTTCAATCGTCCGATCTATAATTCAGGCAACAAACCTTTTCTTGTTTATGGCCCGAACAGCAAAAAAGTAACCTTAAACAGTTACCCCGAAGGCAATGGTTCTGTCGGATTTTACCTTAAACAATACTCCATCGTTGAAGTAAATTATAACAATGTCGCTTCTTTATCTGGTGGTTATTTTGTGGAAGAAGGGGAACTTTGGGTGAATTCAGGTGGTGTGATTCAAGGCGGAATTCAAGTAGGAAATGGCAATGCTCTCGTTAATAAACTCTACATCAGTCATATTTCAACACCAACTACAGTTGCGAATGCCATTACTGTTCCTGCCAATTCTACCAATGCCACGATTGGATCGTTGAATACTTCTAACACACACACTTATTCAGGAACCATCAACTTAAACAACAATGCGGTTAATTTTGATGTTGTCAGTGCCGGCGGTAGTGTCGATTTTACGAATGTGATTTCAGGAACCGGAGGCATTAAAAAAATAAGTCCAGGATTGGTTCGCCTTTCTGCATCAAATACTTACACAGGAAATACGGTTGTTAATCAAGGAACTTTACAATACGGAATTGCCAATGCCATTGCGAACACGAGCAACGTCATTTTGAATGGAGGGAAATATAGTACCGGTGCGGCAGCAGGATTCAGCGATACCGTTGGAACGTTGGCTTTAACTGACAATTCCATTATAGAATTAGGAACAGGAAATAATATTTTAACTTTTGCAAATAGTAGTGCTGTTGCATGGACTCCTGCTAAAACGCTCACCATCAACGGTTGGACAAACAGTTGTACCGGTGCCAAAGTTTTTGTTGGAAACAACAATACCGGGCTTACAGCAACACAATTGGCGCAAATTACTTTTCAAGGTTATTCACCTGGGGCGAGTATCAGTTCAACCGGAGAATTAATTCCTGGAAATATTGTTCTTACAGCAACCACCGGGACATTATTATTGGCAAACTATGCTACACTCAAAGCCGCTTTCGATGCCATTAACATCGTAGGAACACATACTGGTGTTATAGCCATTTCTGTTTTGAATGATACCAATGAAGGTGTACTTACCGCAGCTTTAAATCAAGTTGCCGGAGTGACTTCAGTATCAATCCAACCAGGAGGTTGTGGACCAAGAACAATAACTGGAGCTACTACCGCCCCAAATCCTTTAATCGATTTTAATGGCGCTGACAATGTAACCGTTGACGGATTAAACACTGGTGGAAATAGTTTGACCATTTCTAATACAACAGTATCTGCTACTTCAGGAACCTGTACGATTCGTTTTCAATTGGACGCCACCAACAATACCGTTACTAATACTACAGTTTTAGGTTCCGCAACCATGGCATCAGGAACTGCCGGAGGAAATATTTTTTTTGGTGCAGCATCAACCGTAACAGGTAGTGATAACAATACGATCTCAAATTGTACTATTGGACCAGCAGGTGTTAATTTACCAACAAAAGGGATATGTTTTACAGGAACTCCAGGTTTTGAAAACAGCGGAACTACAATTACTAATAATAATATTTATGATTATTTCAGCTCCACTGTCGCCTCTGCCGGTATTGACTTAGCATCAATTGGATCAAATAGTGCCTCTATTACTAACAATCGATTTTATCAAACCGCAACCCGAACATTAAATGCAACAGCGATTCATTCTGGAATTCGAATAGCCAATACTGCGGCTGCAGCAACATTTGTTGTAACAGGAAACACTATCGGATATAGCTCATCTGCTGGAACAGGAACCTATAATTTTACAGGTACTGTTACCGGTGCCGTCTTTAATCCCATCAATCTTACCCTTGGAGCCACTGCTAGTAGTATTCAAAATAATACCATTGCAGGAATTGCACACAGCACTTCATTCGTCGGTTTTTTTAATTTATTCAATGCCATTAATGTAACTGCAGGAGCCGTCAATATTGGAACGGTTACAGGAAACACAATTGGACTAGCGGCCGCACCCATTACTCTTAGTTGTTCAGTTGCTGGTGGAGGTACAATAACAGGAATCAATACGTCGAGCGCGTTAACAGTCAATATTCAAAACAATACCGTTCAATCTATTAGCAGTTCCGGAATAGCTGCTGCTTCTTTTGATTTTAATGGAATCAATGTGGCTGGAGCCGGAATATATACCATCAACAATAATACTATTGGACATCCGGTAGCAGCGAACAGTATCAATATTGGGACTTTAGGTACATCAACAGCGTTAAGCACCGTTAGAGGAATCAACTCAACAGCAACAGGAACGCCACTCAACATTGGAGCAATAGGACTTCCTAACGTCATTCAAAATATTACTATGAATGCTAACGCTGCCAATTCATTTACCGGAATCAACACATCAGGAGTGAATACAACAACCAATATAAGTTATAATAGTATTCGTGGCGTTCGTTTTACTTCCGCAAGTACAACTGGGTCGAATTTTACAGGAATTAGTAATTCTGGTGCTGTAACCGGTAGCATTACCATTAGCAACAATAACTTAGGAATTGCAGGTACCGATTTAGTAACCTATACTGCTGCTACTTCGGGTTTGTTTAGAGGAATTTCAAATTCTGCCGGTGGTGCGCTAGCGACATTATCAATTCTTTCAAATGATTTTAGAGGAATTACTCATACGGTTGCTGCTACATCTGCTTCCTCACATAATTTTATTATTAATACTGCTGCCACAGCGTCTCAGGATATTAGTTCCAATACGTTTACCAATTTAAGTGTAAATTCATCTGGTGGAGCAATAATCTTTTTAGCCAATAGCGTTTCGTTGTCAGCTACAGGAACTAAAAACATCAATTCCAATAATATCGTCGGTACTTTTACAAAAGGTGGATTGACAGGTTCACTCACCCTATATTCAGACATTGCAAGTTCAGTTGCTGGAGCTGTAATTAATAACAATAACAATAATTTCTCTAACATAACCACAACAGGTGCAAGTACTGTTACGGGGTGGAGTAATAGCGATGGAGCCACACCTTGTCCTACAAAAAACATTACAGGCAATACATTTTCTAACTGGACATTATCCGGAACTAATGTAACAGTTGTGAATGCGAACTTCTTTGGAGGTGCAACATCATCGGTATCTACAAACACAATCAGCAATATTACAGCTTTGGGCACCATCAGTGGCATCGTCATCGGAGCCAATGGTAGCGCGACCATCCTGGATACAAACAGCAACACGCTTTCGGGATTGGGCAGCGCAATGACTTCTAGTACAGGCGTTACAGGCATTAGTAATGCACAGCCTGCAGGTACCGCAACTTGTAACACCAATAGCAATAACATCTCCTCACTCACAGCAAATTCAGGTCCTGTGGTTGGAATCAGCAATACCGCTGCTTCTCCAACAAAAAACATTTCGAATAACATAATTGGCACATTATCGAGCGGGACAAGTACTGCTTCTGCGATCAATTCATCAAACGGTACTACAGTAAACATAAGCACGAATACGATCACAACGATTGCATCCATTTCGGTTCCGGCTGCGTCAATCGTAACAGGAATAACGGTGACCGGTGGTTCTACAATTAATGTAACAAATAACCCGATTTCAACCTTAAATTCGGCCAATGACGGTGCTTTCAGAGGTATTTATGTCAATCCGCTTGGGGCAACATCCAATACCATTACCGGAAATACCATCAATGGGATGACAAGCAGTGCTACAGGAACTGGCGCATTCATTAGAGCCATTGAAGCACAAGGAACTAATAACGCTACTATAAGCTCCAATACAATTTCCAATATCAACACGCCAACAACAAATGCCGCTACAGGAATTGTTGGTATTTATTATGGTTCAACCGGAGCCGCTACCACAATAAGCAGTAATACGATTTCTGCTATCAATGCAACTTCTGTAACCGTAACCAACGTAACTGTAGGTGCTATCGTAACAGCCAGCACTGCTGCCGGAGGAACGATTTCTAAAAATAGAATTTACGGATTGACCAATTCAACCACTGGGGCCGCCAATTACACCATTGGTTTTGTACCAAATGGTGGAAATTGGACTTTTGCAAACAACATGATTTCAATTATCAACAACAACACAGTACAGGCTGTCGGTGTTTTTGATGCCGGAGCTACCGGAGCCAGAAATTATTATTATAATAGTATTTACATTGGAGGAACCCATGCAGGCAATCAGGTTTCTGCGGCGTTCCAATTCAATGCAGCAGCTGGAAGTGGAGACATCAAGAATAATATTTTTGCGATGGCGAGAACCAGCGGTGGTAAAAATTATGCGATTGTCAATACCAGTTCTTCTTTCACAGGCATTACAATTAATTATAATGTACTCAATTGTACTGTTGCATCCACAATAGGATTGAGCAATGCGACAGACACCTCTTTCGCAGCTTGGAAAACAGCATCAGGTGGTGATGCCAATAGTTATACAGCTATCGTAATCCCTTTCACAAATACCGCTACAGCAGATTTACATATAACAGCAGGTTGTACTGATATCGAGTCCGGAGGAACACCAGTTGCTGTTCTTGATGATTATGATGCCGCAGTAAGGAGTGTAACAACGCCCGATATTGGTGCTGACGAATTTACAGGTACCAAACCTGCGGTGATAACACTAACTCCTGATACCGCTATTTGTATAGGAAGTGGCACAAATTTGACTGCTAGTAGTACCGATTTAACCTATGTATATACTTGGAGCCCATCGACTGGATTAAGTGCTACAACAGGCGCTACAGTTACTGCATCACCTTTGGTAAACACTACCTATACCGTTACAGGAACTTCTCCGGCTTCGTGCGTAAAAACTAAAGATGTTACCATTACTGTAAATCCACTTCCGAATCCGATAACGGTTTCTCCGAGCACCATAAATATATGCCCCAATACAATTCAGACTTTTGTTGCAGCACCAAATACAGGGACAGTTACCGTTGGTACAGCTTCTGGAAGTTCCGTTGCAGCCAATACTTCTTATCGACAAGGAACTACTACTGAAGTAAGAATACAATATCTATTCACAAAAGCGGAACTTAATGGAGCCGGGATTACGGGTGGTAATATCACTTCGATTGCTTTTAATGTTACTACTGCAGGAACTATTGCGATGGGAAGTTATGCTATTAGCATGGCCAATACGCCAGCCACAGTTTTGACCTCAACCTATCTAACGCCATCGTTTACAAATGTCTTTAGCACTGTAAATCTGTTACCTGTTTTGGGTTTGAATACACACGTTTTCAGTTCCCCGTTTGTTTGGGATGGTACATCAAATGTGGTTATCAATATTTGTCATACGGGAACTTCTGGAATAGCTAGTACTGTGTCCGTTTCAACCCCGGCTGTCGTAAGCACCATTTCCAGAACTGGGAGCGGCTCTTGTGCATCACTGACAGGAACTACAAATGCCAATAGGCCCATCATTACTTTTGGTTTTGAAATTCCAATTACTTGGTCACCGACTGCAAACTTATTTATTGATAGTGGAGCAACCACGGCATACAATCCAGCCATCCATTTGAATCAGCCAACAATTTACGCCAAAGCACCATCTCCAGTAGTATATACCGCAACTGTGACTACACCCATAACAAGTTGTACACGAACAAGCACAGGAACCATTACCATGTCCTCTTCAACATGGAACGGGTCGGGGTGGCTGCCTGCTACACCAACTGGAAATACAAGTTTGAGTTTTACAGGAAGTTATACTTCATCAGGAAATTTATCAGGTTGTAGCTGTTCTATAACCGGAGGAAATGTCATTTTTAATGACCCCGATGCATTAATCCTTACCAATGGTTTGACGGTTACTGCACCCGGAACTTTAAAGATTAATAATAATGCCAGTCTAATACAAATTGATGATACTGCAACCAATTCCGGAATCATCACTGTCGAAAGAATTACCCAACCCATGTATCGTTATGACTTTACTTATTGGGGTTCTCCGGTAACTTTTGCTTCTAATTTTGCTTTAGGCGGTGCTGGAGGTTTGTCTCCAGCTACTTTATCAGATAAATATTTCAGTTGGATTCCGACTATAAGTAATGCAGGGGGTAACTGGACTAACGAAACAGCCGCCACCATTATGAATCCTATTAAGGGTTATTGCGTCAGAGCACCTCAAACCTTTTCACCAATAGTTGGAACTACAGCAACTTATCCCGCAAACTTCATTGGTACTCCAAATAATGGAATTATTTCAACTCCAATCTATCATGGTACATTGGGTGTTGGGGTAAACGATGACAAATATAACTTGATAGGCAATCCCTATCCGTCAGCTCTTGATGCTCAAGCATTTCTAACGGATCCTTTAAACACGCCAATTATTGACGGAACGATATATTTCTGGACGCATAATTCTCCGATTAGTGCCTCCAATCCGAATCCGTTTTATGGAAGCTTTGCACTTAACTACAACAACAACGATTATGCTGCGTGGAATAGTCTTGGCTCTGTCGGATCGAGAGGAATTCAAGCAGGTACAGGAGGTGTAACTCCGAACGGATTTATCGCATCTGGTCAAGGGTTCTTTGCTAAAAGCACAGGTACTGCGGCTACGGGTGCTACTATTACTTTCAAAAATTCGATGAGAGTAGCAGGAAGCAATGATCGATTTTTTAGAAATAGTATTCCAATAAATAATCCATCTCGGGACGAAAATACTGTTACTGAAAAAAGTCGCATTTGGTTAGACTTGATTAGTAACAGCGGTAGCTTTAGCCAAATTCTAGTAGGTTATATAACCGATGCAACTTTAGATTACGACCGAATGTATGATGGAGTACCAATCGATGAATCTGGCATGTTGTTGTACTCTATCATTCCTGAGCGTAAGCTGATTATTCAAGGAAGACCGTTGCCTTTTGATGAAACAGATCAAGTAACTTTAGGCTTTAAATCATTAGTACAAGATACTTATTCTTTAGGCCTTGATGCTGTAGATGGTTTGTTTGAGAATCATAATATTTATATCGAAGACAGAGATCTGAATATCATTCACGATTTGAAACACAGTCCCTATACTTTCACTTCTGGCTCAGGATCATTTAATGACCGATTTGTACTTCGTTATACCGATACTGCTTTAAGTACAGAAACTTTTGATGCCAATGCCAATGTAACTGCCTTTATTGCCAACCACGAATTGCAAATCAAAAGCTCTAAAAACATGGTCAACATTACGTTGTATGATATTTCCGGAAAATTAATTCAAGTGTATTCTAAAGAAATTGGTCTTGATTTTAAAACCAAATTCAACTTTGCCAATGGCGTTTATCTGGCCAAAATCAAATTAGACAATGGTATCGAAGTAACGAAGAAAATCATTCATTAAAGAAAGAATAAGAAACAATATTGAACACAGTCTTTAAGCGAATAGGCAAAATAATAATCCGTGCCAATCCGTGAAATCCGTGTTAACTTTTACCCATAAAAAAATCCGTCTCATGAACCACGAGACGGATTTTCTTTTAAATGCAGGATTGGATTATTTCACCAAAGTCATTTCATCCACAATATTTTTTGCACCAGAGTATTTTTCAATCACCCATAATACATAACGAATATCAACATTGATGGTTCTTTGCAAATTCTTATCAAAGATTACATCACCAGCCATCGCTTCAATATTGCCATCGAAAGCCAAACCAATCAATTCGCCTTTACCGTTCAAAACAGGTGAACCAGAATTTCCTCCCGTAATGTCATTATCCGTCAAGAAATTCACGTGCATCGATCCGTCTTTATCAGCAAATCTTCCGTAATCTTTGGCTTTGTTCATTTCTATAACACGCATTGGCATATCAAATTCTTCGTCGCCTTTTTTGTATTTTTTCACCATACCATCCATCGTAGTATAGTTATTAATTTTAGCATCATTACGTTTATCCGCAGGTAAAGCACGAACTTTTCCGTAAGTCAAACGCAAGGTTGAATTCGCATCCGGATATTTAATCGTACCCAATTTCGATTCTCTCAAACCTTCCACCAACAAACGGAAACCAGCACCATAATCATTCTGTGCTTTAGCAATCGCATCCGATTTCGAATTGATGTGCGTAATCATATCATTAGACAAAGTATAAATCGGGTCGTTATCCAAAACCGATTGCATCGGATAATCTAAGAACGCTTTAATTTTATCAACCGAAGTTAAGATACTCATATCGATAGCAGCACTAGCGTATTTTGTAAAATCATTGTTGTTTTCTTTAGCCAATTTATCAACCATTGGTGCAATCGCATAACCTGTAGATTTCGTAGCATACAATTTCAATTGCGCCGCCAACAAATCTTTTTCAGCAGGAATATACAATTCTTTAAACATTTCTTCAGCAGCTTCAGTGATTACAGGAGCCAATTCTTTACGTTTTGCAGCATCGGCTTTAGCGTAAGTATCCAATTGCTTTCCGATGGTTCTACCAATCGTACCAAACGCTGTCGTTCTGAATAATTGTTGCAAATAGTTGTCGTGACGTGCTTTCTCATTCGTTAAGCTGTAAAACTTATTGATGTTCGTAATCACATTACCATATTTTGCTTTATTCGCTGATTGATTCGCCCATTTGTCGAACTTAGCTTCTTGTGCTGCTTTCGATTTTGCAGTACCAAACTTCGTCAACGCATCAATCATTCCTTGGCGATTTTTCCAGTAATTCGCAGTTCCTGCATATTTTGAAGCATACACCAAACGCAACGCTGCGCTTTGATCCATATATTTCTTCATATTATCCATTCCGGTTTTGGCACCTTCCACCCAAGCAGGATAAGAAAACTTCACGTTTTGCTCGATTCCACCCGCTGGCATCCAACGATTGGTTCTTCCGGGATATCCTAAAATCATCGCGAAATCGCCTTCTTTCACTCCAGCCAAATTCACTGGCAAATAGTGTTTTGGTTGCAATGGTACATTGTTTTCAGAATAATCTGCAGGATTTCCGTCTTTGTCAGCATACACTCTAAACATCGAGAAATCTGCCGTATGACGTGGCCATTCCCAGTTGTCAGTATCGCCTCCAAATTTTCCTAAACTTTCTGGTGGAACGCCAACCAAACGAACGTCTTTATAATCTTGGTATACGAAATAGTAGTATTCATTGCCTTGAAAAAACGAACGCACAGAAACCGTATATTTCCCACCTTCATTATTTTCTTTTTCGATCAAAGCAATCTCTTGATTCACTGCTTTTTCTCTTTCAGCTTCGGTCATCTTATCGTTGACTTTAGCCAAAATTCTTTTAGAAACATCATCCATACGCACGAAGAAACGCACGTACAAACTCGATGGTTTTTTCTCAGCTTTGCGATTCTCAGCCCAATAACCATCTTTAAGATAATTCTTGTCCGCTGTCGATAATTCCGCTACAGCATCATAACCGCAGTGGTGATTCGTCAGTACCAAACCGTCTTTCGAAATCAATTCGGCTGTGCAACCGCCATTGAATTGTACGATAGCATCTTTCAAACTGTGGTGGTTGATGCTGTAGATTTCTTCTGCAGTCAGTTGCAACCCCATTTTCTGCATGTCGCGGTGATTCAAACGTTCGATGAACATCAAAAACCACATGCCCTCGTCTGCTTTCACACTCATTGGCAAAAGCATGATCCCGACGATCAAGGATAAAATAATTTTTTTCATTGTATAAATTGGTATAAGTTAGTAAAGTGAGATAATAGTAGAAAAAAGCTGTCGTTTGTTACATCGACACAACACCAATCTCAAATCGTGCCTGCGAATATAAAGCATTTTTCAAAATTCTGAAAGGAAGTTCGTGAAAACTAAAACGTTGTAGTTGATTTTTTATATGATTTAAATTTGGGCGAATGGCCGGGCTATCCACTAAATTTTTTACGCCGAACGCCGGCGCAAAAAGATACCGTTGCTATCCCTATCGCGAAATCGGTTAAGTTGAAGTTTCAATAAATAAAAAATCCAAATCGCGGTGGCTAATGACAAAAATCAATTAATATTTATTATCAAATTCTAATTCAAACCCATCAAATCCTAATTCACAACTCTTTTTTGCTAGTAAAACTTAGTATCTTTAAAATTCTAAATCAGAACAACATGAAAAAAAATATCTTATTATTCACCCTGTTTTTTGTTTCCTTGCTCCAAGCCCAAAACCAAGCTGCGGTTGATTTGTCTTTTAATCATAGGGATGATTTGCCTATGTTCAATCTTAACGTAGATCAAACAATTACACAACCAGACGGAAAGATTTTAGCCATCGGTGGTTTTACTGTATATTATAAATACAATGACATCTACGAAAGCTACATTGATAATGTTTGTTCCCGAATCGTGAGGCTAAACACCGATTTAACTATTGATCCTACTTTTAACACGGGTCTAGGATTCATAACAGTAGGGTCTGGTGCTGATTACGAGGTTGTAAAAACCATGGCATTACAATCCGATGGAAAAATCTTAGTTGGAGGACGATTTACTTCTTATAACGGGACACCTATTGCCAAGATCATTCGCTTAAACAGTGATGGAAGTATTGACAATTCGTTTAGCAATTCCGGAATTTTCGTTTCAGAAGGCTTTATATCGAATATTAAAATTCAACCCGACAATAAAATAATCGTTGCTGGCGCTATGTTAAACGCTTCCGGAAATGTGTTAGTTCGATTGAATGCTGATGGAAGTTTAGACAACTCGTTTACAAATCCTACCAGCTTTGTTGGTCAATTTAATGGTTTTGATACCATCCACCTATTGCCTGACGGGAAAATTCTTGTTGGCGGATACGTAGATGTCACACGCAGACTATACTTGCTCAATGACGATGGAAGTTTAGACACCACGTTTAATATGGGATTGTCAAATTTCATTTCTGTAATTGTACAGCCCGATAATAAGATTTTAATTGTACAAAAAGGCAGCTCGATAGCTGATGACACTATAATCAGATTAAACAGCAACGGAACCGTAGATCCTACTTTTAATATAGGAACGGGCTTTAAGCGAACGGCAAATCCAGGTTTTATAGGCCGTATCGATTTACAACCAAACGGAGATATTATTGTATGTGGAAGTTTTGACAAATACAATGAAATTGCCGTTAAGAATCGTGTAAGAATCAATAGCAACGGCATGTTTGACCCAACGTTTAATTATCAAAATATTGATAACGATGACCGTCTTACTTATGTCCAATCACAACCTGACGGTTCTATTTTAGCCAGTCTTTATATTAATTCGCCTGACACTGTTATCCGTTATTGCTTTACTCGTTTGGATGCAAATGGTTACATCATCGAGAATAAACACCTCATCACTACAACGAAAGTCAATAAAATCGTTAAAAAATCGAATACCGAAATCATGGCCATAGGCAGCAGCGATTTTTCATTCAATCTTTATCATAACGGCATCAAACTGCTTAACCAAAATGGCGAACTTGTTTACAACGACAATTTAAAAACACCACTAAATGCAAACAATGGTGTAAGCACTGCCAAAGTGCAACCTGACGGCAAAGTATTATTCATCGGAAAACTTCCACAAAACCCTAATGGAAACCTGATGCGTTTCAATGCCGATTTTTCTACTGATTCATCTTTTAATTTGGATGCTAGTCTGACTTCGCTGACTTTCAAAGAACTTAATCTGCAATCCGACGGGAAAATTTTAATCAGTTCTAAAGGATTGGTGTCGGGAAATAATACTAACCGTGTAGTAAGGGTCAACGGTGATGGATCAATAGATTCTTCTTTTTCTTTAGGACAAGGTTGTTCCGGTTTAACTGCAGAAATTAAAGCCATCGAAATCCAATCCGACGGAAAAATTCTTATATGCGGCTTATTCACTGTTTATAATGGCGTTACTAAAAATGGTATTGTTCGCTTGAATGCCGACGGAACCACCGACAGTAATTTCAATATGCCCAATATCGATTTTTTTGCACGTACTGTTGATGCCATGGCCATTCAATCCGATGGGAAAATAATTGTAGGGGTATATGGAACCGGTATATACCGATTAAACACTAATGGAAGTCTCGATTTGTCTTTCAATGCAGTAATAACTGGAAATGCTACCTTTAATACGATTGCGCTACAAGCTGATGGTAAAATTTTAATGGGTGGTGCATTCGATAGCAGCAATGGAAGTCATGCTATTGTCCGATTAAATAGTAATGGAACTACAGACACATCGTTTGATGCAGGCACAGGATTTAATGAAGAAGTCTATTCAATCCTAATAGAAAATGATGGAAGAATATTAGTTGGTGGTAACTTTACAAAATACAACGGAGAATATTGCAATGGCGTAATCCGACTTAACGGCACGGCAACTTTAAGCACAACCCAAAACGAATTCGATTCCCTATCTTTTTCAGTATACCCAAATCCGGCGAAAGACGTTTTGAATATCTTTAAAAAAGAAGGCGTCGAAATCAAGGCTGTCGAAATTTTTAATTTACTCGGACAAAGAATCAAAAACGTTTCAAATGCAACGGAAACTAATACAATTGATGTTTCACAATTGAAATCAGGAACTTACATTCTAAAGATATATTCCGATAAAGGAATATCGAATACGAAGTTCATCAAATTATAAATGAAAAAGCCTCATCAAATGATGAGGCTTTTTTTATGATTTATATTGACCAATTACTCATTCAACATCTGCCACAACTTATCCTTCAACTCCGTCAACCCTTGCTGAGCCACAGAAGAAATAAACAAATAAGGAATGTTTTTAAAATCTTTATCGAGTTGAATCTTAAGCTCCGCTTTGAGTTCATCATCAAGCATATCACATTTTGAAATCACAAGCATGCGTTCTTTATCAAGCATTTCGGGATTGTATTTTGTGAGTTCATTCACGAGAATATCATACTCGGCTCTAATATCGGGTGTATCCACAGGAACTAAAAACAACAGTGTCGAATTCCGTTCAATATGACGTAAAAAGTAATGTCCCAAACCTTTGCCTTCCGCTGCACCTTCAATGATTCCGGGAATATCGGCAATCACAAACGATTGAAAATCACGATAAGCAACAATACCCAAATTGGGTTTCAAAGTCGTAAACGGATAATCGGCAATTTTCGGTTTCGCAGATGTCAAAACAGAAAGTAATGTCGATTTTCCTGCATTCGGAAATCCGACCAAACCTACATCGGCCAACACTTTAAGTTCAAGCACGACATCCATTTCCAAACCCGGTAAACCCGGCTGTGCATAACGTGGCGTTTGATTCGTCGAGCTTCTGAAATGCCAGTTGCCCAATCCGCCTTTTCCGCCTTGTGCCAAGACACGTTTTTCTCCGTCTTCAGTGATTTCAAATAAAATTTCGTTGGTTTCTTTATCGCGCACTACGGTTCCGAGTGGCACTTCAATAAATTTATCATCGCCATCGGCTCCGGTACTTCTGTCGCCACCACCATCGCCACCATGTCCGGCTTTGATGTGTCGTGCGAATTTCAAATGGAATAAGGTCCACAATCCTTTGTTGCCAACCAAAAATACGTGCCCGCCACGACCGCCATCACCACCATCTGGACCACCTTTTTCAATGAATTTTTCACGGTGTAAATGCGTTGATCCTTTTCCGCCTTTTCCTGACGAAACATATATTTTTACGTAGTCTACAAAATTTCCTTCTGTCATTTTTTTAGTTATTGGTTGTAGGTTGTAAGTTATAGGTTACTACTATTAGAAACCTATAACTTACAACCTACAACAATTTTAACCCCGCAGGGATTTCACCATCACCTTATCGATCTTCACGCCATCCATATCGATGACTTCGAGTTCAAATTTTTGCCAAATCAGTTTTTCGCCTTGCTTCGGAATATGCGACAATTCGGTCATGATTAAACCGCTTACCGTTGTTACTTCATAATCATTAATCAAATCATCAAGATCGAAATACGTTTAGAAATCGTGCAGCGAATAATGTCCGTCAACGAGCCAGCTTCCGTCTTCACGAGCCACAAGTTGAAAATCGTCTTTATAAAATTCTGACGCATCTCCAACCAAAGCTTCTAAAATATCATTGAGTGTAATCACACCTTGAAAAATACCATACTCATCAGACACAAATGCATAATGAACACTACTTTTCTTAAACCTTTCGAGCGCTTTATAAGCTGTGGTTTGTTCCATCATGAAAGGTGCTTCGGTCATAATATCGGCAAGATTGAAATTGTCTTTTTCAAAATGCGCAAATATATTTTTAAGATTCACAACGCCAACAATGTCATCGTAATTGTCTTGGTAAACCGGATAAATCGAATGCAGTTCTTTGAGCATTAATTCGCGAACTTGATTTTTATCCGCTTCCAATGGCAGAAACACAACCGTATTGCGATGCGTCATCAACGAATTGACTTTACGATCACCAATATGAAAAACGCGTTCCACAATATCTTGCTCGATTTCTTGTACTTCTCCGCCTTCGGTGCCTTCTTTAATAATGGCTTTGATTTCTTCTTCGGTGACTTTCCCATCGGCTGAAGGCGTGATGCGAAATATTTTTAATAGAAACTCGGTCGATATCGTTAGCAACCAGATGAATGGTGCGGTGATTATAGAAATTATTTTCATCGGCATGGCTACCGCTTTAGCGATACCTTCGGGATGATTCAACCCGATGCGTTTGGGTAATAATTCGCCAAGCACTAACGAGAAAAAAGTTAGAATAACCACGACTACAGCTACAGCAATTGAATGCGAATAGGGTTTTAAACTTTCAAAACCACTCACAAAAGTTTGCACTGAAATCGTAATCGAATCGCCACTAAAAATACCGGTAAGTATTCCGATTAACGTGATTCCGATTTGCGTGGTCGACAATAATTTATTGGGTGAATTCGCCAAATCTAAAGCAATCTTGGCGCCTTCATGTCCTTTTTTGGCTGCTGTTTCCAAACGGTTTTTGCGCGCGGAAATCAGTGCGATTTCGGACATCGAAAATACGCCGTTGAGTAGGATTAGAAAAAGGATGATGAGTATTTCCAAAGTTTTTTTGTTGAATCGTTTGGTTGTGTAATCGTTGAATCGTGTAACTGTTGAGTCTTACAGTCTTATAATCTCGAAATCTTCTAATTTCCGTGACTAGCCCGGATGGCAGTGGTTATCCTTTGGCGCCGTTGTTCGGCGACAAAGATAGGAACGTACAGCCGGAACAGCTCCTAAAAATGTTATAAATTATCAATAACAGCACTCAAACGCTGTGTAATTTCTTCTATCGAACCGATGCCATCGACGGCGTGGAATTTTCCTTGCGCTTGGTAATAATGCATCAATGGTGCTGTTTTCTGGTTGTATTCTTCGTAGCGATTTCTGATTTTTTCTTCGTCTTGATCGTCAGGTCTTCCTGAAGTTTTGCCACGTTCTAAAAGTCTTTGTACCAAAATTTCGTCATTGGCTTCGAGTGCAATCGTCGCGGTGATGCTTTGTTCTTTTGAAACCAAAAACACGTCTAAAGCTTCGGCTTGCGCGATGGTTCTTGGGAAACCGTCGAATAGGAAACCACTTGACTGTGGGTTTTTGTCGACTTCACTTTGCAGCATTTGAATCGTAACTGCATCGGGAACCAAATCACCTTTGTCCATGTAGGTTTTGGCGAGCATGCCCAATTCCGTTTCGTTTTTGATGTTGTATCTGAAAATATCGCCCGTTGATAAATGCGTCAGATTGTATTTCTCTTTTAAAAATTCAGCTTGTGTGCCTTTTCCCGCACCTGGTTTTCCGAAAAGAACGATGTTGATCATATTTTTAAGTTGCTGAGCCACTAAGTTGCTGAGTGACTGAGTTATTATTCTGCTAGTTGGTATATGTCTTTTAGGTTTCTGCCGTGTCCGTCATAATCTAAACCGTAACCGACGATGAATTTGTCCGGAATTCGGATACCAACGTAATCGAGTTTGATGTCTTTTTTATACGCGTCGGGTTTTAAGAATAAAGTGGCGATTTTGAAATGTTTTACTTTTTTCTCTTTGAAAATGGCTTTTAATGTTTCGATGGTGTTGCCTGTATCGACGATGTCTTCTATAACAACAACGGTTTTGCCTTCGAGATTTTGGTTGAGACCGATGAGTTCTTTGACTTCGTTTGTAGATGTTGTACCTTCATACGACGCCATTTTGACGAAACTCACTTCGCACATACCGCGATAATGTTTCATCAGATCGGCCATGACCATGAATGCACCGTTGAGTACACCAATGAATACAGGTACATCGTCGAAAAAATCATCATCCATTTGTTTGGCCATGTTGGCGATTGCAAATTCAATTTCTTCAGCCGAGATGAACGGAACAAATTGTTTATCGTGGAGTTGTATCATTTTATGAATTTTGAATAAGGTGCAAATTTACACAAGTATTGAGTATCAAGTAGCAAGTATTTTGACTTTTTTGCAAATTTGATATATTTACAAAATGGATATGATTTTTTTCAACCGAATCGCCGTGAGTAATGCCAGTACGAATTGTCGCAATGGTATTCGAGATTATGTGTTGAAAAATCCGAATTTGTTGCCTGAATTAATTCAATTCGGAACCGATTTGCCCAACAAAAACCACTACAAAGCCGTTTGGATTATCGAAATGCTCGCGGAACACAACACCAAAATATTGATTCCTTTTATTGATACGATTTGTGAAACGATTTCGCATTACAAACACGAATCAGCAATCCGCGGTATGTCACGCGTGGCTTATTTTCTAAGCACATCCAAAGCCATTACATTGACCGAAAATCAAAAAGAAAAACTCATCGAAATTTGCCTCGATTGGCTTATTGGCGATGCAAAGGTCGCTCCGAAAGCTTATGCTATGTATGCGTTGAGTCATTACGCTCAAAAAAAAGATTGGATTAAAGAGGAACTGCGCAACATCATTGATAAAGATTACCTCACACAATCCGCAGGATATAAAGCTGCTGCAAGAGAAGTTTTAAAACAAATCAACCGACATTAATTATCAATTATCAATTGTTAATTATCAATTGATATATATCTTTGTGCCACACAACTACAATACCATGAACTATTTCTCTTCCGATTTCAAATTGGGCATACTAGGCGGCGGACAACTCGGCAAAATGATGTTGGCTGAAACCCGAAAATGGGACATCCAAACTTTTGTGCTCGACCCTAGTGAAGATGCTCCATGCAAGATGGCCTGCAACCAATTTTTCAAAGGCGATTTGATGGATTTTGAAACGGTTTACAACTTCGGAAAACAAGTCGATGTATTAACATTTGAAATCGAACTCGTCAATGTCTATGCACTCGAGAAATTAGAATTTGAAGGTGTCCAGGTTTATCCTACTCCGAGAACTTTACGCAAAATTCAAAACAAAGGCGTTCAGAAAAGTCTATATCAAACTCATAATATTCCAACTGCTGATTTCAAAATCTTTGAAAATCTCGACAATCTCACCCGAGCCCTAGGCGAATTGAGCGAAGCTAAATCTGAAATCTTAAATCTAAAATTTCCTTTCGTCTGGAAGTGCACCGAATACGGTTACGATGGTTATGGCGTAAAAGTCATACGCGAAGCTTCCGATTTAGAGACACTTCCCAATACTGAATGCATCGCTGAAGAAATGATTCCATTTAAAAACGAGCTTGCAGTCATCGTAGTTCGCAATGTTTCTGGTGACATCAAAACCTATCCCGTTGTTGAAATGGAATTCCATCCCGAAGCCAACCAAGTAGAATACGTCATTTGCCCGGCACGTATCGATGACAAAGTCGCACAAAAAGCTACTGAAATTGCATTGAAAGTAGCCGAAGTTTTTGAACCCGTAGGATTACTCGCCGTCGAAATGTTTCAAACGCAAAACGACGACATCATAGTTAACGAAGTGGCACCTCGCCCACACAATTCAGGACATTATTCGATTGAAGCCAGTTACACCTCACAATTCGAAAACCACTTGCGTGCGATTCTGAATTTGCCGTTAGGAAATACCGAAAGCAAAGTCGCCGGAATTATGGTTAATCTTGTCGGTGAAGCCGGTTTCTCAGGCAATGTCATCTACGAAAACATCGATAAAATTTTAAATATCAACGGCGTCACACCACATATTTACGGAAAAAAACAAACTCGCCCGTTCCGCAAAATGGGTCACGTGACGATCGTCAACGAGAATATGAATGAAGCGCGAAAAATTGCTGAGCAAGTCAAAAGTACGATTCGGGTTATCAGTGACAATCCAAAAATCTAATAATCTAACCTTCTAATAATCCAAACATGAAAGTAGCCATCGTCATGGGAAGTATCTCCGACATGCCCATCATGCAAGAAGCCATCGACATCCTCAAAAGTTTCGACATCGAAACCGAAGTCGATATTGTTTCCGCACACCGAACGCCAGAAAAACTATTCGATTTCAGCAAAACCGCACACACCAAAGGTATCGCTGTGATAATCGCAGGAGCTGGCGGTGCCGCACATTTACCCGGAATGGTCGCCTCGATGTCGCCATTGCCTGTCATTGGAGTGCCAGTAAAATCAAGCAATTCGATTGACGGTTGGGACAGCGTGCTCTCGATTCTGCAAATGCCCGGTGGTGTTCCCGTTGCGACAGTCGCATTAAATGGCGGAAAAAATGCCGGAATTCTGGCGGCTCAAATCATCGGATGTCACGATAAGAACATTCAAAATAAAATCATCCAATACAAAGAAAGTTTGAAAGACAGCGTCAATGCGTCGTCAGATAATCTTAAAAAATAGATTGTAAGACTGTAAGATTATTAGATTCGATCTTACAGTCTTACAATCTTAAAGTCTTAAAATCCATTTAACAATCCATGAACATACTCACCCAAAAATTCCAAACACCGTTCGATACCGCGCCGTTTTCACAAATCAAAAATGAAGATTTCCTACCTGCTTTTCAAGAAGGTATCGCTTCAGCCAAAGCCGAAATCGACGCGATTGTCAACAATCCTGAAGCACCAACTTTCGAAAACACCATAAAAGCCTTAGCTTTTAGCGGTGATACTTTAGATCGGATTTCGAATATTTTCTTCAACTTACATTCAGCAGAAACCAATGACGAATTGCAACAAATCGCGCAGGAAGTTTCGCCATTGTTGTCAGAATTCAGCAATGACATTCGCCTCAACGCTGAATTGTTTGCCAAAGTAAAAGCGGTTTACGAGCAAAAAGAAAAACTAAACTTGACACCGGAACAAACCACATTACTCGATAAAAACTACAAAAGCTTTTCACGAAACGGTGCCAATTTGCCAGAAGATAAAAAAGACCAACTGCGTGAAATCGACAAAGCATTATCGATGCTGAGTTTGCAATTCGGCGAAAACGTATTGACAGAAACCAACGCTTTCCAAATGCATCTCACAGATCAAAAAGATTTAGCAGGTTTGCCCGAAGGCGCGATTGAAGCCGCGCGTTCACTAGCCAAAAGTCAGGACCAAGAAGGTTGGATTATCACACTAGATTATCCAAGTTATATTCCTTTTGTGACTTATGCCGACAACCGTGAATTGCGCAAAAAAATGGCGATTGCATTTGGCGCCAAGGCTTTTCAAAATAATGAATATGACAATCAAGACATTGTGCTCAAAATTGCCAAACTGCGTTTCGAAAGAGCGAATCTGTTAGGCTATAAAACCCACGCGCATTTCGTTCTCGAAGAACGCATGGCAGAAAATCCCGAAAAAGTAACATCTTTTTTGAGCGATTTATTAGCGAAAGCCAAACCCGCAGCTGAGCGTGAATTCAAACAACTGGCACAATTCGCCAAAGATCTTGACGGTATCGAGCAACTCGAAAAATGGGACGGCGCCTATTATTCCGAAAAACTAAAACAACAATTGTACAATCTCGATGATGAAAAATTGAAACCTTATTTTCAATTGGAGAAAGTGTTGGCAGGTGCATTTACAGTCGCGCAAAAGCTCTACGGATTGACCTTTACTGAAATCTTCAACATCGATAAATACCACGAAGAAGTTACGACGTATGAAGTTAAAGATGAAAACGGTAATCTAGTTTCTATTTTCTACGCCGATTTTTTCCCAAGAAAAGGCAAACGCAACGGTGCTTGGATGACTTCGTTCAAATCGCAATATATTAAAGACGGTGTGAACGAGCGTCCGCATATTTCTAATGTTTGCAATTTTACTAAACCCACAGAAACAAAACCTTCACTATTGACATTTAATGAAGTCACGACCTTATTTCACGAGTTCGGCCACGGATTGCACGGCATGTTAGCCAACACAATATATCCGAGTTTATCGGGAACTTCTGTTTATTGGGATTTTGTGGAATTGCCAAGTCAAATCTTGGAAAACTGGTGTTACGAAGCTGAAGCATTAGCGTTGTTCGCAACACATTACGAAACCGGCGAAATGATTCCAATGGAACTCGTGGAGAAAATCAAAGAAAGTGCGAGTTTCCAAGAAGGCATGGCGACGATGCGCCAACTCAGTTTTGGGTTGCTTGATATGGGCTGGCACGGACAAGATCCGACTAAGATTACCGATGTAAAAACTTTTGAAACCGAGCAATTCGCTGCGACTCAATTGTATCCTGAAGTGAAGGAAAATGCGATGAGTACTGCTTTTTCTCATATTTTTCAAGGCGGTTATTCTTCGGGTTACTACAGTTACAAATGGGCTGAAGTTCTCGATGCTGATGCGTTTGATTATTTTAAAGAAAAAGGCATTTTCAATAAGGAAGTTGCTACGAAGTTTAAGGATAATGTGTTGTCGAAAGGTGGCACCGAAGCGCCGATGGTTTTGTATAAACGATTTCGTGGGCAGGAACCCAAACCCGAAGCTTTGTTGAAACGCGCGGGATTGGTTTAGATTATTCGATTGTTGGATTGTTGGATTTTAAGACTGTAAGATTCTAGGATTCTTCGTGGCCGCGTTAGGGATGGCAGCATTTGTCTGAGCTCTTTTTGTGCTGTGGTTCAGCGCAAAAAAGCGAGTGTGGACAGCCCGACCGTAGGGAACGCCCTAAAAAAAATGTGCATCCGAAAATACTATCGAATGCACATTGAAAATTGACACGGACAGATTTAGGCAGTACAATTGAAGAACGGATCCCACCAAAAATATTGCATCGGTGCGCCGCCTATTGAAACTCCGATTTTGATTTGATAGGTGCAATTTCCCTGTACTATTGCTGTGCCCATCCATTGATAAGATGATCCTGCGGGTTGCTCAGTAGGCCATCCGAAGTCTCCGAATATGTTTGTTCCGTCGGAAATTTCGAAACCAACAATTGCTACGGTATCGCCTTGGTTTCCAGCGGCATCTATTGGGAAGGCATTGAAAGCGATTCCGAAACCTGCTGTAACATCGGTTACAAGTTCGAGTCCACCTTCATTGGTGCTACCGCCTTCTACGTTATTGTCCATCATATACACGCCTACTCCTGCATAAGAGCCTGAAGTTTGACTGTATATGTAAGCCGTATCGATTGCCAGATTGATTACTCTTGCCGGCATAATGGTGCTTGATACGAATGGCGAATTTGTTTTATTATTCATGATTTTAGTTTTTAAAGGTTATTGATGTTAATTGACAGGTGCTACCGGTGTGATTGTAACAGGCAAAGTGACTGTAATGGAATTCCCTGAGCCATTATAACTGAATGCGATGTTAGAATTCACGTTTCCGTTAACGGTTGTCGTAGTAAGTTGCCCAGTGAAAGTGTTTGGAAGACCCGCAACCGGAGCTGGCGGGACGTTCCATCCTGATTCTACGCCGATGTTGGTTATTGTAAAATCGCCATTGTATTGTGGGTCGATGGGTAAAACCGTCCAGCATACATTCGTTCCGGTAGTTACGGTAGTAGATAAATTTGCAGTTCCCATTCCCGTAGTTACTGACTGAGGCGTTATGTTGCATACGGCGTAACATCCGGTTGTAGTGTTTTGTTGTAGTGCATTGACATCTACCCATACTTGGATAAACGTGGTGCAATTGCTTGTACTTATTGACATGATTATTAAAGTTTTGTTTCCTTACTCGTTTGGCTTTTCAGGTTTCGCCCCGTTTTTTTGTGGGTTCTGGACTCCACTGCATTGGTAAATATTACATTCTCGTAATCGCCGTTACAAATGGTTTCCCAACTAAAGGCTTGAAAATATGAACAATGACTTCTTCTGTGAGTATCCATTCCGCATAGTTGGCGGTACATTTGTAGCGGTAGTTCATTCCAGCTACCAATTGTCTGGAGACTGCTTCAGGGGTATACAACACGATAGGGCTTACGTGTACCGCTTCATCAAAAATTTGTTTATCTTCTTTTGAAAGCGGGCCGTATTTTGACCATCCTCCCGGAAGTCCTTCATTTACTTTTTGTTTTGAATTTGACATCACTTAAAATTTAAATAGTTGCTCTTACTCGTATGGCTTTTCAGATTACGCCCCGTTTTTTCTGGTTTTCAGGCTCCACTCTATGCTTTAACTAAGGTTATTTACCAAGAAAAAAGCACACCGCTTCCTTTGTAAATCGTTTTTCCGAACGCCTCAACATCGATTTTGTAATCAATCTTGTTGCCATTCAATGTCAAGTCAACCTGTGCTTTTGCGATTCCCATGCTTCCGCCCAATTGTACAGTCGGATGCGCTCTGTTTATAGTTGCCTGTCCGATGACAACACCATATAAAAGAACAGTAACCTGAACTTGTGGTATTGATAAATCGAGATTGTAATTGATCGTAAGTGGCCCGAATGATTTTGAACCGCTGATAAAATTTCCCAATTCGGCATGATTTACCGGATAAAGATTCATTGTGTTTGAAGTACTCATGATAATTGTTTTTTAAATTCCTTACTCGTGTGGCTTTTCAGGTTACGCCTCGTTTTTAATGGTTTCTGAACTCCATTGTCATCATTCGGGTTGATTTCTTCGGGCAACGTTTATTGATCATGAAACACATGTGGGTTTGTTGCGATAAGAAATTCATTTTGAACGATTGACAAGAAATAATAATGCTAGCTTCATTTGATTTCTACAGTAAAACTACATGAGATGCCCACTCAAAAGGAGCAAAATGTCATGAGGCAACCAAGCGCTGCCATGAGTAATCTATAATGAGTCATAAGAAAATTGGGCAAAAAAAAATCGTCCGGATTGGGACGAATTGAGAAGCCATAAAACCAACACTTATTTCAGGATGCGAAACTTGTTGATGAAATCTTTGTAGGTATCGCTAAGCATCACTTTATGGTTTCCTTTTAGAATGATAAGGTTATCCGCAACCTGTACTTCGATGATTTTATCTGTGTTAACGATATAGTTTCGATGTGTTCTCTGGAATTTTGCGGAATCCAACAGTTCGAGAATTTTAGTCAGTGAAATCTGAATCACAAACTTTTCACTTTCAGTAATAATATTGCAATATCGTTCTTCGACTTCTATGTAAACAATATCGGTAATTAGGGTTTTCTTTAACGCATTTTTCTTTTTGATGAACAAGTAATCTTTGCTCATGACTGCATTCTGGTTTTCGACCGAAAGCGCTTTCGATTCGTTGTAAAATTTCTCAACCGCCATTTCTATGGCATAGAGGATTTCGAGTTCATTAAAAGGTTTCATTAAAAAACTAAACGGATGGGTGAGTTTGGCCCTTTCAAAAATCTGTCGATCTTTCGAAAAAGTCAGGAATACAAATGGTTTGGAAGCATTAGGAACAATATTAATCGTTTCTGCGAATGCAATTCCGTCGGGTTTTCCATCGAGAAAAATATCAATGATTACAATATCAACCGGTTGATTGTAGAATAGATGCAGCGCTTCGTTGAATGTCGAGGCAATTCCGACAACATTGTAATTATTTTGAATAAGTACTTCTTTCAATTGATCACTTTCCGCTTTGGTGTCCTCAATAATAAGTACGTTAATGCTATCCATAACTATGCGTTTACAGGTAAATATACAATTATTTTTGTACCTACATTGATGGCACTTTCAATAGCTAATTTTCCGCCGTTTTTTTGAATTAGGGATTTACAGAGTTGCATGCCCAAACCAGTTCCTGCGTTGATACCAGCTTTATTTTCAGCGATAGAAAATGTGTCTCTCAAGAGTTCATCAATGACTTCTTGCGACATTCCTATGCCGGTATCTTCAACAACGACTTCATGAAACTGATTGTCAAAATTCCTTAGATAAATGGAAATCGCATCATCGGGCTTTGAAAACTTAATAGCATTATCTAACAAGTTCCGCAAAACAATCTTAATAGAATCGAGATCCACAAAAACCATGACCTCTTTCTTCACTTTATTTTCGAAACGAATGTTTTTATCGTGCATCAACGGTACGTAACTATGCACAGCCTGTTCGACAATCATAAACAAACGATGCGATTCCTGATGAAAGTAATCTTGTTTGGTTTGAAGTATCGCCCAATGCAGCAGATTGTCTAATAAACTATAAGCACCATTGGCAATCATCGAATTGTTGTGAAGCTGCTTATCAAGTTCGCTATAATTTTTAGAGTTGAGACTTTCCTGCAATTTATTATTACTCGTTTTCAGTGCATTCACAGAAGATCTCAAATCATGGCTAACGATAGAGAACAAGCGGTCTTTGGTGGCGTTCAATCCGTCTAATGCCGTTTTTTGGGAAAGTATGATTTTGTTGCTTTTTATTTTTTGCCTGTAAAAATAAATGCCGGTTCCAAACAATGCGAGTAATAACACCGACGAATAGAAAAGGCCATTGCGTTGGGTTTCGCGGATTTTGTTTTTGGCCTCGAGCAATGAAATTTCTTTCTGCTTCTGGCCCACGATGTATTTCTTTTCGAGTTCAGCAATTGCCCAGACTTTGTTTTGATCGTTGAGGGAATCTTTCCAGGTTTCGTATTCTTTGCGGTATATCAATGAAAGTGGAAGGTTTTTTCGGTTTTCTTCGACGACGGCCATGTTTAAAGCTGTAGCCTGTTTCAACTCAAAGTTTTGCGTTTTCTTGGAAAGTTTGTAGGCTTTTTCAAAGTAGGGAATGGCTTTGGCATCTTGATATTGCTCGTAATACAGGTTGGCAATGTCCATATACGTACCTATAACTCTGATTGTATCTTTTTCTTTTTCCTGCAACACAATACTTTTAGATAAGTATGCTTCTGCCCTGTCGAATTGTTTAAGATGCAAATAACAAATTCCTATATTGTGGTAAATTGGGGATTTGCTGTTAATATAATCCGATAATTTATCGATTTCCAAAAAGCAAGACAAAGCTTTTTTATAATCGTTTTGTTGCAATGCAATGTCGCCTATTGTTGCTTTTACTATATTATACAATTCAAACTTTTTAGAAATCAATCCAGATTCTTTTAAAGCTTCATTATAGAGTTCCTTTTCTTTAAAGCTAAACAATCTTAAATAATGCGAAAAATCATTTATTTCGCGAAGATTTCTTTCTTCTCGCAACTGACGCATCGAGTAGACTAAAGTAGAATCCCATTTGCTTTCAATAAAAAAAAGACATGCTTTTTTAAAATTTTTTTCACTAGAAAAAGTAACGGACTTTTTTTCAATAATGTGATTGACAAAAAACCTTTTGTCCTCCTTTTGTGAAAAAACTGAAATAATCGAACACAGGTTAATCAGAAAAATGAATTGTTTTTGTTTCATTTGCTAACACCAATTGAAAAGAGATATCAGGTTGCTGACGATTGCACAATAGTAACCGTTCCTCTCGAAGTTTTCGGATCTGCATTACCATTATAAACTTTAATTTCTTGCTGAACGAACGGCTGATTCGGCGCAGCAAAATACCAGACTCTATAATCGGTATCCGTATCTGCAACTGCAAAATATAAAGCATAATAATCTCCCGTAATTTGATTTACCCACAACTGTGGAGGCGTCTTTTCATCAGATCTTTGAAAAACCGTAATCCGTAACATAAAAGTATTGGTCTTTTTGTCGTAATTCGCAGTGGTCATTGGTGCTACAGGATCGCCAATCATCTGTATCGCATTCTTGGTAATATTTCCTATCGGTACTGGTGTTATATCTTTAAGCTCTATGTAGCCTGCCAATGGTGTTGGATTGTTTAATGTCATGATGTAATGTATTTAAGTTAATAATAAAAATTACTGCTGCATTTCGTATGGATTTTTTATAATCTTTTTGAGAAAAGACTGAAAATACAGAGGAAATACTTATTAAAACAGCTAAACGGGTTTGTCTCATTAAGTCTATTAATGTGCTGATGGTATTACTGTAGTTACCGTTCCCCTCGAAGTTTTCGGATCTAAATTGCAATTGAAAACTTTAATCTCTTTCTTTACGAACGGCTGATTTGCTGCTGCAAAATACCACGCATTATAGGTTTCTACCGTGACTTTTTCATCTGCAAAATAGGTAACATAATAATCCCCTGTACTTTCATCGATGCAAAGTTCAGGCGCTTTCTCTTGATTCGTTTCCTGAAAAACCGTAATCCGCAACATAAAAGTTTTGTTTTCAATATTATTATAATTTGCGGTAGTCATTGGTGCGACAGGATCACCAATCATTTTTATATTGTCTTTAGAAATATCGCCTAGCAGTATTGGTATGGCATTTAGAACAGGTTTCAATGTTGGCAGTGTTTGGTTACTTTGTCCCATGATATTGTTTTTTTTTAGTTAATTTATAAAACCACTGGTATTTTAACTTCTTCAGATCGCAATAAAAGTAATATTTATCTTTAACAAATGAAGCATTAATCGTTAAAATTTGACAACCAATGAGTTACAATTAATAAAAATACGTCCTGAAGCTACGCGTTAATTGCCTTTTTGATGTAAAATTGCTTTAAATTCTATCCACAAACAGTACCACCAAAAACCAAAATATCGGAATGCTTTCTGCCCAAAACGACGTATAATATTTTGATCGGTTTTCGTTGGCGAACCATAGGAAAAGTGCCAATGTGATGACCAAAACTACATTGACGATGAGTTGTGAAATTTCAATTTTGAGCTTTAGAAATTCGAGGAAATAGAAGATGATTAGCAGTATGATTCCAATAATTTTCGTACGCTTCACGCCCATTTTTTGAGGTACGGTTTGCAGATTCGGATCGTCATTTTTAAGATCGATGATTTCGAAAATGGTAATCAATACGAACAATAATAGAAACCTTTGCAGGCATTTCCAATAGAAATCTGAAGTGAGATTGATACCGGAATCTAAAACCGGTAGCATCAGCGTAACACCAACCCAACATAAGGAGACGATATATATTTTGATGCCCGTCCAATTTCGGGCATTTCTCGTGTTTGGAAAAAATGGAAGCGTATATAATAACGTCAGCGCCAGAAACGCAATTGAAACCACTTGCGTGATGCGTTCGAGTTTATAAAAAGAAATCGCGGCGCCAATAAAAGCTATAAAACTCAACACAGCAATCGCAATCAAATGACTTCCCATATTGATTTTTTTGGTTCTGGCTAATGCGTCGTACTTCACGAAATTATAGCCGACAATGGTTCCGAAAAAAGCGAAATTGGGCATATGTTGGCTGTCTTCAATTTGAAACATATGCTGTGTCATTCGAACCAGCGCGTAACACGACAAGGCGACGTGAATGCTGCTGTCTAGATAGAAATCGAAAAGTCGCTTTGGGATGGTCATACAACAAAATTAGTCAAAGTGTTAATAAGAACGTTTTTTAGTTGAAAAATTAGTCGAAATGAAAGGTTAAAGACCGTCTTTTTTTGAGAATAATCCATAAATTTGTGCATCAAAAAAAACACGCAATACCTACCGATACTTTTATGAAAACAGACGCTTTTGCTTTACGACACATTGGACCAAGAGAAGAAGATGTACCCCAGATGCTTAAAACCATTGGTGTGGCATCGATAGAACAGTTGATTTATGAAACTTTGCCTGATGAAATCCGTCTCAAAGCGCCATTGAATTTAGATCCTGCGATGACGGAATATGAGTTTGCGAACCATATTCAACAATTGGGAAACAAGAATAAAATGTTCCAAACTTATATCGGATTGGGGTACCACCAGTGCATTGTTCCGGCGGCAATTCAGAGAAATGTATTTGAAAACCCGGGTTGGTATACCGCTTATACGCCCTACCAAGCCGAAATTGCACAAGGAAG
>NZ_JANOBI010000003.1:0-49421 GCF_031411595.1 Flavobacterium sp. | reverse complement strand
ACCCCTCGACTGCGCTCAGGGTGACAATAAATTTCAAATCGTACTAGCCCTGATAGAGCCGATATCCTTTTTGAGGCACGAAAAAAGATAAAGGCGAAAGCAGGAATAGCTTCTAAAAAATAAAACAGCTACCCAAAGATAGCTGTTTTTTGATGGGATAGTAACCGTCTCAAGAATTACGATCCACACATTTCGCAATCATCGGGTCCGGCATTTCGTGCCAGTTCGATCATAGCTTTAAAATCTTCAGCAGACATTTCACCCGTTTCATTGGGCTCAGCCACTTCTACTGCGGCGGCAACTTCTTGTGTTGGTTCTGCTTTTTTATCATTGTTCAGCGTAAACTTGATGGCGTCTACGGCTGACTTGGTTCTTAAATAATACATTCCGGTTTTGAGTCCTGATTGCCAAGCGTAGAAATGCATTGACGTTAGTTTGGAATAGTTCGCATCTTGCATGAACAAGTTTAGCGATTGCGACTGATCGATGAAATACCCTCTGTGGCGCGACATATCGATAATGTCTTTCATCGACATTTCCCAAACGGTTTTGTAGAGTTCTTTCAAATCTTCGGGAACGGCTTCGATATTTTGCACCGAACCGTTGTGGCGCATGATTTCTTGTTTGAGATCTTCGTTCCACAAACCGCGGTTCACTAAGTCTTCGAGCAAGTGTTTGTTGACTACGATGAATTCACCAGACAATACTCTTCTTGTGTAAATGTTGGAAGTGTAAGGTTCGAACGCTTCGTTGTTTCCTAAAATTTGCGACGTAGAAGCAGTCGGCATCGGTGCTACCAAAAGTGAATTTCTCACACCGTTTTTCATGACTTCTTTTCTAAGCTTAGCCCAATCCCAACGGCCTGACAATTCCTCGTCTTTCATACCCCAAAGGTTGTATTGGAATTCGCCTTGTGAAATCGGCGAACCTTTGAATGACGAATATGGACCTTCTTCAATAGCCATTTCCATAGAAGCGGTTACGGCTGCGAAGTATAAGGTTTCGAAAATTTCTTGGTTTAGTTTTTTGGCTTCGTCGCTCGTGAATGGCAAACGCAATAAGATAAACGCATCGGCTAATCCTTGTACGCCCAATCCTACGGGACGGTGGCGCATGTTCGAGTTTTCGGCTTCTTTTACTGGATAGTAATTTCTGTCGATGACTTTGTTTAAGTTGCGTGTGACACGTTTGGTTACGCTGAATAACAAATCATGATTGAATGCACCGTTTTCTACGAACATTGGCAATGAGATTGATGCTAAATTACATACGGCAATTTCATCGCTCGATGTATATTCCATAATCTCTGTACACAAATTCGAAGAACGAATCGTACCCAAATTTTTCTGATTCGATTTACGGTTCGCCGCGTCTTTATATAACATGTATGGCGTTCCGGTTTCGATTTGCGATTCTAAGATTTTCTCCCACAACTCACGCGCTTTGATGGTTTTTCTGCCTTTGCCTCTTTCTTCATAAGATAGGTATAAGGTTTCGAATTCTTCTCCGTAAACATCGTACAATCCTGGACATTCGTTCGGACACATTAATGTCCAATGACTGTCTTCTTGTACTCGTTTCATAAACAAATCCGACGTCCACATTGCGAAAAATAAATCTCTGGCGCGCATTTCTTCTTTTCCAGTATTCTTTTTCAAATCGAGGAATTCGAAAATATCAGCATGCCAAGTTTCTAAATAAATCGCAAAACTTCCTTTTCTTTTTCCACCACCTTGGTCTACGTATCTTGCCGTGTCATTGAACACACGCAACATCGGAACAATCCCGTTCGACGTTCCGTTGGTTCCTCTAATATAAGAACCTGTAGCTCTTACATTGTGAATAGACAAACCGATTCCACCGGCAGATTGCGAGATTTTCGCAGTCGATTTTAAGGTGTCGTAAATACCGTCAATACTGTCATCTTGCATTGAAAGCAAGAAGCAAGAAGACATTTGTGGTTTTGGTGTTCCTGCGTTGAATAACGTTGGCGTGGCATGCGTGAAGAATTTTTTCGACATCAAGTCGTAAGTTTCTATCACGGCATCTAGGTCGTTTAAGTGAATTCCAACCGAAACACGCATCAACATATGTTGCGGACGCTCAACAATTTTTCCGTTGATTTTGAGTAAATACGAACGCTCTAAAGTTTTGAACCCGAAATAATCGTAATTAAAATCACGGTTGTAAATGATATGCGAATCTAAAAATTCTGCATTCGCCTGAATCACTTCATGCACTTCTTCCGAAAGCAATGGTGCGGCTTGGTTGGTTCTCGGATTCACATAATGAAACATTTCATTCATCGTTTCCGAAAACGATTTGGTGGTATTTTTGTGCAAATTCGAAATCGCGATACGAGCAGCAAGCTGAGCATAATCAGGATGTGCAATCGTCATCGATGCGGCGGTTTCGGCTGCTAGATTGTCTAATTCAGAAGTCGTCACGCCGTCATACAATCCCTCAATAACGCGCATGGCTACTTTCACGGCATCGACTAAGTCGTTTAAGCCGTAGCATAATTTTTTAATTCTGTCGGTAATCTTGTCGAACATTACTGGCTCTTTGTGGCCATCTCTCTTTACTACGTACATAGTTTTGTTTGTTTTAAGCAATAGAAAATCCCTTCGCTACTGCAGGTTATTTGTGTTTGTTTTTTTGGAAGCTAATCCCGCTATCATTCCAATCTTTTGCGCCACCCGAGCCTTCGCGAACTGACGAAGTAAACAACGGCACAAAAGGATTTTCCCTTCTATCGGGGCTAGGCAATCCGGTAACTAATTAGGCGTGGAATTTAAAATTGGCGTAGAAGTAATTTATAATCTTTTATTTTGGCTTGCAAAGACGCAGAGACGCAAAGTATAAACTGTTGCTTTTTCTTAGCCCCTTTGCGTCTTTGCGAGAAATATTATTTAAAAATCAGCGTCAAACGAAATTTTTCCAGATTCAGAATCCGTGTTCATCACACCGGCTTTCTGATATTCCGCAACGCGTTTCTCAAAGAAATTGGTTTTCCCTTGCAACGAGATCATATCCATAAAATCAAACGGATTCGACGAATTGTATTCTCTCGGGCAACCCAATTCTACTAACAAACGGTCAGCAACAAATTCTAAATATTGCGTCATCAAATTGGCATTCATTCCTATCAAACTCACAGGAAGCGATTCCGTTACGAACTCACGTTCGATAGTCAAAGCATCAACAATGATTTCTTTGATTCGTTTTTTTGGCACTTTGTGTACTAAATGGTGGTTGTGTAAATGCACGGCAAAATCACAATGCACACCTTCATCACGAGAAATTAGTTCGTTTGAAAACGTTAAGCCCGGCATCAAACCTCGTTTCTTGAGCCAGAAAATCGCGCAGAATGCACCTGAAAAGAAAATGCCTTCAACAGCTGCAAACGCAATCAGTCTTTCGGCGAACGAATCTGATTCAATCCATTTCAAAGCCCAATCGGCTTTCTTCTTAATGGCCGGAAATACTTCAAGCGCAGTAAACAATTGGTTTTTTTCGAATTCGTCCTTAACATAGGTATCGATCAACAGCGAGTAGGTTTCGCTGTGGATGTTTTCCATCATAATTTGAAAACCGTAGAAGAATTTGGCTTCGGCATATTGCACTTCATTCACAAAATTTTCGGCTAAATTTTCATTGACGATACCATCTGATGCGGCAAAAAAGGCGAGAATGTGTTTGATGAAATATTTTTCTTCATCGTTGAGTTTGTTATTCCAATCGGATAAATCCTGATGCAAATCGATTTCTTCGGCAGTCCAAAAACTGGCCTCCATCTTTTTATACCATTCCCAAATATCGTGGTGTTTAATCGGGAAAATAACAAATCGGTTTTTGTTTTCTTGTAGAATGGGCTCTATCGCTGACATGTGCTGTGTGTGAATTGTGTGAATTTGTGTCAAAAAGAGACTGCTTTTTGACTTGTACAAAGATTGCCTTTTGTAATGGAAAATGAAAGCCAAACTTATCCACAATCGACTTTAGTTTTTAACAAATTCTTTTTTTAACACGTGTTTTCATTCGATTTTTAAAAACTTGAATTTCAGCATTTTAAAACATAAAAATAAGAAAAAAGCGCCTAAAATGGGCGCTATAGAAAGATTGAAGCGATTCGATAATTTAACATTTTTCAAAAAAACATTACGCTGTCATAATATTTAGATAACGTTATTTTCGCTGTTGTTTTTGGAGTTCATCAGCGACTTTCTCAAGTTCTGCATACCAGTCTTCACCAAACCGTCGGATAAGCGCTTCTTTGACAAATTTATACACTGGAACTTCGAGTTCTTTTCCGAGTGAACAAGCATCATCGCAAATATCCCATTTGTCATAATTAACTGCCGCGAATTCCGTAAAATCTTTCACACGGATGGGATACAAATGACAAGAAACCGGTTTTTTCCAATCTACTGCGCCTTGATTGTAGGCTTGCTCGATACCACAAAGCGCAGTTTTACCATCATAGATTACGTAAGCACAATCTTTTTCGTCAACCAAAGGTGTTTCTAAATCGCCATCGGTACCTGTTCTCCAAGTGCCTTGTGCTTCGATTGCGGCAATGCCTTCAGGTCTTAAAAAAGGCTTTACTTTGGTGTAGATTTCTTCTAAAATTTTTGTTTCCTCCTTAGACAAAGGCGCTCCGGCGTCTCCATCAACGCAGCACGCGCCTTTGCATGCCGAAAGATTGCATACAAATTCTTTTTCTAAAATGTCTTCGGAGACTATGGTTTTGCCGAGTTGAAACATGCGGCAAAGATACTTTAACTTTTATAATGTCAAAGCGCCAAACAAACTTAAAATTAACAAGGCTTAAGCCTTAATGCAATACCATGATTTTATGCACGGATTGTTGATGATTTTCATCCGACAACGTCAGAAGATATATCCCATCAGCGAGTTCGCCCACATTAATTGCATTGATGCCAACGAAATTGACATGTTGGACCTGAGTTCCGAAAATATTATGCAAAGTCGCTTCAACAATGTTTGTTTTTGAAGTAACATTAAGTACCGTGCTCGCAGGGTTTGGAGCAATAACAATGTGCTGCATACTGAAATCCTCTGTTGCAAATGTAGTTCCGTTGAATCCATATATATAGGTGTGGTAATGCAAATCATCGAACGAAAGTCCACTCTGAACGTAAGCAATCATTTTATTGGCACAATTCGGAAACTCACTTAATAACACTTCAGAAGCACCAGGAATCGACAATAAAACTGTTCCGTCTTCTTTAACAACCGATGAATCATAATGTCCGCCGTCGAGTGTGTTAGACCAGATAGAATAAACCGCCTCCAACTGATTGTCGGAATCAATTTTAGTTTCTGAAACAGAAACATTTTGAATTGTTTCTTCAGGATTTTGGACAGGAACAACAATCGTTTTCCATGGTGAATGATCACTATTATAAACCATAATCTCAGTGGTATTAGGGTCATAAAATTTGGCAAAATATTTCTCGCCTGAATTTTCAAGTTTTATGCGTTCGATTTTCGCCGGGTAAGTATGCTCAAAATTCAGATCCGGTAGCGAATATAAATGGGTATCATACTCTGCATAAATATCCGAATTGATATAATCAACCATTAGCTTATTGGGTAAACCATCAATAGTGCTTATTCTAAAATCGTCCGCGTCGCTTAATGTGAGAAGCGGCGACGCATTTTCATTGATGATTCTCGACTCCTTTTGCGTATTGCTACTACATCTATAACCGACTTCGATCAAATCATCCGCATTAATCTGATGTTCCGAAAGAAAAATTATATTCGAAACATTATAGCCATCTGGCTTCGGAAGCACAATGCTTTTCCAAAAAGAATGATCGGCATTGTATAAGGCAACCAAACTGTTAACCACATCTAAAACATAATATTTTTCACCTGAGTTTTCGAGTTTTACTCGATTTAAATTCATTGTGGGATAAGTGTGTTCTGGCACTAGTCCGGGAACAGCATAAATGACACCGGTTGCCGCAATAATTTTATTAACAAGTCCTGCTTTTTCGTCAAGGCGCAACCCAATACAGTTGTCAACGCTCAGAAGCACTGTTCCCAATTCATTGATGATTTTGCTTTGATTACCTGCTGA
This sequence comes from Flavobacterium sp., assembly GCF_031411595.1. GTDB lineage: Bacteria > Bacteroidota > Bacteroidia > Flavobacteriales > Flavobacteriaceae > Flavobacterium. The sequence goes on along the minus strand of NZ_JANOBI010000003.1, from coordinate 43,309 downwards.
GGAGAAAGTACTATATGAAATCTCGAGCTTATCATCGGGGTCGATTTTCGTTTCGGAGATGTGCGGCACATAAACCGACCAAGTTTGGGAAGGCAACACGACGGGAACATTTTTCCATGGTGAGTAATCAGCATTAAAAAACTCGAATCTGCCTGCCTGCCTATTGAGCCAATAGTATTTCTCCCCTGAATTTTCCAAAACAATCCTTGTAACGCTGGTATTATAATAAACATGCTCAAGTCCGAGCTGCGCTGAACAGAATGAAGAAATCAATAAGGTAGTGAAGAGTAATGTTTCTTTCATAATGGCGGGTTTTAGTTTCATAAAAATACAGATTTATATGATTGAATTCGATTTTTCCAGAAAATAATAAAACTAAAATTAACTTGATTTTAGCTAATAACCCTATGATATTGAATAATTTTGCAGTGTAAAAACATTCCTATGAATTTTGACTTCAAAGAAATTGCCACTGTTGGCATGGTGCTTTTCGCAGTAATTGATATTGTCGGAACCATTCCAATTGTCGTTGATTTAAGAAGCAAACACGGGCATATTGAATCCGGAAAAGCTTCACTGGCAGCGGCATTTATTATGATTGTATTTCTTTTTGTTGGTGAAGGACTTCTGAAACTCATTGGCATTGATGTACATTCTTTTGCGGTTGCCGGCTCACTTGTTTTGTTCTTTTTAGCACTCGAAATGATTTTGGGAATCCGCATTTACCGTGATACTGAAGCCAGTTCCGCCTCTATTGTTCCGCTTGCTTTTCCGCTGATTGCTGGTGCGGGAACCATGACCACTTTACTTTCTTTACGTTCTCAATTTTATACGGAGAATATTATTGTGGCTATTGTTTTGAATATTATTTTGGTGTATGGTGTTTTAAAATCTTCATCAAAAATCGAAACGATGCTCGGCAAAACCGGCTTAGGTGTCGTTAGAAAAACCTTTGGTGTGGTGCTATTGGCGATTGCCGTTAAATTATTTGCATCGAATGTTAAAGGTTTGTTTGTTTAAATCAATTGTATTACTTTCACTCCAAATTCTACTCTACGCATGAAAATTTTTACTTCCATTTTAGTTGTTCTCGCTCTAGCTTTAATTGTTTTCAATATCACACTGCTTGATTTCGATCATTTGTTTGAAGGCAATAGCGTTGTAGCCTTAATAGGAATTGCCGCTTCTTTTTGCGCAGTTTGCATCTTACTCATTTTTAGAATGTCGAAAATGATTGTTGAAAAAACAAAAGACCAATAAATGACATTTGACACACTCATTATTGGCGGTGGTGTTGCCGGCGTTTCTTGCGCTATGATTTTAGGTTCTGCTCACAAAAAATCTTTTGTAGCCGATAAAAAAATCGGAATCATTGCCCATCAAAAAACATCTTCGCTTCAAGAAGCTTTATTTAATAATGCTTATGGAATTTGTGCGGGCACTTTAGGTTCGGATTTATTACAAAGCAGTCTTCAACAATTAACCGATTTATATCCGCATGTGACTCAAATCGATGCCGAAAAAGTCATGCGTATTGAAGGTCATTTTCCCAATTTTACCTTAGTGACCAACAAAAATAGTTATACTGCAAAATCGATTGTAGTTGCCATTGGTTATTCCAATACTTTTGACATCCAAGGGTTAATGGAATTTATATCGCCACATCCAAAAGCTATCATAGAAAAACAACGCATTTACCTTCGCAATATCGATCATAAAGTAGCTGATGGTATTTATGTCGCCGGAACTTTAGCTGGTTGGCGCAGTCAATTGGCGATTGCTTCGGGAAGTGGTGCGGCTGTGGCTACCGACATTTTAACTTTGTGGAATAACGGTATTGATTCGCAAAGCCACGATAGCATTAAAAAGATTTAAGAAATTAGATTTTAGATTTTAGATTTAAAACTGCCTTAATCATCGGGTCTTCTTTTAAGACAATTTCATAATATTTCTGTTCACCAAAAAGCTGCGATGCAAATTCGGCCGTGAGATATCGTTTTACCAAGATTTTGTTATTGGATAAATTCAATCGAATGCCGTTGTTCAACAAATAGTTTTGGAAATTATTGAAATACAAATCGCTTGCATTCATTTTACTAAGAAACTGTTCATACGACAACCCATTGAAATCTTTTCTGTTTCGGTCTAATTGCTCAAAGACAAAATGGTTCACAATACCTGATTGCTCCATCACATAGACGATTCCGGCTTCTCCTGATTTGCCTTCCAAGGAAACAAAAATATCGGGAACGATTCCACCACCGCCATAAACGATTTTGCCTTTTGGTGTTTTAAATTTTAAAGTATCGGCAATTTTGATGCTGTCTTTTTTGTACAGTTCTCCGCTTTCAAAACGTTTGGTAAATTCATTCTCATAATCTTCTTCGTCACCTTTGATATAGGGTTTTTGAATAGATCTTCCGGTTGGCGTATAATATCTCGCGATGGTTAATCGAACGGCGGAACCATCATCAAAATTCATTTCTTGTTGTACCAAACCCTTTCCGAAAGAACGTCTGCCTACAATAGTTCCTCGGTCATTATCTTGAATAGCACCTGCCAAAATTTCGCTGGCCGAAGCACTGTTTTCATTAATCAGAATGTAAACTTTTCCTTCTTCAAAATCACCAACATTTGTAGCGATTGATTTCTGAATCTCATTCCTTTTGTTTTTGGTAAAAACGATGAGCTTTTTATTGACAAGCAATTCGTCGGCTATTTTAGTGGCTATTTCTACATAACCGCCACCATTGTCGCGCAAATCAATCACAAAAGTTTTCATGCCTGAATTCCTCAGCTTAGTCATGCCATTTTGAAATTCAGCATAAGTCGTTTCAGCAAATCGATTGATTTTGAGATAACCTGTCGTCGCATTGAGCATCAAAGCCACATCGACACTTTTGATTGGAACGACGTCGCGCTTGATTTTGACTTTGAATTTTTTATCCTTTCTAAAAACGGTCAATTCAACTTCAGAACCCACTTCGCCTTTGAGTTTAGAAAACAAAGTATCAGAAGGTAATTTCTTGCCGAAAAGTCTGGTTTTATCGGCATAGAGTATGCGATCTCCGGCTTGGATTCCGGCTTTTGCTGAAGGCCCGTTTTCTAATGGTTTTACAACGGCAACCGTGTCTTTATACATATAAAAATTAATGCCGATGCCTACGAAGTCGCCTTTCATACTTTCCGCTTCATCGCTTTGTATGCTGGGCGGTAAATACATCGAATGCGGGTCGAGTTGCGCTAAAATATTGGTTACTGTAAGATCTACAATAGAATCAGTATTGACTTTATCGACATAATCATTATTGATAAAATCAAGCAATCGATTCAATTTGTTTTTGGAATTGTTTTTGGAAATTGACACATGCTGAATCGGGAAATTCAAAATACCACCCAAGACAACACCGATGGCAAGCATTAAGAAAAGTAAAAACGGTAAATAGATGTTGCTTTTTTTCATCAATCTAAATCTTCAATCTGCTCGACGATAACGCCTGCTTTGGTTAGAAAATCGATACCTGTCGTGTCGCGATAACCCAACTGATACACCACTCTTTTGATGCCTGATTGGTGAATTAATTTACTGCATTCTTTGCAAGGCGAAAGTGTGATGTAGAGTGTCGCGCCTTCGCAAGTTTGGGTGGAGCGTGCTACTTTTAGAATCGCATTGGCTTCGGCATGCAACACGTACCAATTGGTTAAACCGTCTTCATCTTCGCAGCAATTTTCAAATCCCGTTGGTGTTCCGTTATAACCATCGGATATAATCATGCGGTCGCGAACTATGATGGCGCCTACTTTTTTACGATCACAATACGACAATTGACTCCACTCTTTTGCTATTTTGAGGTAGGCTTTGTCGTATTTGTTTAATTTTTTTAATTCCATAATCAATTCCAAATTTCGTTTTGTAAAATCATCGGCATTACAACTCCGACTATAAATGCTGAAGTTACTATCGTAAAATCGCGTTTTGAAAACTTAAAAAAGGTTTGCAAAAAGTAAGACAAGATTAAGATTGCCAATACCACAGTCATTTGTGCACCTTCAATTCCGAGAGCAAATTCAAGCAAAGGCATTACTTTATCAGAAGGATTTCCGGGCAATATTGTTTTAAAATAATTCGAAAAACCCAACCCGTGTATCACGCCAAAAAACAAAGTGATTAAAACAATGCTGTTGACCGATTCTTTCTTGGATGCCTTCCCGACGGAAAAAAAGTTGAATATTGCAGTAATCAAAATTGTAATTGGAATCAGAAATTCTACCAGCTGCGCTTTAATCATCACGATTTGAAATACCGATAACACTAAAGCTAAAGTATGACCAATGGTAAAGACCGTCACTAAAAGCAAGATTTTTTTCCAATCATTGAATGTATGCGGAACGGTCAAAGCCATCAAAAACAAGACGTGGTCGTAGCTTTTGATGTTCAATACGTGTTTTAATCCGATTTCAACATAAATCCAAAAATCTGACATTGGCTTTGTTATTAAAGATTTAGGGGTTGTAAACTTACAATTTATTTTGAAAAACAAATCCTTTTGAAATCATAAAACATTGCCCTAAAAAATTAAATAAAATCATCACAAATCCTTTCTCTGAAAATGAAAATAAATTTATATTTGCAGGAAATTAAACAACTGAATTATGTCGATCTCTGATTTATTTGATAGCGAATTTAAAGCCCGAAATAAAGGTCATTTTTCTGCTATTGTACGTGTGGCACTTGCCGATGGAGGTGTAACTGCCGAAGAAAAAGCATTCTTGAATAAACTGGCTACCAGACTAGATATTTCAGCTTCTGAATATGAGGAAATTTTAGAAAATCCTTTGAAATATCCAATCAATCCACCTTATTTGTATTCTCAGCGTTTAGAGCGTTTGTATGATTTGGCACGCATGGTGCATGTGGATCATCATCTTGGAGACAAGCAAGATATTTTATTACGTAAGTTCGGTTTGGCGTTAGGATTTACGCCAAGCAATGTGAATTATATTGTAGACAAAGCCTTATCACTGATTGATAAAAAAGCAGATGTGGAAACGTTTCTTTATGAAATGCAGCACATGAATAAATAATAAATTTTCTATTATAGCTCTGCGGCTCTGCGTCTTTGCGAGATAAAATCATGTCTCGCAAAGACGCAGAGCCGCAAAGTTTTTAGTATTTACTGAGCTTGGCTAAGTGCATGAATTCCTCAGCTTTTTCAACCATGTTGTAACTGCCGCAGAAAAACGGTACGCGTTGGTGGAGTTCTGTTGCTTCTATTTCCATGATTCTTTGGAAACCATCGGAAGCCTTTCCGCCTGCTTGTTCGGCGATAAATGCCATGGGATTGCATTCGTATAACAATCGCAATTTTCCTTTGGGTGCTTTTGAACTTGTCGGATAAATATAAATACCGCCTTTGATCATATTTCTATGAATGTCGGAAACCAAACTTCCAATATACCTTGATGTATATGGACGATCGCCTTCTTCGAGCTGACAATATTTGATGTAATCTTTCACGCCTTGTGGGAAATGCACATAATTGCCCTCATTGATCGAATAAATATTACCGTCTTTTGAGAATTGCATGTTGGGATGCGACAGGTAAAAAGTACCAATTGCGGGATTTAAAGTAAATCCGTTGACGCCATGTCCGGTCGTGTAAACCAACATAGTGGATGTGCCATAAATCACATAGCCCGCCGCCACTTGATTGACACCCGGTTGCAGAAAATCTTCCAAAGTCACCGGTGTTCCTACAGGTGTGATGCGTCTGAAAACCGAAAAAATCGTTCCGACTGAAACATTCACATCGATATTGGATGAACCGTCGAGCGGATCCATTAAGACTACGTATTTGTTGTTGTGACTTTTGTCAGAACCGGAAACGGTGATAAAATCATCGTTTTCCTCTGACGCGATACCGCATACAATTTCACGGTTGATTAAGGTTTGAATGAAAATTTCATTGGCATAAACATCGAGTTTTTGTTGGTCTTCGCCTTGAATGTTTTGTTCTCCTGCGGCGCCAACGATATCAACCAAACCAGCTTTGTTTACTTTGTAATTGACCACTTTCGCAGCCAATCTGATGGAGTTAATAATACGAGAAAGTTCTCCTGACGAATATTGAAAAGCATTTTGGTTTTCAATGATAAATTCTCCTAGGGTTTTGTTGCGTTCTTCCATTCCGAAATCGTTGTAGTTAGTGGTGCAAATATCGGTTTTTTTATGAAATTGTTTCGATTTTTGTCAGATAGTTTATCGGATTTGTATATTTGTTTTTGAAACCGAAAACCCTAGCCCCGATAGAAGGGAAAATCCTTGGCATTGGGAGATTGCCGCGCAAGCTCGCAATGACAAGATTGGAATGATAGCGGGAAACAGCTCCTAAAAATGAATATTAGAAAAGGTCGAAAAGAAGACATGTCCGCAGTACTTGATTTGATTCAGGAACTTGCTACTTTTGAAAAAGAACCCGATGCTGTTGTTGTAACGGTGGCGGATTTGGAGCGCGATGGTTTTCAAGAAAATCCTTTATTTTATACTTTTGTGGCAGAAGTTGGCGACGAGATTGTCGGCATGGCCTTGTATTATTACCGTTATTCTACGTGGAAAGGCAGAACGATTCACCTCGAAGATCTGATTGTAAAAGAGAAAATGCGCGGCTCAGGTTTGGGTTTTGCTTTGTATGCAGCAATCATAATGCAAGGTAAAAAAGAGGGTGTTCGCAGAATTGAATGGGCGGTTTTGGATTGGAACACGCCGGCGATTGACTTCTATAAAAAATCAGGAGCAAAAGTCCTCGAAGATTGGCGCGTCGCTCAAATGGATGAAAACGGAATTAACGCTTTTCTGAAATCTAATAATCTAACAGTCTAATAATCTAGAAATGAGAATATTCAAATTTGGTGGCGCATCCGTAAAAGACGCAGCAGGAATCAAAAACGTTTACGATGTGCTTCAAAAAGTGGGTTACGAAGATGTATTGTTTGTGGTTTCGGCAATGGGAAAAACAACCAATGCTCTAGAAGTTGTGGTGAAAGATTATTTTGAAAAATCGGCTTCATTGCAATCTTCGATTCAGGAAGTTAAAAAATACCACAATCAGATTTTATTGGATTTGTTTGAAGACGAAAAAAGCCCTGTTTTTAAAGCGGTGAATGACTTATTTTCGGAATTGGATTATTTTTTAAACCATAATAAATCGCCCAATTATAATTTTGTTTACGACCAGATTGTAAGTTTTGGCGAACTCGTTTCGACTACGATTTTGTCGCATTACATGACGTATCGTGGCATTAAAACAAATTGGATTGATGTACGCAATTACATCAAAACCGACGCAACGTATCGCGATGCTGAAGTGGATTGGGATGCGACTCAAAAGTGTATTGCCAAAAATATTAAGCGCAAAGTGCTCAACATCACGCAAGGATTTTTAGGTGCTGATGAAAACGGATTCACAACCACTTTAGGTCGAGAAGGTTCAGATTATACCGCCGCTATTTTTGCATATTGCCTCAATGCCGAAAGCGTGACGATTTGGAAAGATGTACCCGGTGTGATGAATGCTGATCCGCGCTATTTTGAAAATGCGAGTTTGCTGAATCAGATTTCGTATCGCGAAGCAATTGAGTTGGCATTTTATGGTGCGAGTGTCATTCACCCGAAAACATTACAGCCGTTGCAGAAAAAAGAAATTCCGTTGTATGTAAAATCATTTATAGAACCTTTATTACCAGGAACGAGTGTTTCTAAAGGTGCTGATTTAGAGCCGCATTTGCCTTGCTTTATTGTGAAAAAAAACCAGTTGTTGATGTCGCTTTCTTCTATTGATTTTTCTTTCATTATGGAAGAAAACATTAGTGAAATTTTTGCTTTGTTGCACCAGTTTAAAATCAAAGTCAGTTTGATTCAGAATTCGGCGATTAGTTTTTCGGTGTGTATTGAGGACAAATTCGGCAATTTCAATGATTTGAAAACCATGTTGTCGAAAAAATTTAAAGTGGCTTATAATGAGAATGTTTCGTTGTATACGATTCGACATTTTAACGATAAAGCCGCACAAATGGTGGAAGAAAACAAAGTCGTTTTGCTCAAACAAGTCAGTCGTGAAACCATGCAAATCGTAACTAAAGAATCAATTGATTAAAATTTAACAGATAAAATGATCTTAAAGGTTTGATTTTAGTCAAATTATTCCTATCATTGCTTAAAATACAATTCTCTAACAACCAAACTCTTAAAACCCTTATTCATGAAAAAAATTACTTTATTTTTTGCCTTTATTTTGCTTTCTCTTCAAGGGAATGCTCAAATTGCACCGGGAAGTGTTGCTCCGGATTTTACTGTAACCGACATCAATGGTGTTACACATCATTTAGCAGATTATATCGCCGCTGGAAAAACGGTTATTATGGACGTCTCTGCCACTTGGTGCCAGCCATGTTGGAATTTTCACAACACTAGAGCATTAGAAGATATTTATAGCGCTTACGGTGCCGGAGGTTCTAGTGAAGTAGTTGTTTTATTTATCGAAGGCGATGCTGCTACTACAGATGCTGATTTACATGGTACAGGAACCAATACGCGTGGCGATTGGACTCAAGATGTTCCTTATCCAATTATCGACGGAAGTAATGTTGGTAATTTATATCAAATTACTTATTTCCCTACCCTTTTTAGAATTTGCCCTGACGGTTTAGTTTCTGAGATTAGTGCTGGTACTCCAGCTAGTATTAGAACTAGTATCAATACAAGTTGCGGTGTTTTGACAGGTACTCAAAATAATGTTGGATCTTTAGACAACACGAACGCTTTTTGTTCAGCTAACGGAAGTGCTATTGCTAAAATGAGAAATTATGGTGAAAACATTGTAACAGCAGCGACATTAAATTTAAAAGAAAACGGTACTGTTGTAGCTACTAAAAATTACGTAGGTTCAATGCCAAGATTTACTACAAGAACACTTACTTTCGACAATTATGCTTATAACGCAACCGCAGATTATACTGTTGAAGTAGTGTCAGCCAATACTGCAACACCTTTTAACCCGGCAATAACTTCTGCTGAAATGGGTGTTTCTATTGCAAAACAAGCTACAACCGATGTTGTTGTAAAAGTATACACTGATAATTATCCTACAGAAATTTCTTGGAATATTAAAAATAGCGCAGGAACAATCGTAGCTACTGGCGGACCATACGTTGGTAGTGCTAATGGTGGTGGCGCTGATGCGAATACTACAAAAATTCATAATGTTACTTTATTAGCTAATGATTGTTATTCTATTAACCTTCTTGATTCTTATGGAGATGGATGGAGCTATGGTACTACAGCACATGGCGTTGAAGTTTTCGACAATGCTAGTAGCTCCATTTTAAACATTCCTGTTGGAGGTTTTGGTACAGCTCTAGCCAATCCAAACGCATTGACTACTAATGCTCTTGCTCTAGCTGATTTCAAATCAAATACATTCAAAGTATTCCCTAATCCAACAAACGGAATCATTTCTATTAATACTGAAGTGGCAGTGAATGTTAACATCATTGACGTTACCGGTAAAGTAGTTTTCGTTGCCAACAACATCACTAAAGATAAAAACATCGATTTGTCTGGATTGCAAAAAGGAATGTATTTAGCTAAAATTTCTAGCCAGAATGCAACCACTACAGAAAAAATCATTTTAAATTAATACAACAATGAAAAATTTATTCCTTTCCATAATTTGTCTTTCATCGCTTTTTGCAACTGCACAAATGTCTTTGAAAAAACTTGATGGAACCCCTATTAACAATGGCGATGTGCTTGTTTTTGATAGTGTCGAAGAATCTTATTCGTATTTAGGAATTAAAATTTATAACGATTCTGACAATGATATCAACATCAAAGTAAAAGTCGAAAACATTGTCAATTCTAACGGAACCAATCTGCAATTGTGTGTAGGAAATGTTTGTCTAAGCACTATTACTGCTGGCAGTTCATACCCTAATTTCCCAGCAGTTATTGAAGCCCATAACCAAAATGGGGATTTTGATCACTTCTTGAATTTGAATTCAGGAATCGACCAAACGGCACCCGTAGAATATACTTTGAAATTTTTTCAAGTAGACGACAATGGTGTTGAAATTGGAAATTCAGTTTCCTTTTCTTATCGTTATGTTTCTGCTTTGGGTGTTTCTAATTTCAATGCATTGGCACAATCAGGCGTTACTTTAAAGTCAAACATCGTTGCCAATGAAATCGAAATGACTACTACTAAAAATGTACAATACGATTTGTATGACATTTCAGGAAAGTCAATCCTGCACCAAAATGTAACGGCAGGAGATTATCGCGTAGATGTTTCTAATTTGAATTCAGGCGTTTATATTCTCTATTTTCAAAACAATGAAGGCCAAAAAGCATCGGCTAGAATTATCAAGAAATAGTATTTAATCGCATTCTTTAATAAAAAAACCGTCTAAGCAATTAGGCGGTTTTTTATTGGTGTCAGGATTCAAATCACTGCAATAATTACAATAAAACACACTACTTTTGAAGTCAATCCGTTATAGTTTCTATGTTTAAAAAGTTTTTTTTTGGTCTTCTTCTGACTTGTTGTGGACTCCAAGCCCAACAAATCGAAACGCCTTATAAAACCAAAAGAATTATGGCAACGCGCGACACCATTCGGATTGATTCTGTGAGCGTGAATTCTAGTTTTTTCAAGCTGCTTAATGCTAAGTCCGAACCGATCGATTCAACTTATTATCACGTCGATTTTGAGAAAGGCACGTTGGTTTTCAAAGATAATTATGCGTTTACCACAGATACTTTAACGGTTCGCTTTTTAAAATTTCCAAAAGCATTAACCAAAGTTTATAGCATTTACGATGAAAGCCGCGTCGTCAAAAGCGAAACCGGGCAGTATAATTTGTATAAAATTTCACGCGATCCGTTCAAGAAATTTGTTCCTTTTGATGGTTTGAATACTTCGGGAAGCATCACGCGAGGCATTACGGTCGGCAACAATCAGAATGCTGTGGTTAACTCCAATCTCGATTTGCAAATCACCGGAAAAATATCCGATAAAGTCAGTCTACGCGCATCAATTCAAGACAATAACATTCCATTACAAGACAGCGGTTATTCTCAAAAATTGGATGAATTCGATCAAATTTTCATCGAATTGTTTAGCGACAAATGGAGCATTCGTGCCGGCGATTTGTTTCTCGAAAATCGGAAATCGCGATTTTTAAATTTCAATAAAAAAGTACAAGGCTTATCGACCAATTTCAATTTGGGAAAAGACGGTAGCAAAACCAATGTATTTGCTTCTGCAGCTTTAGTTCGTGGGCAATACGCCAAAAGCAATCTTATCGGTCAAGAAGGCAATCAAGGCCCGTATAAACTAAAAGGCTCCAATGGCGAGCTCTTTATTCTCGTGGTTTCAGGTTCGGAACGTGTTTATGTGAATGGCATTTTGTTGAAACGCGGTGAAAACAACGATTACATCATCGACTATAATGCCGGTGAAATCATTTTCACTTCGCTTTTCCCGATTACTTCCGAAATGCGAATTTCGATAGAATATCAATTTTCCGACAGAAACTATAGCCGGTTTGTGACTTATTTCGGCGCTTCACACGAACGCGATTCTTGGAGCATTGGCACCAATGTTTATTCAGAAAGCGATTTAAAAAACCAGTCTTTGCAGCAAAACCTTTCTGCAGAGCAAGCACAAATCTTAGTCAATGCCGGCGATGACAACAGCTTAATGGTGGCGCCTTCCGCTTATGCAGATGATTATTCTGAAAACAAAATATTGTATAAAAAAACTACGATTGACGGTGTTGAAGTCTTCGAATATTCAAACATTGCTACCGATGTTTTATACAATGTAAAATTCAGTTTGACGGGCAATAATCAAGGAAATTACGTTTTATCAAACGCCGCAGCCATTGGGAGAATTTACCAATATGTAGCTCCGATTGGCGGCATTAAGCAAGGGAATTACGAGCCGATTATTCGATTGATTGCGCCAACAAAAATTCAGATTGCGACTGTTTTCGGAAAATACAATCCGTCTGAAAAAACATCAATCGATTTTGAAACCGCCATCAGCAATAATGATTTGAATTTATTTTCATCACTTAATGACAACGACAATCAAGGTTTGGCCGGGAAAATCAATGCCAAACAAAGGCTTTTTACGCGAAAATGGGAAGTCGATGCTTTTGCGAATTACCAGTTTGTTCAAAAGGAATTTCGAACCATTGAACGGTTGTATAACATCGAATTTGATCGCGATTGGAATTTGACTTTGGTTTCGGGAAATCAAAGCTTTTTGGTTTCGGGTTTGCAATTCAATTTGCCTCAAAAAGGACTATTGACTTATCAATTGGAGAACTTAAATTTCTCGAATAGTTTTAATGGAAACCGCCACAGTGTCAATGCCGCATTCAAGCTCAATCAATGGAACATTCAAAATAAAAGCAGTTTGATGAGCAGCAAAGGAACGGTTTCTAATTCAAAGTTTTTAAGAAATCAATCACAGGTAAAATACCATTTTAAAAACAATTGGATTGGTTCATCTTTGCGTTTTGAAAACAATCAGGAGCGCAATAAAGAAACACATTTGTTGTCTTCTTTGAGTCAACGTTTTGTAGAATACGGCGGTTTTTTAGGCCGCGGCGACAGCACCAAAGTTTATATGGAGTTGGGCTATTTGCATCGCACGAATGACAGTTTACAAAGCGGAAAATTGCAACGCGTCAATACTTCGCAATCGTATTATCTGAAATCGAAATTGATACAAAATGACAAAAGCGATTTGGCGGTTTATGTCAATTATCGAAGCCTGAAATATGAAGATCAAACTAGAGGCAACGAACCGTCATTGAATTCCAGAATTTTATATAACGACCGTTTTTTCAATCAATTGATTCAAACGACTACTGCTTATGAGAACACTTCAGGAACGATTGCACAGCAAGAATTTACGTATTTGGAAGTCGAACCCGGCCGTGGTGTTTATGCTTGGAATGACTACAATAGCAATGGCATACAAGAATTGCAGGAATTTGAAATCGCGCCTTTTCCCGATCAGGCAAAGTACGTTCGGGTATTTTTACCGAATCAAGTTTTTATAAAAACACATCAAAATAAATTTTCAGAATCATTGACTTTGAATCCGAATCAGTGGCAAAACGAAAGCGGTTTGAAGAAATTTTTGTCTTATTTCTACAATCAAACTTCGTATTTAATCGATAGAAAAATAGCCCGTGACGGCGACAATTTCGATTTGAATCCGTTTAGCACTTCGCAAGAAAACTTATTGGGACTGAGCACCAGTTATAGAAATAGTTTTTTTTACAATCGAGGTAAACAGAAGCATTCGGTGACTTATACTTATTTGAACAACCGCACTAAAAACTTGCTTTCTGTGGGTTCGCAAGAAAGCAAAAACATTTCACATCAATTGCAGTATTCTCATCTTTATATGAAATTTTGGCTGTTTGATTTATCGGGTAAAACCATCAAAACTGACGCTTTTGTAGAAAATTATACTTCGAGAAATTATACTATTGAAGGTTATCAAGTGGCACCGAAAATTTCGTATTTGTTTTCACAGAATGCGAGTTGGGATATCTTTTATGAATATCAAAACAAACAGAATAAAATTGGAAATTCAGAAACCTTGACGCAAACCCGCTTGGGCACTTCCTTTACGTATGCGAGTTCAAAAAAACTAACGATGAATGGTGAATTTTCTTTATATGAAAACAAATTTGATGGCGATGCATTAACGCCGGTTGCTTTTCAAATGCTTGAAGGATTACAGCCTGGGCAAAATATGACTTGGCGTTTGTTGATACAAAAAAACCTTACGGATTATTTGGACATTAATATCAATTACCAAGGCAGAAAAAGTGAGACTAGTCAAACGATTCACAATGGTAATATTCAGCTTCGGGCATATTTTTAAAATTTTGGCGCTCATTTGAATTTAATTATTAACTTTAATCTATGTAAAATTTAATTTTTTAAAACCATGAAATCGACGATTCACGAATACCAAAAAAACAAACTATTACGCTTGAGTAAAAAAATACTAGTGTTGTGTTTGTTATTTGTTTTTTCAACAAGCTTCTATGCTCAAGAAACAAAAGCCAAAAAGTCTAAAGCCAAAACAGAAAAAGCTGCAGAAGCTAAAGAGAAAGCGCAAGCTAAGAAAGAAGCTGCCAAAGAAAAAAAGGAAAAAGCAGCCGACAAAAAAGAAAAAGCTGAAGCGAAGAAAGAAAAGGCTGAAGCGAAAAAGGAAACCGCTACTGCAAAGAAAGAAACAGCCAAAGACAAAAAAGAAAAAGCAGAATCTAAAGCGAAAAAAACAGCCGATAAAATTGATGAAAAGGCAAAAAAAGCTGCCGCAGCAACCAACAAAGGTATAGACAAAGTAGCAGACAAAACAGCCAAAGTTTCTAAAAAAATAGAAGCTTCTGTTACTAAAAAATCGGCGCCAAAAACAAGAGAAACTTCTGAAAAAGCTCCGAAAGTAGCGGATAAGGTTTCTGGAATGTATAATGGTAAAAAAGTATATACAGGCCCAAGAGGTGGAAGATATTACATCAATTCTAACGGAAATAAGACTTATATTTCTGACGACAAATAATATTTTTCAAGGAATTGCACAAATTTGCGTCCATGATTGCGAGTTTGTGCAATTTTTTTTGTCTGATGGAATCTAATGATGAAGCATAAATCGCGGTAATCTGTACTTATTTTGCTCAATACGAATTGTTTGCCTACATTCGTGTTCAGGCCCTAATTCGGAATATTAGAAATTTCATTAAAACAGATAAAATGAAACATACACTACTTTTTTTTGCAGTTGTAATGAGTGCCTTTTCAGGTTATTCGCAAACATCACTTCCAGCACCTCATTGTGACTTGGAAATACCTGGAGATACTACTGCAGATAATTCGACAGCAACACTCGTTTGCCCGACGCCTAGTACTTTAATGGTCTCAGCTGTTACCCCTTTTGGAGCTACCTTTGGATGGACAAGTTCATCAGTGCCATCATCGTGGCAAATATTGGTCTTACCAACCGGTTCTCCGGCTCCAACAGTGGCAACCCAAGGGATTGTAACTGACGGCGGTGGAGGTTCCGGCTCGACACATACGTATACTCTTAGTCCGGTTTTGATACCCAATACATGTTATGTGTTTTATATGCGATCAGATTGCGGAGCAGTAGATGGGACAAGTGTTTGGGTAGGCCCGTTTAATTTCTGTACAACCCCGACGACCTGCCTTAGTCCAACCAATTTAACATCTACGCATCCTAATGTTGTTGATGCAGACCTATCCTGGACAGAAGTGAGTAACGCTACCAATTGGGAGTTAATCATTCAGGCTTATAATGGGCCTGTACCTACAAATACTAGCACTGTAACAACGGTTTCTTCAGCTGCAGGTCCAACGGTCACTTTTAACACTGGCATATTAGCCCCCGGAATATATGAATATTATGTACGAAGTGCATGCTCCGAAATTGATAAAAGCCCTTGGGCAGGACCATTCACCTTCTATATAGCAACAGGCAATTCGGCTTGTGCCGGTATCGATTTTGACATGGAAACAACCGCTACCGGCGAGATTGATATATGCAACGTGGAAAATTGTGTAGATCTTTCGGCCACCTATACCGATATGAAAGACACTTCAACTTATTCTGTGCTTCCTTTAATCTACAATCCATATCCGACAACGGGAGGAATAGAAATGCAAATTATTTCCGATGACAAATGGTCCGCGCCTTTTTTGCTACCGTTTAATTTTTGTTTTTTCGGAGTCAACTACCCAACTTTAAACTTTGGTTCAAACGGTGTAATCACATTCAATAATTTTGCAGCTGGAGACATATGTGAATGGAATACCAATATTGGACAAATAATTCCGAATCCTTCATTCTCGATTCGGAATGCAATTTATGGCGTATTTCAGGATATTGACCCAACGGAAAATACCGCTCCGATTCAGCGCAGCATCAATTATCAAGTAATAGGAACAGCGCCTTGCAGATTTTTTGTTTTGAATTATCTTAATATAGGTCAATTCAATTGCGGAACTGATATCGGTTTACAAACCAGCCAGATTGTATTGCATGAAAATTCAAACATCATTGATATATACATCAAGGACAGAACCGCATGCGGCAACTGGAATGATGGTTTGGGTGTTGTCGGTCTGCAAAATGCTGACGGAACGCAGGCCCATTTTCCTCCGAACAGAAATTTAGGGAATTGGGAAGCACATAATGAAGCGTGGCGATTTACACCAAATGGCGCTTCGAACACCACATTTTCATGGCTTAAAGATGGTGTTTTCTACAGCAGTAATCCTGCAATCAACATTTGCGTTTCGGAAACCACCAACATGACTGCACAGACTTTACATACGGATTGTGCGGGCGTTATTTCATCAATCACCAAGGATGTTTTACTCAATTTTATCAATCCGACAGCGCCGACAGGAGCAAGCAACCAGATAAGCGGCGTAGGTTCTACTTTAGAAAATTTGGCGGTAGCCGGCCAAAATATTCAATGGTATACAGAAGCAATTGGTGGTACACTGCTTCCTGGCAATACTCCTTTGGTGAATGGCGCAACCTATTATGCTTCCCAAACCATGGGCAGTTGTGAGAGTTCAAATCGATTGGCGGTGACTGTTGAAATTTCGTTGGCCAATAGCCATTTTAATTCGATTACCTATTCCTATAGTCCGAACCCGGTTGATGATGTCCTGAACATAAAAGCCTCCGGAAAATTGAAAGCAGCGAAAGTATGCAATCTTTTAGGCCAGACTCTGATACAGCAAAAATTCGATTCGAATGAAATTGCACTTAACGTGAATGTGTTGCCAACAGGCACTTATGTTGTTTTAATTGAAACAGAAAATGGAAAAGAAACATTTAAAATTGTAAAGGAATAATGCTAAAGGTCATTAGAATACCAAATAAAAAACTCCCAACATTGTCGGGAGTTTTTTTGTTATTGTGGAGAATACCGGAATCGAACCGGTTACCTCTTGCCTGCCAGGCAAGCGCTCTAGCCAAATGAGCTAATCCCCCCAATATTCGATTGCAAATATAATTTAAAAAGTTGTATTTAAAGACAATGAAATCCCAGAACTTTCGGGAACGAATCTGCAAACACCGCCAACACATACCAAACCACCTCTTTGTCTGCCATAATTCAGCGCAATTCGGGTTGATTTTTGTCTGAAAGCACCACCTACATTATAATAATGGTTTCTCATTTCAACCTCATCGTTACCATAATTATACATGTCTGAAGCGAAGAATGAGTATTTTGAATTTAAATTAAATTCAACCGTAGAAGCCGCCCAATTCTTTTTATCTGAATCTGCCCACATGTGTTCTCCGACAACTCGAATCGATTTTGAATCGGTGAATTTATAAGTAGCTTCAGCTCCGAAAATGTTGGTTTTAACCAGTCCGTAGGTTTCTTCAATCAGTTTTTTATTATAATATTGGTTGATGTATGTGAAAGCCGACTGCCATTTTGGGCTCCATTTTTTGGTGATTTCTATATTATAATCTGAGAAATATTTTTTTCCAAAGCCAAGGAAATCAGTTTTATAATCCTTTTTAGGAAGGTAGAATTTTCCGCCCAATGCATTCCAATTCGAAGCATTGACAGCGACTTTTGTTCCGTATTTCCCGCCCAATGACGTTTGCTTTTTGAAATTGTAAAACACATCCAATTGCCCGCCG
The DNA here is from genome assembly GCF_031411595.1 of Flavobacterium sp. Lineage (GTDB taxonomy): Bacteria > Bacteroidota > Bacteroidia > Flavobacteriales > Flavobacteriaceae > Flavobacterium. The sequence continues at coordinate 25,526 of NZ_JANOBI010000003.1, read as the reverse complement.
ATTTCTCCAGTTTTCAATAAAGTTTCATCCGATAAATACACATTGGGTTGCGCTTGATACACATAAATATTCGCCAAATTATAATGGTGTTGCTTGGTTAAGCTCGGAACAAAATTCATAATTCGGTCATTGTAAGCATTTCCTTTGGCATTTCGTTCGGAGAAAAAGCCCATATTTTCTAGTCTTCTGAACGTTCCATCGAGCCCAAATCCTTTTTTAGAATAACCCATATTGACCAACAACGCATTGCCGGGTTTTATAAAATTATGTTCCACTTGTTCTTTTACCTCAACAACAGCATCGCGTGATTTGATGGTATATTCCGTAGAAAAATAAAACGCTTTGTGATTGAAATCGATTCTTCCCGCGAAACCATTAGTCAAACTATTGTAATCCGGATTGGAAACAGCCGTGATTGCTTCTTCTCTACCCACATAAGTCAACCCAAAAGATAATTCCGTGGTATCGAAATGGAATAAATCCGACAATACGAGTTCTGTATCGACGCCATAAACTTCGCCTTCGCTGATATCAAAACCGGTTCGTTGTCTGCCGTAAATACTTTTCAAAGTAAAATAGGACGTTGGTTTGAAAATCACCCTTCCACCGCGCAAAGCATTATTAATTCCTAAAGCTCGGTCTTCCCAGCTTCTATAAAGCAATCCGCTTCCGAATTGCTCGTAAAAATAACCTGCCGTAAGGTCGATTTTTTCATTTTTGAACTGAACAAAGTAAGTTGCCACATCCGATTTGTCAAATTTCGGATTGTAATTTAATAACGCTTGGTCTTCATAAGATTCTCCTTGAATACCGGCTGCCCAATTTTTATATTTTAAATTTAAAAAAAGATAATTGTTTGATCGTAATGGTATTTGAGGATGATCAACACCCAGTGGTTTGTCGTTTAAATACCATTGTGAATTCGATTCAAATCCGCCGAAAAAATTCAGGTTGTCTTTTTTAGTAACTTCTTGTGCGTGGGCACATATGGCAAACAAAACCATGAGAACGATAACTCTTATTTTCATGGTTTATAAGGTTTTCAATTTTTCGAACAATTCTTTTTCATTACCCGGAACATAACCATTTTGAATATGTACTATGGCACCGTTTTTAACCACAATCGTGTATGGAATATTAACAATCGACATCGCTCTTTTGAAATCCTGATTGGTATCCAACAACACATGATAATCCCAACCTTTGCCATTGATGAGTGGTTTCACTCTTTTTTGAGTTCTAGAATCATCGGTTGCTACTGCGATTACTTCAAAATTTACAGATTTTTTCCATTCTTCTTGCACATCATTCAACTCATCCAATTCGCTAATACAAGGCGTACACCAAGTAGCCCAAAAAGAAAAAATATAAAGTTTGTCTTTTTCCGCATAGTCATTTTTCAAAGAAACTGATTTTCCTTCTAGATTAACCAAGCTCAAATTAGGGACTTGCTTTTGTGCCAATACACTAAATCCAATAAAAAGCAATAGGAGTTGAAGTTTGTTCATAATTGTATAGTTTTGTATGCAAATAAATAAATTATAATCATCAAAATAAAATATAATTTGTTTTATTTGCAATAATAAAATTCAAGTTTGCAGCTATGAAAAAATCTGGTTTTTTAGGGCTTCTTTTGATCACCTTATTTTTCGCTTCTTGTAGCAGTACAGAAATGATTTATGCGCCTATCGCTGTTGATGACAGTGTTGATGCACCACCTGTTACGGGTCTATTCAAAAAAAAGGTATTGATAGAAGATTATACCGGCACCTGGTGTGGCAATTGCACGCGAGTTTCCTACGCCATTAGCAAAGTCGAAGAACAAACAGACAATGTCGTAGCCGTTGCCATTCACAATGGAAATGATCCTTATCATTATGCAGCAGTTGGGCCTTTGCAAGAATTGGTTTCTCCGAATCATGATTTAGAATTACCAGTATCCCGATTGAACAGAATCACGATGTGGACTCCTTTCGAAAACGATCATATCGAAGAAGCATTAAATTTAACCAGTAATAATTGCGGGCTTGGCTTAGCCATCCATTCGATGACAGGCGACGGATCAATCAGCCTTGATGTGAAAGTGAAATTTGCACAGAATTATGATAACCTAAGATTGGTCGTATACGTGTTAGAAAATCATCTGATTTACCGCCAATACAATTATTATACTTTCTGTTATGGCGGTGTTCGGCCAACAATACAAAATTTCGAACACAACCATGTACTTCGAGCTGCTTTAACTGATTTGTTAGGAAATACTTTAACGAATACCAATTTCAATCAAACCGTTACGACTAATTTTTCGGTGGTGCTTCCTTCAAACATCAGCAATGCAGACAATATCAGTTATGTCGCTTTTGTTGTAGATGCGAACAACAATGTAATCAATGTCAGATCTGCTGAAAGCAACGAAGATCAAACTTTCGAAGAAAATCCTTAACCGATTATAACATCAATACAAAACTTAGTCGCTCGAAAGGCGGCTTTTTTTGGGCGTGACCACAAGGGTCGGGCTCTCGCGACTCGCTTTTTTTATTTCCGCTGCGCACAAATAAAAAAGAGCTCAGACAAACGCTCCATCCCTCACGCGACCTACAACTCCGAACCCACAACTGATTAATAAAAACCTTCTGATTTATTTCAAAAGTGATTACCTTTACACCAAAATTTTCTTCATGAGTAACATCAGGATTACCAAAGAATTCAGCTTCGAAACCGGCCATGCGTTATATGGCTACGATGGAAAATGCAAAAATGTTCACGGTCATAGTTACAAACTTTCCGTTACTGTGATAGGCGTTCCGATTAGCGACAGAACCAATGTAAAATTCGGTATGGTCATCGATTTTTCTGATTTGAAGAAAATTGTCAAAGAAGAAATCGTAGACCATTTCGATCACGCTACCGTTTTTAATGAAACCACGCCCCATATCGAATTGGCCAACGAATTGAAAAATCGCGGGCATCACGTAATCCTCGTCAGTTACCAACCAACAAGTGAAAATATGGTCACCGATTTTGCTGAAAAAATAAAAAACAGACTGCCAAAATCAATTCAGTTGCATTCGTTGAAATTGCAAGAAACTGATTCTTCTTTCGCAGAATGGTATGCAAGCGATAATATCTAAACTGAATTCCCTAACTTAGCTTCATGACCATTTCCGAAAACAAGAAAATATATTTCGCTTCCGACCAACATTTTGGCGCACCGACTGCGGAATTAAGTTTCCCACGAGAACAAAAATTTGTCGCTTGGCTTGATCAAGTAAAGCAAGATGCAGAAGCCATTTTCCTATTAGGCGATTTATTCGATTTTTGGTTCGAATATAAAAAAGTGGTTCCCAAAGGGTTCGTTCGCGTTTTAGGCAAATTAGCCGAAATCCGCGACAGTGGTATTCCCATTTATTTCTTCGTCGGCAACCATGATTTATGGATGTCGGATTATTTTCAAAAAGAACTCAACATTCCGGTGTATCACGACAATCAAGAATATACATTTGGAAACAAAACCTTTCTAATCGGCCACGGCGACGGAAAAGGCCCGGGGGATAAAGGCTACAAACGCATGAAAAAAGTATTCACCAATCCGCTTTCCAAATGGATTTTTAGATGGTTGCATCCTGACATCGGCGTTAGTCTTGCCCAATATCTTTCGGTTAAAAACAAACTCATTTCGGGCGACGCCGACGTGAAGTTTTTAGGCGAAGACAACGAATGGCTCGTGCAATATGCCAAGCGTAAATTAGAAACCAAACATTACAATTACCTTATTTTTGGACACCGACATTTACCGATGATTATCAAAGTTGGTGACAATGCAGAATATGTGAATCTTGGTGATTGGATTGGTTATTTTACTTACGGTGTCTTTGACGGAGAAACTTTCGAATTAAAAACATTTCAATAGACTATTGCAAATCCTTGAATCGCAATTGTACGGAAACATTGCCATTCCATTCGTTTTCTTCAATACAATACACTGCTTCAAATGGTTTTTTGTTTTTGGTTAGATTGATTTTATCGGCCAAACCAAACCCAATCGCCGGAAAACTATCCGAATTTTTTTGTTTGACAAACAATTTCAAATGGGTTTCATCGCCACCAATTTTTTTAGCATAACCCGTATCAAACATATTTTGAGTTAAGAAAACCGGCGTTCTGTTTTGTGGGCCAAAAGGTTCGAATTGTTTTAAAAGGCGCGTCAATTTTGGCGTGATTTCATTAAAATCAATTTCAGCATCAATTTCAATTTCGGGTGTAAGCATTTCCGGTGCGATGGTTTCACGGACTACTTTTTCAAAAGCATCTTTGAATTTTTGATAGTTTTCAGGTTTCAATGTCATGCCCGCAGCATACATATGACCTCCGAATTGTTCTAGATATTCCGAGCAAGCTTCAAGCGCATTATACACATCAAAACCAATAACCGAACGCGCTGAAGCGGCATACTTATCACCACTTTTGGTAAATACAATCGTCGGTCGATAATGATTTTCTATCAATCTTGACGCTACAATCCCAATCACGCCTTTGTGCCAATCTTCTTGAAAAACCACGGTTGTAAAACGTTTTTGCTCCTTATTATCTTCAATTTGTTGTAATGCTTCTTTGGTAATTTTTTGGTCTAAATCTTTTCGGTCGGCATTGTATTGTTCGATTTCGGAAGCGAATTGTTGCGCTTGTTCAAAATCAAATTCCGTCAACAATTCAACCGCATGATTACCATGCTTGATTCTTCCGGCTGCATTAATTCGAGGTGCAATGATAAAAACAACATCGGTTATGGTTAATGCATTTTTTTTAATCTTTTGCGTCAAAGCCTGAATTCCCGGGCGCGGATTCTCATTGATCACTTGCAAACCAAAATGGGCCAGAATTCTATTTTCACCGGTCATTGGAACAATATCAGCAGCAATGGCAGTAGCAACCAAATCGAGATAAGGAACAAAATCATCTATCGTTTGATTTCGATTTTGTCCTAAAGCCTGTATCAGTTTGAAGCCGACACCGCAACCGCATAATTCATCATAAGGATAAAAGCAATCCTCGCGTTTCGGATCTAAAATCGCAACCGCTGCCGGCAAAGAATTTCCTGGACGATGGTGGTCGCATATGATAAAATCGATGTTTTTATCTTTCGCATAAGCAACATGATCAATCGATTTAATACCACAATCTAAAGCGATAATCAACGAAAATTCGTTGTCGTCGGCAAAGTCGATGCCTTTGTACGAAATACCGTAACCCTCGTCATAACGGTCTGGAATGTATGTCGCAATGTTTGGATAAATGGTTTTTAAATAAGAAGAAACCAAAGCAACAGCGGTTGTTCCATCAACATCGTAATCGCCAAAAACCAAAATATTTTCTTGGTTGTTTATGGCGGTCTCAATGCGTTCGACCGCTTTGTCCATATCTTTCATCAGATGCGGATTGTGCAAATCGTCTAAATTCGGACGGAAAAATTGTTTCGCTTGTTCGAAGCTTTCGATGCCACGTTGTAGCAAAAGTTTGGCGGTAATCTCATCAACATTCAAAACATCTTGAAGATGCTTTACTTTGTCGGTTTCAGGTTTGGTTTTAAGTGTCCAGCGCATAAGATAAATTTTGTTTGGTGTATAAATAATTGAATTGTTTTTCAAATTTAAGAAAAAAATCTTTGTCACGAATGCACAAATCCATTTGAAAAAATTCGTTCTTTGTCTTTCAAAACAAAAGATTATGCAAATTCAAGGACAAATCGTCGATATCAAAAACAAACGGATTTATTCGGGAGAAGTACATGTCGAAAACGGAAAAATTATTGCTTTGATTGAAAAGGAACACGGCAACAAAAACTATATTCTTCCGGGTTTTATTGACGCGCATATTCATATCGAAAGCTCGATGTTGGTACCTTCCGAATTTGCAAAAATCGCGGTGCTTCATGGCACGGTTGCTACGATTTCCGACCCACATGAAATTGCAAATGTGCTCGGAGCAGCCGGCGTTTATTACATGATTGAAAACAGTAAAAAAGTGCCTTTGAAATTTCACTTTGGCGCGCCATCATGTGTTCCTGCAACTTCATTCGAAACTGCTGGAGCCATTATCGATTCTGATGGTATCAAAGAGTTGATGTCACATCCTGATATCTATTATCTCGCAGAAATGATGAATTATCCGGGCGTTTTGTTTGATGATCCTGAAGTTCTCAAAAAAATCGAGTGGGCGAAACATTTTGACAAACCAGTTGATGGACATGCTCCGGGATTGCGTGGTGAGTCCGTGAAAAAATACATTAACGCAGGAATTACAACCGACCACGAATGCTTTACGTTTGAGGAAGCGCAAGAGAAATTATCTTTAGGCATGAAAGTCTTAATTCGTGAAGGAAGTGCTGCCAAGAATTTCGAAGCGTTAATCGATTTGTTACCCGAGCATTTTGAGAATATGATGTTCTGTTCCGATGACAAACATCCTGACGATTTGATTGTAAGTCACATCAATGCTTTGTGCGCGCGTGCTGTTGCAAAAGAAATTGATGTTTTTAAAGTACTGCAAGCCGCTTGCATCAATCCGGTGCACCATTATAAAATGAATGTTGGTTTGTTGCGTGAAAACGATGCGGCTGATTTTATTATCGTGGAAGATTTAAGCAATTTCAAAGTATTGCAAACTTACATCGATGGTAAATTGGTAGCCGAAAATGGAAAGTCTTTTGTGACGCATGTCGATTTTGAAACACCCAATAATTTTAACGTCGATGAAAAGCAAATCAGCGATTTTGAAGTGACCGGAACTGCCTCAAAAATTAGAGTAATTGAAGCTTTAGAGGGGCAACTCATCACAAACGAAATTCATCACGAAGCCTTACATTCAGAAGGAAAAATTTTAGTTGATATATCAAATGATGTGCTGAAGATGGCGGTAGTAAATCGCTATCAAAATACCAAACCCGCGATTGCTTTTATTAAGAATTTTGGTCTCAAAAAAGGAGCTATTGCGAGTTCAGTAGCGCATGATTGCCATAATATTGTAGTGGTTGGCACATCGGATGAGGAAATTTGCCATGCCGTAAATGTACTGATTAGAAACACCGGAGGCATTTGCGCTGTGCATGGAACTGAAGTCAAATCGTTAGCGCTTCCCGTTGCCGGAATCATGAGCGACAAAGATGGTTGGGAAACCGGAAAACGGTATCAAGAAATTGATGCGATGGCGAAATCATTAGGGAGTCAGTTAAAAGCGCCGTTTATGACATTGTCGTTTATGGCTTTATTGGTGATTCCGGATTTGAAATTATCGGACAAAGGCTTGTTTAGTGGGAAGGCTTTTGAGTTTGTGAATTTGGAGGTTTAATCCTTATCCAAGTATTTTTGAAGATCGGTTAAAACGCTTTGCGCATCCATTTTCGATACGATTTTCCTTTTCGAATCAATGAGCACGAACGAAGGCAATGTCGTTAAAACATACTCGCCAAAAGAATTATTGTTTGGTCCTTCCATAACATTAATCCAGCCGGAGCCCATATATTTCTTTATGAAACCAATCCATTCCGCATTTCCAGTGTTGGCTGCGACGGTAAATATTTTAAATCCTTTCGATTTGTATTGTTCTGCGATTGGACCCAATTTGGGCAGTGTTTCTTGGCAATGTGAGCAGCCCGGACTGTATAAAGCAAGTAATGTATACTTTGAAGATAACGCAACATCCTTTAACTGTTGTGTGTTTCCTATGGTGTCTTTTAGACTTATATTAATCAAAGGAGCGCCTACCATACATTTCGCAAGCCGTTGCAACTTTGCCTGAACAACTTGCTGCACCATTTTATTAGGATGCGCCTGCGCCCAATAGATATAACCGTTGATCAAATCCTGCCGCTTGCTTTTTTCAAGTGCATCATAAAGAGCGTCCTCGAGGCGTTTGGCCGCTTCGGTGTTTTTTGAAGCTAGATTGAGTAACCCATCAAAAGGAGCAAATGAGCTATTGTTTTTATCGCTTATGAAATCAATGTAGTTTTCCAAAATGAATGTGGGAAGTGATGTATTGTAGAACTTGGGGTCGGCGAAAACTTGACGCTTTAGGTAATTTTGACGAAGACTCAAAATAGAAACAAGGTCTTTTTCGCTTACGCGGTCGGCAACAGTAAGATGATTGGCGGCATAAGTTTGCGGATTTTGCTTCGCCAAAAGTGTGAGTCCCGTTTGATAGTCATGCAAGTGTTTTGCAAATTCTTGAAACACTGCAACATCATCGAGATTTTTGGTGCGAAAGCTGTCGATATCGGTTGAAAACTTTTTACGCAGGTTTAAAAAATCCTGATACGCTTTATTTTCTTTTGAATTATTAACCTGAATCGAATTTAGGGCATCATTACTACACGTCAAATCCAATTGGTATGTTTTTTCGCTTGCGGTAGCTATAAAATATTGTGAAAACATGCCTTTCTTAATGTATACCAAACCCGGTTCTTTTAGCGAAAACTTAGCTTTGAATTCGCCATTCGCATTGGCATTGATGGCTTTCACATCATGCTCGGCTCCATGGAATCCTCCAAAATACAAATCGACTGGTTTGTGGCAATCGTTGAGCAATTTCCCTGAAATCTGAATATCAAATGATGTGTTTGCAGCTTTCGGTTTTGATTTTTTTGTCTGAGATGAAGCACATAAGCTTGAAGTAATAAAAAATAAGGCGAGAAGATTTTTCAACATAATAATTTTATTTAGACAATAATCCGTTGATTCATATTTTGCATTAAGCCATACAAAAATAAAAACTTTTGCTAATATTTTTGATTTGATTTAAGGATTTAAAATTTTCTGCATACCGTGAACCGCGTTAGGGATTGAGCGTTTGTTTGAGCTCTTTTTGCGCCGGCTTTCGGCGTGAAAAAGCGAGTGCGAAAGCCCGACCCGTAGGGAAACGCCCCAAAACTACTTAGTCGATTTACCACCAACCACGACTACAATTTCACCTTTTGGAGGTTTGTTTTCGAAATGTGTCAACACTTCTTTTGCGGTGCCGCGAACATTTTCTTCATGCAGTTTCGACAATTCTCGCGACACACAAACCTGGCGATCTTCACCGAAATACTGTACAAATTCAGCCAAGGTTTTGACCAATTTATGAGGCGACACATACAAAATCATCGTTCTGGTTTCTTCTGCCAAAGCTAAATATCGGGTTTGTCTTCCTTTTTTATCGGGCAAAAAACCTTCGAAAACGAATTTGTCGTTGGGCAAACCACTGTTGACCAACGCGGGCACAAAAGCTGTGGCTCCGGGCAAACATTCTACTGTAATATTATTTTCGACACAAGCGCGTGTGAGCAAAAATCCGGGATCTGAAATCGCGGGCGTTCCTGCATCGGAAATGAGTGCAATGGTTTCGCCGGATTTGAGTCTGGAGATTAAGTTCTCTACGGTTTTATGTTCGTTATGCATATGATGGCTGTGCATATGCGTGTTGATTTCGAAATGCTTGAGTAGTTTTCCGCTCGTTCGCGTGTCTTCGGCCAGAATCAAATCGACTTCTTTTAGAATGCGGATGGCGCGAATCGTCATGTCTTCTAGATTGCCTATTGGCGTGGGAACGATGTAGAGTTTTGACATAATGTGAATCTTTATTAAACACGGATTTCACAGATTATCACGGAAAAAATCTGTGTTAATCTGTGAATTGAAAATCAGTGAACACAAATAAAAATATAGCCAAGTGAGCTAAATCTGTGTTCGTTTTTATATTTCTAAGAGAACTTTTTCTCTACAATTTCCATGAAACGTTCGGCGTATTCGTCTTTGCCTTCCCAATTGTTGTAATCGGGTTTGACCATGGTATCGATAAAATCTTGTGCTTCATCAAACGTGTCAAAGGTCATCAATTGTGATAACACGCGGTTGTAGTCTTCGCTGCTGTTGGCAAACAGATTACTCATGAATGCGATGCGGTCGTTGAGTCCGATAATGATGCCTTTGGCTATTCGGTCATTGAGTGACATAGCTTCTTTATTAATAGAAATCACCGGAGCTGCATCGTTGTAGCTTCTTCCGATTGGAATCACATTCGATGGTTCGTTCTGTTTTTCTTGCGCTAATTCTTCAGGTTTTACGAAAACTGGATCTACATAATCGGCGCCTAACAAATCATCGAAAGTAATTTGAGGCGATACGTTTTTGATTTCTTCTTTTATTTGTTCTGCTATTTCTTCGTCTTTGGTGTCGAAAGCCAATTCGAAAGCAGGTTTGAAATCGTTTTCTTCTGCAGCGACTGGAGCTTCCGCTTCATTTGAATCTTCGGTTTCTTCTTCAACAGTTTCTTCTGCTACTGGCTCAATTTCATCTTCGGTTGCTTCAACTTCTTGTTCTTCTTCGATAGCTTCTTCTTCCGTTTCAGAATTGTCTACAACTTCTTCTTCAGCTTCTGCCACGGCAATTGGAGCGGTTGCTTCTTCTTCAATTTCGACAATGGTTTCTGCTATTGGCTCTGATTGCTCGTCTTTGGCTTCAAAAGCAGCTTCTATTGTATCTTCTATTTCAGCACGTCCGATGGTTGGTTTTACTTCATCAAAATGGTCTTCCACGAATCGAAGAACCGTCAATTTCTCATAGAGATTTTGAGCTTCCTGATGCAGTTGATGTAATTCTGATTTGTTTTTAAGCTTTAAAATTCGATGCGCTATGCTGATCAATTCGGCTTCCAACTTTTTTTTCATAACTTTTAAAATTACCTTAGAATTGGGGTTAGTTTTTTTAATAATTATCTTCTTTGCGATTTATTTAATCAAAGGATGAAGTCACCTTAAATAAAATTTTTCTACTTTTGACAACGGCGTAAATATACTAATTTTTATATCGGTTTATTTATACTACAAAGTAATAAAATCTATTCATCTTTAGCGCAAGAAAAATACAAAATGTTTCTCGAAAATACAGTCAATCATAAAGAACAATTTGGATGGATAGAGGTAATCTGCGGCTCGATGTTCTCAGGGAAAACCGAAGAATTAATCCGCCGTTTGAAGCGCGCGCAATTTGCCAAACAAAAAGTCGAAATTTTCAAGCCTTCCATTGACACGCGTTATGATGAAGAAATGGTCGTTTCACACAACAAAAATGAAATCCGTTCAACGCCAGTTCCCGCCGCTGCCAACATTGCTATTTTAGCGCAAGGTTGTGATGTAGTCGGCATTGATGAAGCACAATTTTTTGATGATGAAATTGTAAAAATATGCAACGATTTGGCCAATTCCGGAATTCGTGTCATCGTAGCCGGTCTCGATATGGATTTTAAAGGAAATCCGTTTGGTCCGATGCCTGCACTTATGGCAACCGCTGAATATGTGACTAAAGTACACGCTGTTTGCACACGCACCGGAAATCTTGCCAATTACAGTTACAGAAAAACCGACAACGACAATTTGGTTTTTCTTGGAGAAACCGAAGAATACGAACCTTTGAGCCGCGCCGCTTATTATCATGCCATGCAAAAAGGTCAGGAAAAACAAGAAGCTGAAAAGGCCAAAACCCGCAAAAATCAAGAATAATTGGTTTTATCCATCAAAAATATTGTCCCAATCCTTCATGCCCAATGGTTTGGTAAGCATCCGAATACTTTAATTGAAAACATTGCTATCGACAGTCGTTCGCTGCAAAACGGCGCTCAGACTTTATTTTTTGCGATTGTCGGTCCGAATAATGACGCGCATATTTACATAGAAGAATTGCTTGAAAAAGGCGTTCGCAACTTCGTGGTGACACACATTCCTGAATCATTTAAAGACCAAGCGAATTTTTTAGTCGTAGAAAACACGCTTGATGCTTTACAAAAATTCGCAGCACACCATCGTGATCTTTTTGATTTTCCGATTATCGGAATTACAGGAAGTAATGGAAAAACAATCGTCAAAGAATGGCTTAATTTTCTGTTGAGTCCGGATTATAACATCATTCGAAGTCCGAAAAGTTATAACTCGCAAGTCGGCGTTCCGCTTTCGGTCATTGCGATTAATGCGCAACACAATCTTGGAATTTTCGAAGCTGGAATTTCGACGGTTCATGAAATGGAAAAACTCGAGAAAATCCTCAAACCTACGATTGGCATTTTAACCAATATCGGTTCTGCGCACGACGAAGGTTTTGCCAACATTGGTGAGAAAATGAAAGAGAAACTCAAGCTTTTCCACCACGCCAAAATATTAATCTACAATAAAAACAAATCGATTGATGCATTTCTGAATCCGAAATTAAAAACTTTTTCTTGGAGTTGCAAGGATGAAGAAGCCGATGTATTCATCGCCAAAAAATCGATTTTAGATAAAACACTTTTAAAAATCCGATATGCGGAATCGACTTTTGAAATCAAAATTCCATTTCAGGACGATGCTTCTGTAGAAAATGCGATCCAATGCATTATGACGCTTTTGTATTTTGGTTACAACCCAAAAACGATTGAAAGCCGCGTTGAATTGTTGTTTCCTGTCGAAATGCGTTTGAAAGTTAAGAACGGCATCAACAATACTATGCTCATTGACGACAGTTACAGTTCAGATTTCCAATCACTCAAAATTGCACTCGATTTCCTTGAAAGTCAAAAACAATACAAAAAGAAATCATTGATTTTATCGGATATTTTTCAAAGCGGTTTGTCTGATGAAGAATTGTATTCGAAGGTTTCTCAACTGATTATTTCGAATAAAATCAGTCGTGTGATTGGCATTGGCGAGACGATTTCGAAATTTAAAAATAAGTTTTTGAATTGCATTACGTTTCCGAATACCGATGCGTTTATCAGCCAAATAGAAAGTTTGAATTTTGGCAATGAAACCATATTAATCAAAGGTGCGCGAACTTTTAATTTCGAAAAAATCGTACACGCTTTAGAAGAAAAAACACACGAAACAGTTTTAGAAATCAACCTCAACGCGATTAGTCACAATTTGAATTTCTTCAAATCGAAATTGAAACCCAAAACCAAAATGATGGTGATGGTCAAAGCTTTCGGTTATGGCAATGGTGGATTTGAAATCGCCAAATTGCTCGAACATCATAAAGTAGATTATCTTGGAGTTGCGTTTGCAGATGAAGGAATTTCGCTTAAAAACGACGGCATCAAATTGCCGATTATGGTTTTGAATCCTGAATCTACTAGTTTTGCAGCAATTATTCAACATCAATTGGAGCCGGAAATTTATAGTTTGAAAGGTTTGAATGCCTTTTTGAAAATTGCAGAACAGAAGAAATTAAAAAATTATCCGATTCATATTAAGCTCGACACCGGCATGCACCGTTTGGGTTTTGAAACAGAACAATTAAAAGAATTGATTGCTAGGTTGAAAGACAACAAAACAGTTCAAGTAAAAAGCATCTTGTCGCATATGGCCACGAGCGATGATTTGGAACATCATGAATTTGCTTTAGAGCAGATTGCGTTGTTTGAAAAATTATCATCAGAATTGATTTTCGAATTAAAAATCAAACCGATTCGCCACATCTTAAATACTTCAGGAATCAGCAATTATCCGAAAGCACAATATGATATGGTTCGTTTGGGTATCGGCCTTTACGGAATTTCGAATGATGCTGAAGAGCAAATCAATCTTGAAAATGTCGGCACTTTAAAATCGATTATTTCTCAAATTCGAACCATTGATATGGGCGAAAGTGTCGGTTATGGCCGTAGATTCATGGCAACGAAAACCACAAAAATAGCTACTGTTCCTATTGGCTATGCCGATGGTATTTCAAGACATTGGGGCAACGGTGTTGGTTTCGTTACGATTCATGACCAAAAAGCTACAATTGTCGGAAGTATTTGTATGGATATGTTGATGGTTGATGTGACTGACATTGCTTGTTTAGAAGGCGATCCGGTGATTATTTTTGGTGAAAGTCCAACCGTTATTTACATCGCTGAAAAACTACAAACGATTCCGTATGAAATTCTGACCAGCATTTCGCAAAGGGTGAAGCGCATTTTTTACAGAGAATAAGCTTTTAAAAAACTACATTTGCCTGATTTTTTATACTTTACATTTATGAAAAAATATTATTTCTCTTTAGTTTCATTGCTATATTTAGTTGTTACCAACGCACAAATCGTCAACATCCCAGATGCCAATTTTAAAGCAAAACTGTTGCAGGCGGGGCCAAATGAAATGATTGCTTCTACTTCAACGTCTTCCGATTCAGGAAATGTGACTGTATATAGTAAAGTAGATACCAATAATGATGGCGAAATTCAGGTAAGTGAAGCGAGTGTGATAAAATATCTCAATATCAGCTCGGCACCTGTTCACAGCCTCGAGGGGATTAGTAGTTTTACTAACCTGCAAACTTTGCAGATCAGTTCTATCGAATTATCAGGCTTAGATTTGAGCAGTTTGGTTAATTTAAAATTTTTTTATTGCAGCTCAAGCGGTTTAACGAGTTTAAATGTGAATGGGCTAATTAATTTACAAAAATTAGGTTGTCCTTTTAATGATTTGCAAACTTTAAATCTAAGTGGATTAACAAGTCTGAAAGAAGTAGTTTGTCCTCATAATCAATTGACAAGTTTAGACCTTAGCGGTTTGATTAATATGACCAATGTAGAATGTTATGGAAATCAACTAACGAGTTTAATTGTAAATGATTTGATTCATTTAACCAGCTTGTTTTGTTACAACAATCATTTGACAAGCATTGATATTAGTAATCTGACCTATTTGACCCTTTTGAATTGTCGAGTAAATCAACTCACAAGTTTGAACGTTGAAAATCTGATTAATTTGACCCGATTGTTATGCGACAACAATCAACTAACAACGCTTTTTTTAAAAAACAACAATGTTAGTTGGACTACATTAGACCTGGGAAATAATCCCAACCTGATTTATATTTGCGCTGACGAAGCCGATATCATTTCCATTCAGCAAAATGTGGCGAACTTGGGCTATACGAATTGTCAGGTCAATAGTTATTGCAATTTTACATCTGGCGGTATATTCTATACTATTGAGGGCAGTAAAAAAATCGACGGCAACAACAATGGTTGTGACACTTCTGATGTGTCTTATCCGTATTTAAAATTTACCATTTCGAGTGGAGTGAACTCTGGCACTTTAATTTCTAATGCCACAGAAGAAAATTATTCCATTACTGTACCGGCAGGAACCCACACCATCACACCAAGATTCGAAAACCCGACTTATTTTACCGCTTCACCTGTCAACGCATCGGTAACTTTTCCATCAAGTGGCAATCCTTTTGTTCAGAATTTTTGTATTGTGCCTAATGGTGTTCATCACGATTTAGAAGTGGTTTTCATTCCAATAAGCAATGACATCCGCCCAGGCATCAATGCCAGATATAAATTAAAATACAAAAACAAAGGCAACTTGACTGAAAATGCCACCGTTAATTTAACATATAACGATCAGATTTTAACCTATATTTCTTCGTCTTTGCCTTCGACACAATCACCAAATACCCTTTCTTGGAATCTTGGCAACCTTACTCCATTTCAATCCGGTGAAATTGTAATCACCCTAGCCATCAATACTCCGCTGGATATTCCTCCTGTAAACATGGGTGACATTTTGCATTATACCGCAAATATTGACGGTTTAAATACTGACGAAACGCCCGAAGATAATACGGCTACATTAAACCAATTGGTTTTTAACTCATTCGACCCTAATGATAAAGCGTGTTTAGAAGGTAGCGTCATCAGTGCAAATTTGATTGGTAAATATGTACATTATAAAATCCGTTTTGAAAATACCGGAACTTTTGCCGCCGAAAATATTGTTGTAAAAGACATCATCGACACTACAAAATTCGACATTTCTACGCTACAACTTACTGATGCCTCGCATAGTTGTACCACTAGAATCAACAATACAGACAAAGTAGAGTTTATATTCGAAAATATCAATCTCCCTTTTGATGATGGAAACAATGATGGTTACTTGGTTTTCAAAATCAAAATCAAACCCACAGTACTTGCAAATTCAACAATAAGCAATTTGGCTAATATTTACTTTGATTATAATTTTCCGGTTGTTACCAATACTACTACTTCCTCATTTGAGGTCTTGAAAAATGACACTTTTGAATTTGATACTTATTTGACGATGTATCCAAATCCTGTCGGTGAATTTCTTAATCTAATTACAAAACAAGATATAGAAATATATAGTTTAACGGTTTACAACATTTTAGGACAACAAGTTCAAAACAGTGTAAATCCAGACAAAAAAGTGGATGTTTCAAGTCTGAAAACCGGAAATTACATTGTCAAAGTGATGACTAACAAAGGGCTTTCCAGTAGCAAATTTGTAAAATCGTAAGAATTTCTTATTGCTAAACTTTTAAAAATCAGACTTCAATGGTGTTTTAAGAAGCTTTTCTCCAAAAGAAAATTTTCTTTAGAGAAAAGTAAATCTTAAGAAAATAATAGCGCAAATGTTAATTTATTCTATAATTTAGCGAATCAATTAAATAGAATATTAACTAATCCCAATTAATTATGTTAAAAGAATTCAAGAGTTTTATTATGACAGGCAACGTGATTGAATTCGCAGTTGCTGTAATTATGGCTGGTGCCGTTGGTGCTGTCGTTAACGGATTTGTTGCTGATATCGCGATGCCAATCGTAGGAATGCTAACCGGCGGAATGGATTTCGCTTCGCTTAAATACGTTTTATCTCCTGAAGTTAAAGACGCAGCAGGCGCAGTTGTTACTCCTGAAAATGCCGTTAGATATGGTGCTTGGATTAATACTATTGTTAGTTTAATTGTTGTAGGTTTTGTAATGTTTTTGATTATCAAAGCTTATGGGAAAATGAAAAAGCCAGCTCCAGCAGCTGCTCCAGCAGGTCCAACTCAAGAAGAATTACTTACGCAGATTAGAGATTTATTGAAAAAATAATACCGCTACACTATATATTTAACCCAACCATTCGTTTCGGCGAATGGTTTTTCTTTTTATAAATTATCCAATCAAGATAAATTCTAGTTATTTTTGTGCTTTAAAAATTCAAACTTAAATAAAGAACTATATGAAAGTTGCTGTTGTAGGCGCTACCGGAATGGTTGGCGAAGTGATGCTTCAAGTATTGGCCGAAAGAAATTTTCCTGTAACCGAATTAATTCCGGTTGCTTCTGAGAAATCGGTTGGAAAAGAAATCGAATTCAAGGGAAAAAAGTATAAAGTTGTAGGCATGCAAACCGCTGTCGATATGAAAGCCGATATTGCTTTGTTTTCTGCCGGTGGACAAACTTCTTTAGATTGGGCGCCGAAATTCGCAGCTGCTGGAACAACAGTAATCGACAATTCTTCGGCCTGGAGAATGGACTCAACCAAAAAATTAGTCGTTCCTGAAATCAATGCCTCGTTGTTGACCAAAGAAGATAAAATTATTGCCAATCCGAATTGTTCTACAATACAAATGGTTTTGGTTTTAGCTCCATTACATAAAAAATACAACATCAAACGTGTGGTAGTTTCGACTTATCAATCGATTACAGGAACTGGTGTCAAAGCTGTTGAGCAATTGGAAAATGAATATGCCGGCATTCAAGGTGAAATGGCTTACAAATATCCTATTCATCGCAATGCCATTCCGCAATGTGATGTTTTTGAAGACAACGGTTACACCAAAGAAGAAATGAAACTCGTTCGTGAAACTCAAAAAATTATTGGCGATTCTAGTATCGCAGTTACTGCAACTGCCGTGCGTGTACCTATTGTTGGCGGCCATAGCGAAGCGGTAAACGTGGCTTTCACTAATGATTTTGATATTAATGAAGTACGCAACATTTTACACCATACTTCAGGTGTTGTTGTGCAAGACAATACCGACACATATACCTATCCGATGCCTATGTACGCGCAAGGAAAAGATGATGTTTTTGTAGGAAGAATTCGCCGTGATGAAAGCCAACCCAACACTTTAAACATGTGGATTGTTGCTGATAATTTACGCAAAGGTGCCGCTACGAATACGGTTCAAATTGCGGAATATTTGGTAGCGAATCATTTGGTATAAAACATTCAGCTCAAAATAAAAACAACCGCGAATTCACGAATTATTAAATTAAAATTCGTGAATTCGCGGTTTCATTTTTCCTAATCAATCCAAAACTTTGTTAAAACAAACCGGTTTTTTTAGGGGTTTACTACATTTGTCCCGATGAAAAAAAGGTTTGCCATAATCAATTCGACCTTAATGGTTGCAGTATTGTTTTCAATGCTGCTGCAATCGGTGCATTCGTTTGAGCATTTAAGTAAATTATTTTCCGAAAAACAATGCCATCATAAATACACTGGTCAAACCGAAATTTCGCATCAACACCATCCTTTTGATAAATGTTTTGTGTGTGAATTTACGTTTAGCACTTTCATTACGCCGCAAACTTTTTCGCATACACCACATTTTACAATAGGATTAATCCCTTATTGTTTTTTCGCTCCGACCGAAATTATTTTTTCGTTTTCGGGAAGTTCCTATTCGCTTCGTGGCCCGCCAAGTGCTATTGTTTAAATAACGTCATGACTTCCAATCACAAGTTGGAAGTAGTCTATCATTTATAACAATATCATTTATCTTATGAAAAAAATTATATCCATCCTATTGCTGGGGTTTACGGCTATGTTGCATGCGCAAAATTCGGTTTCAGGAACCGTAACCGATGCCAAAAGTCAACCTATAAAAGGCGTTACTGTGAATGTTCCTGAAATTCACAAAGGAACCACTACCGATGAAAACGGAAAATACACCTTAAACAATCTCCCAAATGGCAATCTAAAATTGACGTTCAGCTTTATTGGATTTGCCACTCAAAATAAAATCATTTCACTTGAGCAAAAAGAAACTGTTCTCGACATCAGCCTTGAAGAAAAAGCATTTCAAATGGATGAAGTCATTGTTTCGACGGCTTTCAATAAATTGCAATCGCAAAACGTCATGAAAGTCGAACACGCCAGTATGCGATCGTTACAACAAAAAGGAACTTCAACTTTAATTGAAGGTTTGGCGACAATTCCCGGCGTTTCGCAAGTTTCCACAGGAACGTCGATTGGAAAACCAGTCATTCGAGGCTTGAGTGGCAATCGGGTTTTGGTGTACTCGCAAGGCGTTCGTGTCGAAAACCAACAATTTGGCGATGAGCACGGTTTGGGTTTGAATGATGCCGGCGTTGAAAGTGTTGAAGTCATCAAAGGTCCGGCTTCGTTGCTTTACGGATCGGATGCGCTTGGCGGCGTATTGTATTTCAATCCCGAAAAATTTGCGGAACCACAAACTTTCAAAGCGAATTTTAGTCAAAAATTATTTTCGAATACTTTGGGAAGCAATACTTCTTTGGGTTTGAAAACATCAACTGAAAACTGGAAATTTTCGGCGCGAGGAAGTTACAACACACATTCAGATTATAAAATTCCAAATGGCGATCGAGTGACCAATACACGTTATAATGAATCCGATTTTAAAACAGGCATCGGCTATTCAAATGCGAAATTTTCTAGTGTATTGCGCTATAACTATAACAAACTCGACTTGGGTATTCCCGAAAATGGCATTGCGGAACAAACATCAAGCAAAAAAACAGCGTTTCCTAAGCAAGGTGTTTTCAATCATTTGTTGAGTTGGAATAATATCGTGTATTTTAAAAATTCAAAGCTCGATGTTGATTTGGGTTATATAGAAAATGACCGAAGTGAATTTGAAGACAGTGATGTTGCGAGCTTGCACATGAAACTTAAAACGTTCAATTACGATGCGAAATTTCATTTGCCGAAATTTGGAAAAATCGAATCGATTGTTGGCATTCAAGGAATGCATCAAACCAACTCCAATTCTGGTGAAGAATATTTAATTCCCGATGCCACTACGAATGATTTCGGTGTTTTCGGCACTTTCAATTACGAATGGAAATCGAATGTCATTCAAGCCGGATTGCGTTTCGACAACAGAAAAATCACAAGCATTGCACATGGAATATCAGGTGATGAAGGTTCGTTTGACGCCATCAAAAAAAGCTATGACAGTTTTAATGCCGCACTCGGATACAAAACCAATTTGCAGCAAGATTTGACTTTTCGACTCAATGTTGCTTCGGGATTTCGCGCGCCGAATTTGGCAGAATTGACTTCGAATGGTGTTCATGAAGGCACGAATCGCTATGAAATTGGAAACGCCAATTTGAAAACCGAACAGAATATCCAAACCGATATTAATTTAGAATACAACAACAGTCATTTCGAATTTTTCGCCAACGGATTTTACAATCATATCAATCATTATATTTATGCTGCGCCTGCAGGAACAGTAATTGATGGCAATGATGTGTTTGATTACATTCAAAACAATGCGATGCTTTACGGTGGTGAAATTGGGTTGCATTTTCATCCACATCCGCTCGATTGGTTGCATTTGGAAAGTAGTTTTGAAAACGTCACGGGCAAAAAACAAAACGGCGATTATTTGCCCTTAATTCCTGCGAATAGTTGGAGCAATACGATTCGTACGGAATTCAATGTCAAAAAATGGTTGACCGATGGATTTGCGACTTTGAATGCTGTGTATACTTTTGACCAGAACAATGTGAGTGGATTTGAAACGCGCTCGAATGATTACACTTTAGTAAATCTCGGATTTGGAGGGAAAATTCATTTCGGAAAAACAGCTTTAGATGTCAATTTAAACGCAAACAATCTGCTCAATAAAACCTATATCGCGCATTTATCACGTTTGAAAACCGATGGCATTCCGAACATTGGAAGAACAGTGGTTTTGGGATTGAATTTTACGATATAAGGAATTCAAAGTCAACCGCAGATTCGCAGATTTTTTTAAAACTTTGCGTCTTAGCGCCTTTGCGAGATATAAATTTGGCTCGCAAAGGCGCTAAGACGCAAAGAAAAACATAAATTTTTAGCAGTAAACTATAGTATAAAGTTCTGGATAATCACTAATGTTTAATAATCCGCGAATCTGCGGCCGACTTTTTATTTCAAAACAAACCTTCTAATCACACAATTGAACAATCGATAACCCAATACTGCCCGAAGCATTTTCATCACATTAGCATCAAAACCAATCGAATATCTTCTGAAATTTGGGTTAGGATTTTCAGCAATCGACAATAATTTTTGGGTGATTTTTGGTGTTAAATCAACATTCTTTGCGGTTTTTTTATGAAGCAGTTCGGTGACTTTATCCATTAATGTATTGTAAGATGGAATTCCTGAAGTGGCCGATTTAGTAACATTGCTTTGAAAATTCGTCGCGGCATTACCAAATTGCACCGTACAAACTGAAATGTTGAAATCGAGTAATTCATAAGCCATACATTCCGAAAAACTCTCGACGGCTTGTTTGGTCGAATGATAGAAACTTCCCAATGGCAAATTGACCAATCCGGCAATCGAAGAAATATTGATAATCTGCCCGTAGTTTTGTTGTCTGAATACGGGAATAAAAGCGCGCGACATTTTTACAACACCAAGCCAATTGACATTGACAATGCTATTGATATTAGTGTCTTCGGATAATTCCACAAAACTTCGGTAACCAATTCCTGCATTATTAATCAATGCATCGATGGTTTTAAAATCTTGAAGTATTTTTTCTTTGGCTGCATTGATGCTTTCGGTTGAAGTCACATCCAAAAGATAACTGTGAATATTGGGAATGCTTCGAATGTCTTTTCCTTCTTCTAAACAAATCATCGTGGCGATGACGTTCCAACCGTTGGAAGCGAAATGAATTGCTGTAGCTTTGCCGACCCCGCTCGATGCGCCGGTGATTAAAATAGTCTTCATAAATAATTATCAAGCTGTGAATATAGGATTAAAGCTTAATTTTTCATTGTTTTCTATAAAATAAATTTGCATCAAACGGAATCTACATATTAATCAAATTTTAAGAAATTTTTTTAGTTATTAAGCGTAAAATATGTTTTTTATAAAGAATAAATTATTAATTTAGGATTTTATTTAAAGTCTAATTAACCCAAATAGCTATGAATTCACAATTTACTTTACTCGTTAGAATCACATTAGGGATTTTGCTTGTTGTTTTTGGCAGCAACAATTTTTTACATTTCATTCCGCTACCACCACCAACAGGTTCCGCAGCAGATTTTATGAATTCATTAGGCGCGACTGGTTATATTTTCCCGGTTGTAGGTATTTTAGAAGTGATTATTGGCGCGATGCTTTTAATTAAAAAATGGGTGGCTTTCGCTTTGATTTTACTCGCGCCGATTTCTATTAATATTTTACTTTTCCACCTATTTCTTGACATTCCCGGCGTTAGTGCCGCACTATTGGTGGTAGTCTTGAACACGATTATGATATACAAACATTGGAAACAATACATTCCGTTGTTCCATTAATATAAAAACAAAAAGCGCTTTGAGAACAAGGCGCTTTTTTTATGATTAATAATCGAGTTTCCCAACATAACTCATGTGCTTTACAATTCTGCCTTTTCTTCTATTAATATAGGAAGAAGAATTGGTCGCTTTAAATTTCCTTGGATTTGGAAGAATGGCGGCAATTCCGGCGGCTTCATTTTTAGTCAAATCGACAGCGCTTTTTCTGTACCAATATTTCGACGCGGCTTCGGCTCCGTATACACCATTGCCCATTTCAATGCTATTAAGATAGACTTCCATGATGCGTTCTTTGCCCCAAATCAATTCGATTAGAACGGTGAAATAAGCTTCAAGACCTTTTCGGATATAACTTCGTCCTTGCCACAGAAAAACATTTTTTGCGGTTTGTTGAGAAATTGTGCTTCCACCTTTTAGTTTTTTTCCTTTCTCATTGCCTTCCATCGCCTTTTGAATCGCTTTAAAATCGAAACCATGATGGGTTAGGAAATTCGCATCTTCACTGGCAATTACGGCTTTTTGTAAATTGGTTGAAATTTCTTCAATCGGAACCCAATCATGGCTGCAAACCATATCGTCTCCGTCGAGTTTGTTTCCAATAGCGCGTGTTACCATCAATGGTGTTGACGGAATCGGAACCCATTTGAAGATGAAAACTGAAAGAATAGAAATTACAAAAAACCAAAGCAGCACTTTTCCGATAATGCGAAGTATTTTCTTTACCATATTATATTTAAATTAAATCCGCCAACTCATTCCCGATTAAACTTCCAATGGCAACGCCCATTCCGCCTAATCTTACACCACAATAGACATGATCTGACAATTGTGAAACGATTGGGTTTTTACTCGATCCCAATCCCATAATGCCGCTCCAGCGGTGTTCGATTTTAAAATCGATATCAGGCAAAATGACTTCTTTTAAAAGTTCATCCAATCGATTTTGAATTAATGAGGTTTCACCCAATTCGGTTGTAGTTTCGCCTTGAAAATCAAGGTTTCTTCCGCCACCTAAAAGAATTCTGTTGCCTACATTTCTGAAATAATAGTAACCTCTATCGATGTGAAAAGTACCTTTGATATCCAAATTCGGAATCGGTTCGGTGATCAAAACCTGGGCTCGTGCTGGCTTTACTTCTTGTGCAATCAATTGATTGGCAAAACCGTTCGTGGTGAATAATAATTTTTTTGTTGTGAAACTAAAATCACCCAAAGCCACTTCAACACCATTTGAATTTTCTTCAAAAGCCGTGACTGTTTGTTGGTTGAGTATTAAAATATTGTTTGAAACTGCTTCTTTTAATAGCGCTTGCATCATATTTCCGGTATCGATTTGCGCTTCGAAAGGATTGAAAATCAAATATTCGTGAATGCCACTAAAATTGAAGCGGTCGATTTCTTTGAGGAACACATCCGTTTTAAAAATCGGTTTGATGATTTCATTAATGAACAGCAATTTTTGTAAACTTTCATGATAGGCAGATTCATCTTCCTTTAAAAACAATTCATAGCCACCATAAGGTTGAAAATCAATGGTAGCATCGCCTAATCTTTTTCGCAACAATTGCAAACCATTCCAACGTTTTTGAATCAGTTGAATGACTTCTTCTTCCGAATGTGATTTTAAATCTTCCGTGATTTCAGAAATGCTTCCAAAACAAGCAAATCCAGCATTTTTTGTACTGGCGCCTTGTGGCAACATGCCTTTTTCGAGTATTAAAATTTTACTTTCTGGAAAACGTTCGCGCAATCGAAGTGCCGCATGCAAGCCGACGATACCGCTTCCTACGATGGTATAATCAACGTTGGTGAACCAATTTTTTATTTCCCAATAACTCAAATTCATCTGCGATAGTTTGTATAAAAATAGTTTTTATCTGATTCAAAAATAAATCCGCTGATGAATTATTTTATTTTCAAACGCTTTATTTCATTAATTGTAAGAAATCAACCCATGATATAAGAAATATCCAACTTATTTTTTAAAATATTGTGAAAAATGTTGATAAACTCTTCGTTTATTCGATAATTGGTTAAAAAATAATTTTACATTTGAAGCCGAATTTAACCAAAACTCGAATTATGAAAAACAAATTACTCTCGATTGCTCTAATTGCAATCACTGGTTTTTCCTTTGCCCAATCAGGAAAAGCTTTATGGAAAGCTACTGCAAAAAACCCAAGCGCAGTAACTTTTGCAAATAAACAAAGTATTGTTAATCCACGATTATTTGCACTTGATGTCAATCAATTAAAACAAAGTCTAACCAACGCACCTAAAAGATTCGCTTCGAATGCACAGTCGAATGTTATTGTTTCTTTTCCTAATGCGCAAGGACAATTGGAGCAATTTCGCGTGAAAGAATCTTCTAATATGGATCCGGCATTGGCAGCAAGATATTCTGACATTAAATCCTATATAGGACAAGGTGTAGAAAATCCGGCTTCTACGATTTATTTTAGTTTGTCGCCGCTTGGTTTACAAACTATGGTCGTTAAAGCGGATCAATCGGCTGAATTCATCGAACCTTACACTACAGATTTAAGCACTTATACGGTTTATAGAAAATCTGACAAAGCGGCTTCATTAAGTCCTTTCGAATGTAGAGTTGTTGAAACTGTTAATGCTGACATTCGTAATGTTGTAGTTGCACGACCAAATGCTGATGATGCTACTTTAAGAACATTCCGTTTAGCAATGTCTGTAACAGGTGAGTATACCGTTTATTTTGGCGGAACAAAAGCGTTGGCTTTGGCTGCTATCAATAATACGATGACTCGTGTTAATGGTGTTTTTGAAAAAGATTTCGGAGCTAGAATGACATTGATTGCTAATACTGATGCTGTTATTTATACAAGCGCTTCAACAGATCCTTATTCTGCTGCGGCAACCGGATCCGGTGGTGCTTGGAATTCAGAATTGCAGAGTACATTAACTTCTGTAATTGGTGAAGCTAATTATGATATTGGTCACTTATTTGGTGCTTCCGGTGGTGGTGGAAATGCAGGTTGTATTGGTTGTATTTGTTCAAGTGGAAAAGGAAGCGGAATCACTTCTCCGGCTGACGGAATTCCATCAGGAGATAATTTTGACATCGATTATGTAGCCCATGAAATTGGACACCAAATGGGAGCTAACCACACATTTACTCAAAGCAAT
>NZ_JANOBI010000002.1:0-42836 GCF_031411595.1 Flavobacterium sp. | reverse complement strand
TTTTTGGGTAGCCATGGTAGGTGATACGATCACCGAAGAAGCCCTGCCAACCTACGAATCCTGGCTGATGGACGTGGAAGGTGTTGACAATGTGGAGCGAAATGCATGGTCGAAATGGGTTCGCCAATGGACCGGCGAGGAAAACCGTCACGGCGATCTCCTCAATAAATACCTTTATTTGTCCGGCCGTGTCAACATGCGTGAAATCGAAATGACCACACAGCATTTAATCTCCGACGGATTCGATATCGGAACCGGACGCGATCCATACAAAAACTTTGTGTATACTTCTTTTCAAGAATTGGCAACCTACATTTCACACAACCGTGTTTCGCAATTGGCGAAAAGTTATGGCGACAACAAACTGTCGAAAATGTGTAAGATGATTGCGGGCGACGAAATGCGCCATCACCATGCGTACAGCCAATTTGTGACTGAAATTTTTAAAGTCGATCCAAGTGAAATGATGCTCGCGTTCAATCACATGATGCGAAACAAAATCACAATGCCTGCCGGGTTTTTGAGAGAATCTGGGCAACAAATTGGTGCTGCTTTCGAACAGTTCTCCAATTCAGCGCAGCGTATTGGCGTTTACACCGCAAGCGATTACGTAGACATCATGCAGAAACTCATCGACAAATGGGAGATTGATAAAATCACCGGTTTGACGGATGAAGCTGAAAAAGCCAGAGATTACTTGATGAAACTTCCAGCGAGAATGGCCAAGGTTTCTGAAAGAATGGTGATTCCACCGGATTCGTTTGTGTTTAAATGGGTGGAACCGGCTGTAGCGGGATAATTAATTTTAATAGCATATCAATGTTGAATTTTGAAGTGAATACTTTAAGGTTCAACATTTTTTAATTCAAAATCATGAACAATCCTGATTTAATTTCTAGAACCATAACCTTTGTAAAACAACAATTGGCGGATGCTGAAGGCGGGCACGATTGGTTTCACATCGAACGTGTTTACAAAAATTCGATGCTGATTTCACAATCCGAAACTTGTGATGAAATGGTTGTGAAGTTGGGTGCGTTGCTTCATGATATTGCCGATAGTAAATTTCATGATGGTGACGAAACCATTGGTCCGAAAACAGCGCGTGCGTTTTTAGAAAGTCAAAATGTTGAAGAAACGATTATTGTTCATGTATTGAATATCATTGAAAATATTTCTTTCAAAGGCGGTAATTTCGAAAAGAAATTCCATTCTAAAGAATTAGAAATTGTGCAAGATGCTGATCGCCTCGACGCTATTGGTGCGATTGGCATTGCCCGAACTTTCAATTATGGTGGATTTAAAAACAGACCGTTGTACAATCCTGATATTGCTCCGAATTTGCATATGAGCAAAGAAGAATATAAGTCGAATGAAGCACCAACACTCAATCATTTCTATGAAAAATTGTTGTTGCTCAAAGACAAAATGAATACTGAAACCGGAAAGCAAATCGCCCAAGAACGCCATCATTATATGGAACTGTTCCTATCGCAATTCTACGCGGAATGGAATGGTGAGCAATAAAAAAGAGCGCCATTTAGACGCTCTTCCTATTTTATAATGTGACTTTCAATAATTGCTTTTTCTTGCCTTTTCTTCCCATAAAAAAGACGGAATGTTCTGAGGTCATAATGGCGCCATAAGCTACCATAAATGGCACTTCATTATCTTTATCATCTAAGATTTCTTTGTAATCAAAGTCGCCATTTTCGTTGACACGGATTACATTTAAATTAGAATGCTTCGTGCTGGTTTGCCCAAATTGAATGCGGTCATTGCTGAGTTTTTTTACTTTTTCACCAGCATTGATAAAGAAATAAGTGTCGTTGCCTTTGATGGTTGATGTATAAGAAAGATACGAACTCTCACCTGCTGTTGCTTGACGTTTGTTGATGTTTCTAGCCCAAGCGATATCGCCCGAAGTATTGATTTTTGCCGTTACGATATCGTCATAATGATACGTTGTCGTGGTATAACTTCCGTTAGGTGTGCTC
Source organism: Flavobacterium sp. (assembly GCF_031411595.1). GTDB lineage: Bacteria > Bacteroidota > Bacteroidia > Flavobacteriales > Flavobacteriaceae > Flavobacterium. The sequence continues at coordinate 40,839 of NZ_JANOBI010000002.1, read as the reverse complement.
ACGTATGAAGTAACGATGTAAAACTCTTCAGCATTGAAAACAATTTCATGCGTCGGCGTAATTAGGATTTTTCTGAATGATAAATTTTTAAGCTCCTTGTCTTTATCTTTTCCGTATTTATCAATCATAAATTGCTCGGTAAACGGATTGAATTTTGTTTTTCTGATAGCCAACGTTTCCGGGTCGAGTTCGAAATAACTAATCCCTTTATAACGATTGTCATTTCTGTCGGAATAGAAACCAACGCAAGTCAGACGACCTTCTAAAACAATGGTTTTGAGTGATCTTGAGTAATGTTCTTCCGTGTCAAAAACTTGTGTTTTCTGACTGTCTTTTGTGACACGTGTTAATTCGAATTGGTATTTTCCGCCATCTTTTTTGCTTTTCTTTTCGTCGGTATATACTTTCCCTAACAAATATAAAGTGTTGCCATCATTGGAAACATCGATGTTTTCATACACAAATTTTCGGTCTTTAATATCTCTTACGAAAATGTGTTCTATCTTTTTATTCAATTTATTGTCGAATAAAAACAGTTTGTGGGTTTCTGTCGATTTGTCTTTAATATCAACGGTAATTGCAAATGCATTTTTATCTTCATTCAGAATCATAGACGCGCCGGAATCATTATCAAAAGCGGAAGAAGCGAAGAAACTGAATTGTTTGATTTCATCGCTACTGAGTCTGAACAATTCTGTTTTTTTAAAATTAAAATCATTGATATTCGCGGTCAATGCAGAACAGATGTATGCTTTTTCATCACGGTTGTATAAGAAGTCAATCAAGTGAATTTCGTCGCCATTAGTGATCATGCCCAACACCGAACTTTGTTTTTCAAATTCTGAGTATTTCATTTCATATTCATACTCCTTAATGAGTTTGAGTTTGGCATCATAATGTTCGAAATAATAACCGCCGGCTCCGCCTGAAAAGAAGCCTCCTCGATAAGTTCTGGAAACGAGCACGCCACCATTGCCGTCTTGGGTGACATCAGCAATCTGAGAGAATTTGTATTCATCTTTAAAAATATCGCTTTTTGCGATAGTAGTTGGAATGTCTTGCGCGTAATTACCAATGGTACTTAAGGCGAATAATGCTAGAGCGATGCTTTTTTTCATATAATAATTGGGTTTGGTTGAACTAGTTTCCTTTAAATGCTGCTTTCCTTTTTTCTAAAAATGCTGTTGTTCCTTCTTTGAAATCCTCAGTCCCGAACATTTTCCCAAACGCTTTGATTTCGGTTTCATAACCATTCACGCCTTCTTTGAAGTTGGCATTCACAGCTTTAATCGCTTGTCCGATAGCTACAGGAGAATTTTTTAAAATGCGTTCCGCAATACTTTTACAAAAATCTAAAAGCTCGGCTTGTGGCACGACATGATTCACCAAACCTGTTCGGTGCGCCTCTTCAGCGGTAATCATTCCGGCGGTCATAATCATTTCCATAGCGCGGCCTTTTCCTATAAGTTGTGGCAATCTTTGCGTTCCGCCATAACCTGGAATCACACCTAAAGAAACTTCAGGCAATCCCATTTTAGCATTGTCAGATGCGATTCTGAAATGACAAGCCATCGCCAATTCTAAACCGCCACCTAAAGCAAATCCGTTGACTGCCGCGATAACCGGAGTTTTGAGTTTTTCTACAAAATCGAACAATAATTCTTGACCTTGTGCTGCCAATTGCGCGCCTTCTTCTATAGAAAAATGAGCGAATTCTGCAATATCGGCTCCGGCTACAAAGGCTTTTTCTCCGCTTCCGGTTAGAATAATGACTCTGATTTCTGAATTCAATTCTAACGTATTAAAAGCGTGATGCAATTCTTGTATGGTCGCCACATTCAAAGCATTGAGTTTCGTCGGACGATTGATCGTCACAGTAGCAATTTGATTTTCGGTGCTGATGATAATATTTTCGTAATTCATAATTATGATTGTATTAATGGAAGTGCCACTAAAAACGTAGTGCCCTTCCCAAATTCGGTTTCAAATGTAATTGTTCCTTTATAATTTTCGATAATATTTTTGATAATTCCCAAGCCTAAACCCATGCCGCTGTTTTTGGTGGTGAATTTAGGTTCGAAGATTTTCTCAACAAACTGTTCCTCGATGCCTGTTCCATTGTCTTTCACCAAAATAATCACTTCATTTGGATGTCTTCTGACTGATACCAAAACCGATTTGTATTCTTGTATTTCAGGAATCGATTGAATGGCATTCTTAACCAAATTGGTAATGATTCGGATCAATTGGGTACGATCCATTTTGGAGATGATTTCTTTTTCGTCGCTTTCAAAAACGATGTATTCTTCGTTGAAAATATCGAGCGCCAACTCTACAACTTCTACTACATTAAGCGTTTCGTTTTGTTGTGCCGGCATCGATGCAAAATTCGAAAATGCAGAAGCCACGGCACTCATTGTATCGATTTGTTGAATTAATGTTTCCGAATAATCTTTGAGTTTTTGTTTGAGTTCCGGATCGTTCGCATCAAACTTTCTTTCGAAACTTTGCACGGTAAGTCGCATCGGTGTAAGCGGATTTTTGATTTCATGCGCGACTTGTTTCGCCATTTCGCGCCACGCTTCTTCACGTTCGCTTTGGGCCAATTTGACAGCACTTTTTTCGAGTTCATCGACCATGCCGTTGTAGGCTTTAATCAACAAATTGATTTCCTTGCTGTTGGCTTCTAGTACAATTTTTTTGTTTTTCTGACTCAAACTCGTTTCGCTCAAACGGTCGGAAATGGTTTTTAAAGATTGGGTAATGTAAGTTGAAAGAAAATACGCCAGTGCAAAAGCAATCACGAGCATGAAAGCATAAACTTGACCCAATCGAATTAAAAAGTTTTGCAATTCTTTTTCATAAAAACCATCGTCTTCCACATAAGGTAGATTCAGAATTCCTAGTGGTTTGAATTTCTCGTCTTTAATTTGGCTGTACGAAGATCGGTTTCTGACACCGTCAATATTTTTGATATCAACGTAACGTTTTTCAATAGACGATTGTACAAGTTTGATGATGTATTTCGGAATTGGAGGCGATAAAGTGTCAATCGAAAAAGACGCTTTCGAGGATTTCAACAATTTTCCATCAAGGCTGTAAATGTTGATTTCAAGATTGTGAATTTGCGCCAATTCATGGATTTTATCTTTAAAAATCAAACCCAAATTTTTTGTCGTCAACGGATAAGTTGTCGTCGAAAGCACATATTGAATGTGTTCTTTAATCGCAGTTTCCTTACGTTCGAGTCGCTCTTGATGGTAATCTTTGGCTTCGTTTTTAAACTGAATAATCGAAATCGAAGCCATCAAAATCGACGCTATCAAAATCAATACAATCATCGACAGGAAAATCCTAATCCGCAGCGAAAGCATCGACATTTTGAATTGGGCTGCCATGTTACGATGGATTGCGTTCGCGTATTTTTTTATAGAAGCGGAATCCAAGCATAATCAAAACAGAAAATAAAACGATTCCGATGACGCCATAAATCCAGTTGACGGCGTTTTTCAAGATGACAAGAAAGACGACAGCAAATAAAATAATGGTAGCGCCTTCATTCCACAAACGCATAAAATTCGAAGTGTGTTTGACTTCATCGCGTTGCAATTGCAAATAAATCTGATGGCATTTCAGGTGGTATAAATACAACAAAAACACAAATCCCAACTTGACATGCATCCACGGCATATGCAACCATGCGTTCCCTAAATCGGTAAAAAACAACATCCAAAATGCAAAGAAACTCGCCAAAATTGCCGACGGCCAAGTGATAATATACCACAATCGATAGGTCATGATTTTGTATTGTTTCTGTAAAATTTCCTTTTCAAGTGATGGTTTTTGGGAAGCTTCAATTTGATATACAAACAATCGAACGATATAAAACAATCCTGCGAACCAAGTGATTACAAAGATGAGATGCAGCGATTTTAGGTAATTATAAAGTTCCATTAATATCGTATTTTTTTCAAAAGTAGTTAAAATCCGTGTTGAAAGGCGTTCCTTACTATTTTGCCCAATCTGAAATCCAATGACTTACCGTTTCGCACCATTCATCGCCATCATTCATACACGGAATCGCCAAAAATTCTTCACCGCCATGTTCTTTAAATTGATGGTTCGCTTCCATCGCGATTTCCTCTAAAGTTTCCAAACAATCTGCAACGAAAGCCGGTGTTACCACCGCTAATTTTTTGATACCTTTTTCGGGCATTTTATTAACTTCAACATCCGTATAAGGCGTCAGCCATTTATCTCCAGCCAATCGAGATTGAAAGGTTTGACTGTATTTCCCTTCGGGAATGCCTAGCAGTTTTACAACTTGTTTCGTAGTTTCATAACATTGATGACGATAGCAAAACTCATGTGCCGGCGAAGGTGTATTGCAACAAGAACCATCAATTTTGCAATGCGATTTAGTGATGTCGGTTTTGCGAATATGACGCTCAGGAATGCCGTGATATGAAAACAACAAATGGTCGTATTCGAAAGTGTCAAGATATTTTTTAATGGAATTCGACAATGATTTGATGTAATCGGGTTTGTTATAAAACGCCGGAACAATCGTAAATTTCATTTCAGGAAAATGCTTCTTACGCAATTCTTCCGCCAATTCTAAAATCGTCACCGTTGATGCCATCGCATGTTGCGGATACAAAGGAAAAAGCAACACTTCAGTTACGCCTTTGTCTTTAAGTTCTTGTAATCCTTTTAAAATCGACATTGTCCCATAACGCATCGATAAAGCCACAGGAATATCAACCAGTTTTTGAACTTTTTGATGCATTTTTTTAGAGATGACAATCAATGGTGAACCTTCAGCTGTCCATACTTTAGCATAAGCTGCCGCCGATTTCTTTGGCCGTGTTTGTAAAATAATACCGCGAACTAATAATGCCCGCAGTAAAAATGGAACGTCGATAACGTATTTGTCCATTAAGAATTCATCTAAATAAGGCTTAACATCTTTTGCGGTTGGACTTTCGGGCGAACCCAAATTGACTAATAAAACTCCTTTCATGGTTTGTTTATGTATTGGGATTAATGGACATTAAATATTTTTTTGGTGTCGTGGCGAATTTCTTTTTGAATGCTGCAATGAAATGGCTTCCTGTACTGTAACCGATTTTCAATCCAACTTCATTGACATTATACGAACCGCTGTCGAGCAACCGCCGTGCATAATCCATTTTGTAATCGAATAAAAAACCGTAAACCGTATCGCCGTAAATTTGCTTGAAACCCATTTTTAGTTTTTTTAAATTCAACCCAACTTGGTCTGAGAGTTCTTGCAAACCCGGTGGTTCTGACATGTTAGCAATTACGATGTCTTTGGCTTTTCGGATTTTCATCACGTTTTCTTCGTCAATCAGAAACGGGCATTGTTCTGCGTTTGGATCTTCAGAACGATTGAAATAAAGGCTAAGCAATTCGTAACCTTTACCTTTATAATATAAATTTTTAATCGATGGATGCAGGTTGTAATGAAACAATTGGCTCAACACAATCGCCATCGATGGACTAATATCGGTTTCACTATAATATTTTTTGTCTTTATTTTCAAGATTCAGAAATGAAATATAATTCGCTTCGTCGGAAAACAAAGCATGGAATTTTTTAATCGAAACAATCACCGAAATCACCCACGAATTTGGAGCCAATTCTAAATGCAAAGGCAATTCTTTTTGTGGGTTGTAGAGTAACAATGCTTTCTCTTCTTTCAAGTCTAAAGCATAACTTCCTTGATTAAACATAAATTTTGCTTTGCCTTTGATGCCGAAATGAAATTGAATCAACCCTTGTTTTATCTGCCTTTCGGCCGTAAAAATGTCATCGCCGTCGTTTTGAAAACGAATTAGGGTAAAATCTTCTTCAATTGTTATTACTTCCTGAGAACCCATAGCGATATTTTTTCGTATATGTTTTTGAATCAAGCTTAAAATCTATTTAGAATAATTCTATATAAGCAATTTCACAAGGCTTGATTCTATTGCAAATTTATAAGAATTTACGATGTATAACAGGATTTGGATTAAAATATCTCACAGCGACACAAATAGTCCTTACAGCGTTACTTTTATAAAAAGCATAGTGATAATTTTGTTGAACTTTCTAGAAAAGTAAATTTATGGAAAACAATACCGTCCCAAAACACCTCTACTTCTATGCCGTTGGTTTGAGCTATAAAAAAGCCGATGCTGTGATTCGTGGAGAATTCAGTCTCGATGCCAAAGCTAAAACCAAAGTTTTAGAACAAGCCAAGCTTGAAGGCATTGAAAGTCTTATTGTGACTTCGACTTGTAACAGGACAGAAATATATGGCTTTGCGGAACATCCGTTTCAACTCATCAAATTGATTTGTGAAAACAGTAATGGTTCCGTTGAAGCGTTTCAAAAAGTAGGTTTTGTATATAAAAATCAAGAAGCAGTCAACCATATGTTCCGAGTTGGAACAGGTTTAGACAGTCAAATTCTTGGTGACTTTGAAATTATCAGCCAAATCAAAACCAGTTTCAACGAATCAAAATCATTAGATTTAATCAATACCTTTTTAGATCGTTTGATTAATGCCGTGATTCAAGCGAGTAAAAAAATCAAGACCGATACTGAAATCAGTTCAGGAGCTACTTCGGTTTCTTTTGCTTCTGTTCAATATATTATTAGGAATGTAGAAAACATCGGAAACAAAAACATTCTGCTTTTCGGAACCGGCAAAATCGGAAGAAATACTTGCGAAAATTTAGTAAAGCATACCAAAAACGAACACATTACACTAATCAATAGAACAAAAGATAAAGCGGAAAAACTTGCAGGAAAATTGAACCTGATTGTTAAAGATTATTCTGAATTGCATCTCGAATTGCAAAAAGCAGATGTGGTTGTCGTTGCAACAGGTGCACAAAATCCAACGATTGACAAAGCGATTTTGAATCTCAAAAAACCAATGTTGATTTTAGATTTATCGATTCCAAAAAACGTACATGAGAATGTTAAAGATTTAGAAGGCGTTTCTTTAATCCACATGGATCATTTATCACAAATGACTGATGAAACTTTAGAAAAAAGAAAATCTCATATTCCCGCAGCGGAAGCTATTATAGAAGAAATCAAAGAAGAGTTTTTAACTTGGACAAAAGCCCGAAAATTTGCGCCAACAATTCACGCTTTGAAAGAGAAACTCAATTCTATAAAAGAAGGCGAGCTCAATTTCCAACGCAAGAAAATTTCAAACTTCGACGAAGAACAAGCCGAACTCATCAGCAATCGCATCATTCAAAAAATCACCAATCATTTTGCGAATCACCTCAAAGACGACAACACCATGGTAGATGAAAGCATCGAATGGATTGAGAAAATTTTTCAAATAGAAACGGTGTCGAAATAATGAGCAAAACCATACGCATCGGAACTCGTGACAGCGAATTGGCACTTTGGCAAGCACACACCGTTCAAAAAAAACTCAACGATTTAGGATACAAAACCGAAATCATTGCCGTCAAATCTCAAGGTGATATCATTCTCGACAAACCACTTTATGAACTCGGCATCACCGGAATTTTTACCAAAACTTTAGACATCGCGATGATTAATGGGCAAGTTGATATTGCCGTGCATTCGATGAAAGACGTGCCGACAGCGTTACCGCAAGGCATAGTGCAAGCCGCCGTTTTAGAGCGCGCCAATGTTTTGGATATTTTAGTCCATAAAGGAAACCCAGATTTCTCAAGCGAAAATACAATAGCAACCGGAAGTTTACGCCGTCAAGCGCAATGGCTCAATCGTTATCCGAATCACCATGTTGTTGATTTGCGCGGTAATGTCAATACACGAATGCAAAAACTCCAAGATAACCATTGGGATGGTGCTGTATTCGCAGCAGCAGGTCTTGAACGCATCAATATCAAACCTGAAAATTTCATCGATTTAGATTGGATGATTCCCGCACCGGCACAAGGAGCCATGGTTATAGTAGCCATGGGAAATGACAATTTTTGTATCGACGCTGTTTCGGAATTAAACGATGTTGAAACCGAAGTCTGCACACACATCGAACGCCAATTTCTTAAAACATTAGAAGGTGGATGTACCGCGCCAATTGGAGCTTTGGTTAAAATTATAGAAGACGATATTTCATTTAAAGGCATTCTTCTTTCATTAGACGGCAAGCAAAAAGTGGCTGTTGAAAAAACAGTGCCCATACAAGAATGGAAAAAACTAGGCTATTACTGTGCTCAAGAAGTTTTAGAAAATGGCGGAAAAGAAATCATGCAGGAACTTCGAAAACAACTCAAACCGAAAATGAACTAAATGGAAAATCAAGTTCGCATAGTATCAACAAAAAAATTGCTGCCCAACCAAAAGCAGTATTTGTTGAATGCGAATTTTTCTGTCGTTGAAGCTGATTTTATTGGTATCAAGTATAAAGATTTTAAAATCAACAATGATTTCGAGTTTCTAATTTTCACGAGTCAAAACGCTGTTGAAAGCATTCTTAAAAATAAAAAACCAGAAGTGTTACTTCCTAAAAGGTGTTTTTGTGTTGGTGAAAAAACCAAAGCTTTGTTAGAGGAAAATGGTTTTGTAGTGTTGGTATGTTCAGATTACGCTGCTGAATTGGCATCAATCATTTGCAACAAATACCAAAAACAAAACTTTACGTTTTTTAGCGGGAATTTAAGAAAAGACATTTTGCCCGAAGCCATGCAGTTGGCGCAAATTGAGTTTGAAGAAATTGAAGTCTATGAAACGATATACACGCCAACGGAAATACAATCGAAACCTGACGGCATTTTATTTTTCAGTCCATCAGCAGTAGAAAGTTATCTCAAAACAAATAAAATTACAGATGAAATGTGTTTCTGCATCGGTCAAACTACCGCGGAAACTGCAGAAAAATTCACAGAAAATATAGTTATTGCGAATCAACCATCCGTTGAAAACGTGATTATACAATGTATAAATTATTACAGTAAAAAAGATTATGATTAAAAACGACTTATTTTTAAAAGCCTTAAAAGGAGAAACCGTCGAACGCCCTCCAGTTTGGATGATGCGTCAAGCCGGAAGATATTTACCCGAATTCATTGCACTTCGCGACAAATATGATTTCTTCACGCGTTGTCAAACACCCGAATTAGCTGCCGAAATTACGGTTCAACCGATTCGCAGAATTGCACCCGATGCGGCGATTTTATTCTCCGATATTTTGGTTGTTCCGCAGGCGATGGGCATCGAAGTGCTCATGAAAGAAAACGTTGGTCCGTTTTTGCCCAATCCAATCCGAACAATTCAAGATGTAGAAAAAGTCATCGTTCCCGACATCCACGAAACTTTAGGTTATGTGATGGATGCCATCAAACTCACCAAAGAAATGCTCAATGATGAAGTGCCATTAATCGGTTTTGCAGGTTCGCCATGGACGATTTTCTGTTATGCCGTGGAAGGAAAAGGCTCCAAAAGTTTTGATACTGCCAAAGGATTTTGCTTTACACATCCCGAAGCCGCGCACGTATTGTTGCAAAAAATCACCGATACCACCATTTTATATTTAAAAGAAAAAGTAAAAGCCGGCGTCAATGCCGTACAGATTTTCGATTCTTGGGGTGGCATGTTGTCACCGGTCGATTATCAAGAATTTTCATGGAAATACATCAACCAAATCGTCGAAGCATTAGCCGATGAAACCGATGTGATTGTTTTCGGAAAAGGTTGTTGGTTCGCTTTGAATGAAATGGGGAAAAGTCGTGCATCTGCTTTAGGTGTCGATTGGACATGCTCGCCAAGAAATGCAAGATATCTTTCGGGTGGAAATATCACATTGCAAGGCAATTTCGATCCGTCAAGATTGTTATCTCCGATTCCAACGATTAAAAAAATGGTGCATCAAATGATCGACGAATTCGGGAAAGACAAATACATCGTCAATCTCGGTCATGGGATTTTACCCAACATACCGGTCGACCACGCGAAAGCGTTTATTGATGCCGTGAAAGAATATAAAAATTAGGGCGTGTCCACAAGGGCCGGGCTTTCCGCACTCGCTTTTTTACGCCGAACGCCGGCGCAAAAAGAGCTCAGACAAAGCGTCAATCCCTCACGCAAACTTGGTAAAATAGAACGATTATGCCACTAACTGCAAGACTTCGCGACGAAGAAAACGAACGCATCAACAACATCCTCAAAAGGTTGATGGGTATGGATTACGTTCCCGAAAACGGCAATGCATTGATTGATGAAATATTATCCGGAATTGGATTGGATTTACAAGCGTTGTTGGAATTTAAACCAGAAAACATGGTTGAACACCTTCAAAAGCACCATTTCGATTGGGAAAATGCAGAGCAATTCGCCGATTTTCTAATTATGCTTTCATCAAGATTACCCGAAAACGGATTTTCATTATCCGAAAAAGCCATCGCTGTTTATGAGTTTGTGCAAACAGAAAGCAAAACATTTTCATACACTATTTTCAATAAAATAAACGCCGCTAAAAAGTAACAGCCATGATGACATTCGAGAATTGGACAACAGAACGCATCGACACTATTCTTCCTGAAGAATTTTACAATTTGGTGCAAAGCAATAAAAGTCATATCGAAAACACATTCCCAATTACGTTAAGTTGCTGTTCGAATCTCGAAAAAACGAAAGATTTTCTTCAAAAAAACATACAGAAAGAAAACGAAAAAGACGGTTATTATTTTTACATTCGAAATACAGAAACTGAAAAATTGATTGCTTATGTATGCATTAAAAACATCAACAAATCGATTATGAAATGTGAATTGGCGTATTTCATAGACCACCATTTTGAAGGCAAAGGCATCATTTCTAAAGCGGTTGCTGAAACTGTTGCTTTTTGTTTTGAGGTATTACAAATGAATAAAGTGTACATCTGCACTTCAAAAATCAACATGGCAAGCCAACGCATCGCCACCAAACAAGGCTTCCAAAAAGAAGGCATTTTGCGCGAAGAATTCAAAAACGGAAAAGCCATTTTAGAAGATATCGTTTATTTTGGATTATTGAAATCGGAATATCAAAAATGAAAGACACATTTTACAATTACATACTAAAACTACAAGACGAAATTGTCTCCGGACTAGAAGCCATTGATGGTCAAGCGAAGTTCCGTGAAGATATTTGGGAACGTCCCGAAGGCGGTGGCGGAATAACACGCGTCATCGAAAACGGAGCCGTCATTGAAAAAGGCGGTGTCAACATTTCGGCTGTTCACGGAAAGTTGCCCGAAGCCATGCAGAAAATGTTCAAAGTTGGTGAAGCCGATTTTTTCGCCTGTGGATTAAGCCTTGTCATTCATCCAAAAAATCCAATGGTGCCCACGGTTCATGCCAACTGGCGCTATTTTGAAATGTATGATAATGACGGAAATATCATCGAACAATGGTTCGGCGGCGGACAAGATTTAACGCCTTATTATTTGTTCGAAGAAGATGCGATTCATTTTCATCAAACTTGTAAAACCGCTTGCGACAAACACAACGTTGAATTCTATCCAAAATATAAAAAACAATGCGACCACTATTTCTGGAATGCCCATCGAAATGAAGCCCGCGGCATCGGAGGATTATTCTTCGATTATTGTAAAGCAACCGAGTCAATGTCGATGCAAGATTGGTACAATTTCGTAACCGAAGTCGGCAATAGTTTTCTAGAAGCTTACGTTCCTATTGTAGAAAAAAGAAAAAAACTACCATACACCGAAGCCCACAAAACTTGGCAAGAAATCCGCCGTGGCCGCTACGTCGAGTTTAATCTCGTGCACGACAAAGGCACATTATTCGGACTCAAAACCAACGGCCGTATCGAAAGCATTCTGATGAGTTTACCGCCACACGTGCAATGGGTTTACGACCACCATCCCGAAAAAGGTAGCGAAGAAGAAAAGTTAATTCAAGTATTAGAGCATCCAAAAGAATGGATTAAATAAAATAATAATCAACCACATAGAAACATAGCTAATTGCTATATGAAGCGAAGCGTCTAAAATGACAAATAAGTCTATGTCTCTATGTGGTAAAAAAAATAAAAATATGTTCCCATTAAACAGAAATAGAAGATTAAGAACCAACGAAGCCATTCGTTCTCTAGTGCGCGAAACTATCATTTCGCCCAACGATTTTATCGTACCGCTTTTCGTAGTGGAAGGCAAAGGCATTAAAGAAGAAATTCCATCAATGCCTAATTATTTCCGCATGAGCCTCGACAACATCGAAAAAGAAGTCAAAGAACTTTGGAATCTCGGTTTGAAATCAGTGTTACTTTTCGTTAAAGTCGCTGACAACCTCAAAGACAACAAAGGCACCGAAGCGTTAAATCCAAACGGACTCATGCAACGCGCGATAAAAACCGTCAAAAACGCCACGCCAGGAATGCTCGTCATGACCGATGTTGCGTTAGATCCATTCTCCTCATTCGGACACGACGGAATCGTTGAAAACGGGCAAATCGCCAACGATATCACTTCAGCAATCCTCGCAGAAATGAGTGTTTCTCACGCGCATGCCGGAGCCGATTTCGTAGCACCAAGCGACATGATGGACGGAAGAATTCTCGAAATCCGCGACGCTCTCGAAGACGCTGGTTACATCAACACCGGAATTTTAGCTTACAGCGCCAAATACGCTTCTGCCCATTACGGCCCATTCCGCGACGCACTCGATAGCGCTCCTGTCGATTTGGTTGACGTTCCCAAAGACAAAAAAACCTATCAAATGGATTACCACAACCGCATCGAAGCGATTCGCGAAACCCTAATGGATATCGAAGAAGGAGCCGACATCGTCATGGTAAAACCCGGAATCGCCTATTTAGATATTGTGCGTGAAGTTAAAAATGCCGTCGAAGTTCCTGTTGCCGTTTACCAAGTTTCGGGCGAATATGCCATGATTAAAGCAGCTTCACAACGAGGTTGGCTCGACCATGACGCCGTGATGATGGAGCAAGTTACCGCCATCAAACGTGCCGGTGCCGATATGATTGCAAGTTATTTTGCGAAAGATGTGGTGAAGTTAATTTCATAAAATATGAAAAAAACAGCACTTCTTGGTCTTTTGGTTTTGATAGTTTCGTGCAAGAAAGAATCCACCGAATCTTTCGGGAAATCGAATACCAAAAAAACACCTGTCGAATTAGGAAAAGAACTTTTCGAAGACAAAGGCAATTGTGTAGCATGTCACCAACCGAATCAGAAAGTGATTGGTCCAAGTATTCAAGACATCGCCAAAATCTACAAAGCTAAAAACGCGAGCATCGTAACATTCCTGCAAGGCAACGCTGACCCGATTGTAGATCCGTCTCAATTCGAAGTCATGAAAACCAATTTCGCGATCACCAAATCAATGAGCGAAGATGAATTAAAAGCGATTGAAGCTTACATTTATTCGAATTTAAAGTAGGAACTATTTACTTCGTCAGTTCGCTCTTTACGAGCTCGGGTCCCGCTATCCATTCCCAATCTTTTGTGCCGAACACCGTCACAAAAGGATTTCCACTACTATCGGGGCTAGGGCAGACTATAAGATTGTAAGATTTCAAGACAGTAGGATCAAATCTTATAGTCTTACAGTCTTAAAATCCTAAAATCCTTTACTATCTTTATCCCATGGAAACCGCCTTCATCAAAACCCCACTAGGAACCGCCAAAATCACCGGCGACGATAACGGCATTGCTGCAATTTCGATTCTAGAAGAAGGCCAAATCACCAAAAAAATTCCAAAAGTTTTAAAAGAAGCCAGCAACCAACTTCAAGATTATTTCAACGGAAAACGCAGCACTTTCGATTTCAAACTGAATCCTCAAGGCACCGAATTCCAACAAAAAGTTTGGAATGCCTTACTCGAAATTCCATTCGGTAAAACAGTTTCTTATATGGATATCACCAAAAAACTAGGCGATGTAAAAGCCATTCGAGCCGTAGCATCAGCTAACGGAAAAAACCCATTGTGGATTGTCGTTCCATGCCACAGAGTTATCGGAACAGACGGTTCACTCACAGGTTATGCCGGTGGTTTGTGGCGAAAGAAATGGTTGCTTGAGCATGAAAGTCCATCCCAACAACAAACTTTGTTTTAACCTCAAGGGTCGCAAAGGTTTTCGCAAAGAACGCAAAGAAATAATTGTATTTATATTTTTACCGCAGATTACTTCGTCTGTTCGCTATCGCTCGGGTGACAGATTAATATAAATATCTGCGAATCTGTGGTTTAATTTTTTTAAAACTTAGCGAACCTTGCGAAAACCTTTGCGCACTTTGCGGTTATTTTTTGTAAATTCGTCTATCAATAAATACATGCACATGAAATTCTTGAAAAAATTCCTCCTTTGGTTTGTCATTCTCTTTGCCACGATTATCGCCTTGCTATACATTTTCCAAGTGGATTATCTAATCAAAGCCGTGCGCACGATTTACCTCAACGGACACACGACGGCTTTTCTAAAAGACTACACCGAATTCGACAATCGCATCATTCCTAAAAGTCATACACCACAACCTTGGGCAACTTCGAAAGATTACAATACCGTAAAGCCAACAAATGAACTCGAAAATTGGCATAAAAAACTCGGAACCGTCGCTTTCTTAATCATCAAAAACGACAGCGTTTGGAACGAAAGTTATTATGATGATTACGATAAAAACTCCAAATCGAATTCGTTTTCGATGGCGAAAAGTATTGTATCCGCTTCGCTTGGAAAAGCCATTATGCAAGGCAAAATTAAAAGTCTTGACCAAAAGGTTTCTGATTTTTTTCCTGAATTTAATAAAGGAACTTCAGCCAATATGACCGTTGGCGATTTGTCTTCGATGGCTTCAGGGTTAGATTGGGATGAGTCGTATTACAGTCCATTTTCGATTACAACACGTGCCTATTTTGATGAAGATTTAAACAAAGTTATTCTCGGTCTCAAAGGCGTCGATGAACCAGGAAAAGCCTACAAATATTTAAGCGGCAACACCCAATTACTCGCCATGTGTATCGAAAAAGCCACTGGAAAAAGCCTCGCCGATTACGTAGCTGAAAACTTCTGGAATCCGATGGGCGCAGAAAACGAAGCGTTCTGGCAAACGGATCATAAAGGCGGTATTGTTAAAGCGTATTGTTGTTTTGCCAGCAACGCCAGAGATTTTGCGCGTTTCGGAAAACTATACAAACAACACGGAAAATGGAATGGTCAACAATTGCTCGATAGTACTTTCATCGCTAAATCAACAATGCCAAGATTTAAAGCCTCGCCTGAATACGGCTACGGTTGGTGGCTCAGCGATTACAAAAACAAAAAAATATTTTATATGCGCGGGCATTTGGGACAATACGTGATTGTCATTCCACAAGACGATTTGATTATCGTACGTCTTGGAAACCAACACCAAGCGAGCACCAAAGGCAGTCCACACAGCGAAGATTTCTTCGTTTACATTGATGAAACTTATAAAATGCTCGCACAAAGAAAATAAATACAACCCACGAATTATTAACTAAATATATACGCCATGATTGAAAAAATGAACCTCGAAAACATCTTGTTCCTCGACATTGAAACTGTTCCTGAACAAGAAAATTTTACTAGTCTGGATTCCGAAATGCAAACGCTTTGGGAACTCAAAACGCAATACCAACGAAAAGACGAATTTACTCCTGAGGACTTTTACGAACGCGCCGGAATTTGGGCTGAGTTTGGAAAAATCGTTTGTATTTCTGTTGGGTATTTTACGCTCAAAAGCGACATTAGCCATTTTAGAGTCACTTCTTTTTTTGGAGATGAAACTAAAATTCTCAAAGATTTTTCGAATCTAATGGGCAACCATTTCAGCAAACCGCAGCATCTTTTGTGTGGACATAATGCAAAGGAATTTGATATTCCGTTTATCGCGAGACGTATGATTATCAACCAGATTGCGATTCCGTCGAAATTGAATCTGTTTGGCAAAAAACCTTGGGAAGTACCGCATCTCGACACTTTAGAATTGTGGAAATTTGGTGATTACAAACATTTCACTTCGTTGAAATTACTCACCAAAGTGCTCGGCATTCCATCATCCAAAGGCGATATCGATGGCAGTCAAGTGGCGCATGTTTTTTATGTAGACCAAGACATCGATCGCATCATCACCTATTGTGAAAAAGATGTCATTGCCGTAGCTCAGGTTTTCCTTCGTTTTCGTCGTGAAGATTTGTTGATTGATGAGGAAATTTTGCATGTATAAATAAGTAAACTTTGCGTCTCTGCGACTTTGCGAGGTTTAATTTCACGCAAAGACACAAAGGCGCAAAGCATATTGAAATCAATAGAATCCGAATTAAAATATTATAAAAAATATTACATTTACGAAAAAGTAAGTTATGGTATTAAGTAGATTTTGGCTCACGATTTTTATCGCTTCGATTCTGTTCGTGGTGTTCAGTTTGTTTACCGGCAACAGCTATACAATCGATTATGTACTAAATGGAAAGAAAGACGATCCCGTTTTGATTTCGGAAAAGTACAAGGAACAACTTCCCGCTTTCATCAAAGATTCGATCGAAAAAGCGCCTGAGCAAACAATGATTATCAATCGTGATACTTTGAATGCCGATACGACTTATGTCTTCAAAAACAAAACCGTAAAAATCTACAGCGGCGTTCAGAAATCGGACGGATTGTTGCCAACTTGTAAAAACACCTTACTCGATTTGATTCTTCCGCTGATTGCCTATTTGGCTTTTTTCTGCGGCTTGATGGAGCTTTTAATTATTTCCGGTGCTTCCGCAAAATTGGCTAAACTATTGAGTCCTGTTTTCGTAAAAGTGTTCCCGAGTATCCCGAAAGACCATCCGTCTATTTCGTACATGACGTTGAACTTTGCTGCCAATTTCCTTGGATTGGATTCTGCCGCAACGCCATTCGGGTTGAAGGCGATGGAAAGTTTACAAGAAATAAATCCTGAAAAAGACAGGGCGAGTGATGCGCAAATTATGTTTTTGTGTTTGCATGCTTCGGGGCTTACTTTAATAGCCACTTCGATCATCGGTTATCGCGCTGCAGCCCATGCGACGAATCCTGCCGATGTGATGCTGCCTTGTATTATCACTTCTTTTATAGGTACGATTGCGGCTTTTCTTATCGTTGGAATCAAACAGAAAATTAATTTTAAAAGCGCTTCTTTGGTTGTGGGTTTGATGGGATTAATAGCCGCCATTGTAGGGTTGTTGATGTATGTGAACCACTTGGATTTGATTGGAAAAAACTATTTTACCTCTAATCTTTCCGCTTTAATATTAGTAGCGATTATTGCTTTTACTTTGATATTTTCGTTTATTAAAGAGCAGCAATTTACGGCGGCGAAAACCACTGTTTTTGAAGCTTTTGTTTCGGGAGCCAACAATGGAATAAAAACTGGAGTCACTATTTTCCCTTATGTTTTGGGAATGTTGGTGGCCATTTCGTTATTTAGAAACAGCGGTTTATTTGAAATTATCAGCAACTGGATAGCGTTTGGTTTTTCGAATATGGGTGTGAGTAAAGAAATTACAGATGCACTACCTGTTGCGCTGCTTAGACCATTTAGTTCTGCGGGTTCAAGAGGATTTTTGATCGATTCGATGAATACATTTGGAGCTGATTCCTTAACCGGAAGATTAAGCAGTATTTTTCAATGTAGTGCTGAAAGTACATTTTATGTCATCGCCGTTTACTTTGGCTCGGTCAATATAAAAAATACGCGTTACGCTTTAGGAACGATGCTTATTGTGGATGTGATTTGTGTGATTACTGCGATTTTTGTTGCGGGATGGTTTTTTTAAAATAAAATTTCAAAAGTAATGTCATTTACGGAATCCTTCTCTGCTTTCTATAACCAGGTTAAAACTAGTTTAGCCGATGGTACTTTTGCCAAATTAACGCTTGCAAAAACAATTGGCAATACCGATTTGATGAATATTTATGTTCGCCCGATAGTAGAAAATGGCGTTTTAAAAATGGAACTCAAATACAAATTCCAGCAAGAAGAGCAGATTGAAATTCACACGATTGACAAAGCACGCGACACTTTAGTATATTATATCAACAATCCGTTTATGTCGGCCATACTATTCACAACAGCATTTGATTTGACCTATAAACTCAATAAAAAACGCGCGGTAAGTATTACTGAAAAAGCCAATACTTTTGGAAACGCTTCGGAAGTTTTACTAGATTATCTTAATCAATAACCATTTCAGGAATCTCACCTTCAATAATCAAATCGGCTTCCGTTGATGCGATGATGTGTTCTACCGAAACGCCAGGTGCTCTTTCGAGAAGTTTGAAGCCTTTTGGTGTAATTTCTAAAACCGCTAATTCCGTAACGACTTTCTTCACGCAACCTACGCCTGTTAATGGCAAAGTACATCGTTTCAATATTTTCGATTCTCCGGCTTTATTGACGTGCATCATGGCTACGATAATGTTTTCTGCGGAAGCAACCAAGTCCATGGCACCACCCATACCTTTGACCATTTTTCCGGGGATTTTCCAATTGGCAATGTCACCATTTTCGGCTACTTCCATAGCGCCTAAAATCGTTAAGTCGACGTGCTGACCGCGAATCATACCAAAACTAAATCCTGAATCGAAGAAACTAGCTCCTGGTAACGTCGTGATGGTTTGTTTTCCTGCGTTGATTAAATCAGCGTCTTCTTCACCTTCGAACGGAAATGGGCCCATGCCTAAAACGCCGTTTTCACTTTGAAATTCTACTGAGATATCGGTGCGCACATAATTCGCCACAAGCGTTGGGATTCCGATGCCTAAATTGACATAATATCGATCTTGGACTTCTTGTGCAATTCTTTTTGCGATGTCGTTTTTATCTAACATGGTGGTGGTTATTTTTGTCTGACAGTGCGTTGTTCTATTCGTTTTTCAAATTTTTCGCCTTGAAATATTCTTTGAATCAATATTCCTGGAATGTGCACTTGGTTTGGATCGAGCGTGCCAACGGGAACCAATTCTTCTACTTCGGCTATTGTGATATTTGCTGCGCCACACATGCATGGGTTGAAGTTTCTGGCGGTTCCTTTGAAGATTAAGTTTCCGGCTTCGTCGCCTTTCCATGCTTTTACGATGGCGAAATCGGCTTTGAAAGCGTGTTCCATCACGTGCATTTTGCCGTTGAATTCGCGCGATTCTTTTCCTTCTGCGACTTCGGTTCCGTAACCTGCTGGTGTGAAGAAAGCAGGAATTCCGGCTTGTGCAGCGCGACAACGTTCGGCTAATGTGCCTTGTGGGATAAGTTCAACGTCGAGTTCACCTGAAAGCATTTGGCGTTCGAATTCGGCGTTTTCTCCGACATACGAAGAAATCATTTTTTTGATTTGCTTTTTTTGCAACAACAATCCCAATCCGAAATCATCGACGCCGGCGTTGTTGGAAATACAGGTGAGATTGTTGGTTTCTTTGTTAACGAGTTCCCCTATTGAGTTTTCAGGAATGCCACAAAGTCCGAAGCCTCCGAGCATTAGTGTCATTCCGTTTTCGATGCCTTGTAGGGCTTCTTGTACTGAGTTTACTTTTTTGTTGATCATATTCTTTTAAAAATGGATTTTAAGACTGTAGGATTATAAGATTGCTTCGCCAGTTCGCTGACAATCAGGTCGATCTTACGGTCTTGAAGTCTTGTAATCTGTGCCTAGCCCCGATAGGAACGTTATCCTTTTGTTCTGGGGTTCAGAACAAAAGATTTAGTGGATAGCGGGATTAAGCTCCTGACCAATATTACAATTCAAATTCATCGGTGTTTTGTTCGAAATCTGTCGTGTCTTTTACGGGTGCCCAGCAATCTACTTTTATCGATAAATTAGCCGGTCGTTCGAAATCGGATTTGGAGACATTGAGCGTTGGATCGGCATAGCATTTCTTCATAAACATCGCCCAAATCGGAAGTGCAGCTGTCGCACCTTGTCCGTAAGTGATGCCTTTGAAACGTGCGGATCGGTCTTCGCAACCTACCCAAACACCAGCCGTCAGATTCGGCACCATGCCCATAAACCAGCCGTCGGATTGATTTTGTGTTGTTCCAGTTTTTCCTGCAATCGGATTGGTGAACATATACGGATAACCTGTCACGCGGTTGTAGCCATTGCCGCCACCTTGTGTTCTCAGACGCGCGCCCGAACCACCTTCGGTAACACCTTCGAGTAGTTTGATGACTGCGAAAGCGATGTCTTTGTTGAGCACATCATGCGAGTCCGGTGAAGGTTCGTAGATGACCACGCCATTTTTATCTTCGATGCGCGTGATGAATTGTGGTTTGATGTAAACGCCTTCATTCGCAAAGGTGCTGTAAGCAGCAACCATATCTTCAACGGTAATTTCTACCGCGCCCAATGCGATGGATGGTTGCACTGGAATTTCTGATTTGACTCCAAGTTTGTGCGTGAGTTCAACTACGGCTTCTGGGCCGACTTTATCGATTAATTTCGCTGAAACGGTGTTGATGGAATTCGCGAGTGCTTTTTTCAAAGTCACCATGCCGCGGTATTTGTTGTCTGAATTTTTAGGTTCCCAATCTTCGGTTACGTGGTGAACACCTTTGTGAATCATAAACGGGCTATCGATGATTGAATCGCAAGGTGACATATTAAGTTGTTCGATGGCTGTGGCGTAAACGAACGGTTTGAATGTCGAGCCTACTTGACGCGCACCTTGTCCGACGTGATCGTATTGGAAATATTTGTAATTGATACCGCCGACCCAAACTTTAACGTGTCCGGTTTGTGGTTCCATTGCCATCATGCCGGCTTGTAAGAAGCTTTTGTAATAACGAATCGAATCGGTTGGTGTCATGATGGTGTCTTTCTCGCCTTTCCAAGTGAAGACTTTCATTTTGGTTTTGACGCCGAACGATTTGATGATTTCTTCGTCGGATTTGTCGTCGGCTTTCATGAGTTTCCATCGACTGGAATTCTTCATGGCTTTCATCATGAGTTTTTCAGTTTCGATATCAGAAATGTTGACGAACGGTGCATTTTTATTGTCTTTTTGTTGGCTTGACAATTCGATTTGTAGATTCGTTAAATGCTGTTTCATCGCTTCTTCAGCATAGGTTTGCATTCTCGAATCAATTGTGGTGTAGATTTTTAAACCGTCTTTGTAGATGTCGTATTCCGAACCGTCGGATTTCTTGTTTTCTTTGACCCAGTTTTTCATGAAGTCACGCAAATATTCGCGGAAGTAAGTTCCGATGCCGTCAGTGTGGCTTTCGGGTTGAAAGTGCAATACGATAGGTTTTTGTTCCAATTGCTTTTTCGCAGATTCTTCGAGGAAACCGTTTCGCACCATTTGACCGAGCACGACGTTTCTTCGTTTTTGAACTTTCTCAACACGGCGAACCGGATTGTATAACGATGGATTGGTCAACATTCCGACTAGCATGGCGCTTTCGTCAACGGTTAGGTCGCGGGGTTCTTTCCCGAAATAAACTTTGGCGGCGGAACGAATTCCGACTGCGGTATTGACGAAATCGGCTTTGTTGAAATACATTGCGATGATTTCATTTTTGGTGTATTGTCTTTCTAGTTTGATGGCGATGATCCATTCTTTGGCTTTTTGGATGATTCTGAGTGGAAGAAATTTTGAACCTTCACCATGAAAAAGTAGTTTCGCCAATTGTTGGGTTAACGTACTAGCACCACCATTGGAACCTAATCTTATCGCTGCGCCAAGGGTTCGTCTGGCATCGATTCCTGAATGTTCGTAGAACCGTTCGTCTTCAGTGGCCACCAATGCATCGACTAAATGTTTTGGAAGGTCGGCGTATTTTATTGGCGTTCTGTTTTCATTATAAAATTTACCGATGGTGACACCATCTGTGGAAATAATTTCAGTAGCTAAATTGGAATCGGGATTTTCTAAATCTTCAAATGAAGGCATTGACCCAAGTAAACCCCAAGAAGCAAAAATGAAAAACAGGAAAACGCCACCTAAAGTATAAAAGTAGATTTTCCAAAATTTCTTTTTATAGTGATTGATATCTTTTGTCTGATTGTTTTTTGGAACTGCCATACTTGCTAATTTTCTATTCTAAAACCTACTTCCGTGATTCCGTCTAATGTTTTTACACCCACAACTTTTCCGGTTTGTCTGACGGCGTGTCGGATGTGCACTTTATATATGCCGGGTTTGAATTTCATGCGTTCTTTGTAAACGAGTTTACTTTCCTTCACATCCGTAAAACCTTCGCCCAATAATGAACCGTCATCATTCGCCATTTGGTATTCGAGCGTATCGACCAAGGTCATTTTGTCGGGTTGCTCCATCGCAACAATTAAGAAAAGATTGTTGTATGGATAATTGTTGTTGTCACGGATATTGAGGAACAGATTGTATTGTTTTTTAGAATCCATTTGAGGCAACTCAAAACTCACAATACTGTCTTTATCCCAGCTTTTACCAACTGATTTGTATTCGTCGAACACTCTTTTTTTATCGCAGGAAAACAACGATATTATTACCAGAAAAGATAGAAAACTATTTTTTAGGCTCATTTCTATTAACAGGAATTATTTTATTATTAGCCGGTCTTGGGCCGTTATTCCCTCCATTGTTGGGCTGACCGTTGGGTTGTCTTTCTCCGGAAGGTTTCTTTTTCTTATTCGATTTTTTCTTTCTGTTGGGTTGATCGAAACGCGTCAGACTTTCTTGCCCCATCGCATTGTTGAAGTCTTTCTCAGGTTCAGATACAATTTCTAAAGCAAAATCTTCAAGCGAAGATACTTTGTTTTTGAGTTTGTTTTCAGCGATGATTTCACGCACATGTTCTATTTTCAACACATGCCATTGCGCAAAATTATTCGTGTAAGCAAACCACATCAAACCTTTAAAAATATCCTGTTTCTGACAAATCGCATCACCTTTTTCAGTCACCAATTTGGTGTCGAAATCAGGGAAATCCTGCAACGCATCCATGTAAGTGTCGAGTTCATAATTCAAACAGCACTTCAATTTCCCGCATTGTCCCGCCAATTTCTGCGGATTCAAAGACAACTGCTGATAACGCGCCGCTGAAGTATTGACACTTCTGAAATCGGTAAGCCAAGTCGAACAACACAATTCTCTTCCGCAAGATCCGATGCCGCCCAAACGTGCAGCTTCCTGACGGAAACCAACTTGTTTCATTTCGATTCTCGTGCTGAATTCTTTCGCAAAATCTTTAATCAACATACGGAAATCGATACGGTCATTCGCGGTATAATAGAACGTCGCTTTCGATCCGTCGCCTTGGAATTCGATGTCAGAAATTTTCATTTCTAAGTTGTGGGATATCGCCAATTCTCGTGCTCGGACTTTCATTGGCTCTTCCTTATCGCGGGCATTCGACCAAATGTCAATATCTTTTTGAGAAGCTTTTCTGTAGATTTTGGCAACTTCAGGACTCGTATGATTCGTTCCTTTTTTCTTCATTTGGATGCGAACCAATTCACCCGTTAAGGTAACAATTCCTATGTCATGCCCTGGTGAAGCATCTGTTGCCACAATATCACCAATACTCAAAGTGAGTTTTTCGGAATTGCGATAAAATTCTTTTCTACCGTTTTTGAAACGAACCTCAACACAGTCGAAAGGCGCTTCACCATTAGGCAAACTCATATTCGCGAGCCAATCGAAAACGGTTAATTTGTTGCAGCTATCGGTGCCGCAAGTCCCATTATTTTTACACCCCTTTGGCGCACCGCCATCTGAGGTTGAACAACTTGTACATGCCATAAAACTTGAATATATATTGATCGTCGCCAAAGGCAGACTACTAGACAAAACGTTTAGAGCGTAAAGATAGTATTTTTTGCGAAAGTTGCTAAGTTCCCGAGATACTAAGTTGCTAAGTTTTTTTGAATGAAAAAAGCCTGTTTCGTTTTTGTTGAAACAGGCTTTTTGATGTGATTTATGAATAATAATTACTCGATAATTTTATAGAGTTTGTCCGACAATCGAACGCGGAATGGTACTTGAAAAGTAACTTTATCGTCGATGGTCGCATTGTCATTTGCTTTCCCGTTGACGAATAAATTTTCAAGAATTAATATTTCATTGCCGGTACTTGGTCCGGAAATCAAGATTTTATCTCCGTTTTTTAATTCGTTGTTTTCGATTAAAAATTGGGCAACACTCGCTTTGGTGAAATAATGTTGTGCTTGGCCAATCAATACTTTTTTGATTTTTATTTTTTGACGAATCGCTTTCGGCTTTTCAGCAATGGCTAAAGATGTATCTCCTAATTCGCCTGAATGTTTGAATTTGAGTTTATCAGACTTTCCTTTTCTGAAAATTTTATTGCCATTGACAATACCGCGACGCAATTTGACTTGTTCATCCAAAGGCATGTGAATGATTTCTTGGCATTCAACGGAACAGCAATTTTCCATCACAGCTTTACATTCGTCGCATTGAATGAACAACAAATGACAACCTTCATTCTCGCAATTTGTATGATTGTCGCACGGTTTCCCGCATTGATGGCATTGCGAAACGATATCATCCGTAATGCGTTCTCCCAACCGATGATCGAATACGAAATTCTTTCCGATGAATTTGCTTCCGAGTCCTTCTTCTTTGATTTGATTCGCGTAATTGATGATACCGCCTTCAAGTTGATAGACATTTTTAAAACCCTGATGCTTGAAATAAGCTGATGCTTTCTCACATCGGATGCCACCGGTGCAATACATCACGAGTTTTTTGTCGTCTTTATGGTCTTTGAGCTGCTCGTTGATGATGGGTAAGCTTTCGCGGAAAGTCTCTACATCCGGCGTAATGGCATTTTTAAAATGACCGATTTCGCTTTCGTAATGATTCCTGAAATCGACTACAATTGTGTTGGGATCTTCTAAAATCTCATTAAATTCTTTGGCTTTCAAGTGTACGCCGATGTTGGTTACGTCAAAAGTTTCGTCGTTCAAACCATCAGCAACAATCTTGTCGCGGACTTTTATAGTTAACTTTAAGAACGAATGGTCATCTTGCTCTACGGCCACGTTCAAGCGAATGCCTTTCATGAAATCGTAGGCTTCTAAAGTTTGACGGAAAGCTTCAATTTTTTCAGCAGGAACACTCAATTGAGCATTGATTCCTTCATGGGCTACGTAGGTTCTGCCGAGCGCATCAAGTTGGTTCCATTCGATAAATAAATTGTTGCGAAATTCTTTTGGATTTTCAATTTTGGCATACGCATAGAAAGACAAAGTGAGTCTTTGTTTGCCGGCTTGGTCAATAAGTTCGGCTCTTTCTTCTGCGCTTAAGGTGTTGTACAGTTGCATGCTATAAACGTTTAAGTGAGAAATATTTTGAACTCTAATTGGAAGAATTCGGGGCAAAGATAAAAATTTACTTAAAGACGTACAAGGTTATGTTTACGATAAATGGATTATAAGACTCTAAGACTATAAGATTCGATCTTACAGTCTGAAATCTTACAATCTTATCATCCGTTCCCTAGCCCCGATAGCAGCGGTTATCCTTTTGTGCCGGTGTTTACTTCGTCAGTTCGCCAAGGCTCGGGTGGCACAAAAGATTGGAGCGAATAGCGGGATTAGCTTCTAACAAAAAAGCCAAACAATAACGTCTGGCTTTTTATAATTGTGATTTACTTCTTAGCAATATTCTTCGTAAGCGTCTTTCAAATTTTCTGCAATGAGTTCAGCCGGACGGCCTTCGATGTGATGACGCTCTAACATGTGCACCAATTCACCGTTTTTGAACAAAGCCATACTCGGCGATGAAGGTGGGAAAGGAAACATATGTTGTCTTGCGGCATCAACGGCATCTTTGTCGACACCCGCGAAAACTGTGATTAGATGATCGGGTTTTTTAGCTCCGTCTAAACTCATTTTGGCTCCCGGACGGGCGTTTCTAGCGGCACATCCACAAACAGAATTGACAACTACTAAAGTTGTTCCGTCTGATTTTAAAGCGTTTTCTACGGCTTCTGCGCTATATAATTCTTGAAAACCTGCATCTGAAAGCTCGGCTCTCATGGGTTTTACCATTTCTTCTGGATACATAATATTTTAGATTTTAGATTGCTTCGCCAGTTCGCTGACGCTCGGGTGCTGATTTTAGATTTAAAAATCATGATGCAAATATAAGCAGAAATATAAATGAGAATCTTAAAGATTTGTTAGAATATTCTGCGAAACAATGCTTTCATAAAAAGCCATTTCGGGCATTTCCAAATGACTTGTAAATCTTCTGTGAATGTGGTTTCTTCATCGAGAAATTTAAAAATCAACGTTGGATTTCCTTTTTGAAATAGTGCTGAAAAAACGTTGCTGCCTAAAGCATTATTTCGATTTAAAACATCTAAGAACAACAAATCATAAAACCAAAATTTGTCTTTTTTATGGAATTTTCTGAAGTCGTTTTCTGTCGATAGAAACTCAACCAATGCTTTCGATTTTTTGATGGTGTTTTTGAATGTATAACCCGTACTCGCTTTCGTCCATCCACCGGCAGAACCAATGTTGATAATGTTTTTACTGTTGTGCTTCCAAAACGGATATGAGGTCATGGGAATATTGCCATATTCTTTTTCGACGATTTCGTACTCAGTAATGCCGAGTTTTTGAAGGTAATTTTGAATGGCCATTTCGTATTCAGCAGTTTCCAACAACTCTTTTGAGAACAAAGTATATTCCACCAAAGCTTCGGTTTCTGAAAATGGTAAAACATACATAAAACGTGTGTTGCCTTTTTGTTCGATGGAAAAATCCATGAAAGTGGCTTGGTTTGGATTGAAAACGGTGGTTTTGCTTTTAACAAACCAACCAATGAAATGCTGTTGTAATAAAGGATATTTTGATTGATTCTTTACGATTTCAGGGTTGAAAATGGAATTGAAAACCTGATTGCAAGTAAAACTTTGGGTTTCGGTTTTGACGACACAATGATTTCCTAATTCCTCAAAATCGATGACTTTTTGTTGTATGAAATGAATGTTGCTTTCTTTAAGAATCGTTTCCAAAATCAAAGTATAGAAATCCAAACCTTTGATCATTTTGTATTGATATGGACTTAAATCCAAAACCCTTTCAGCATCTGAATCTGCATAAAGCGCCATATTCCATGATTTGGAAATGATGTTCTCGAAAGTGTTTTTTTGATTCCAAAAACACCAAGTTCGGTCGTTGGTTTTCTTGGCATTTTGATCAATAAGCAATATCGATTTGTCTTTGAAATTTCCGGAAACCACCATTTCATATACCGTCATCATCGAAGACAAACCGGTTCCTGTGAAAATATAATGGTAGTGTTGCATGTTTATATTCGAAATGAAAACCCAAAAGCGATGTAGTAATCCGGTGCGTTTTCAGTTACACCAACGCCCGATGACAAATCTACCATAAAATTGCGGTTTACCAAATACGTAATACCGGCATCAAAGTTATGATTGGCTTTGTCTTCTTGTGGCGCAAAACCAAAGAATTCGACATATGAGCCTAATTTTTCATTAATCGAATATCCTGTAGTCAGTGTATAAATAAAAGTCGGTTCGGCGGAAAAGCCGTCCCATTCACTGCCTAAATTATAACCCAAACTGAGCTTATCCGACAGCGTATGTTGCATTGTAAATCGAAATTCAGGTGCATAAAAATCAGCTTTATATTTTGACGAAGCCGCTTTCGGAATTGACATATGACCGATAAAAGATGTTTTTGGAATGATGCCTTTTTCTTCGCAAATTTTGATTTTACAACCTATCAAAATCGGATTAACACCGGAAGTTGTTGTGTCTAGTTCTTTATCTACGACCCATTCGGTAATCAAACGCAATTCGAAATTGTCATTCACACCGTATTTCCATAAAGCAGATGGCAACGCTAAAGAAGTACTATTGACTTTATTTTTTTGATAGCTAAAACCCACCTCAAACTGAAACATGCCTTTGGGAACAATCGCAGGTGTTTCGGTTTGATCGGGGCGATCAGCTTCGATAGGTTCTGTGGTTTGACCGGTAACCATTACACCATAAACTAAAAATAAAAATAAAAGCGAACGTTTCATATTGATAAATTTTTAGACAAACCTAAAAAAATATTTACCTAAATCAAATTTATTTTTATATTTGCTTAAAATATTTCCGTTATGAGCACATCGTTAGAAGAAGTAAATCAATCTGTTCCCACCCAAAACAAAGCAACAGTCTTCAGAAAAATTCTTGCTTTTTTTGGCCCGGCCTACTTAATCAGCGTCGGTTATATGGATCCCGGAAATTGGGCAACCGATATCGCCGGTGGTAGTCAGTTTGGCTATGCCTTGATTTGGGTTTTATTGATGAGCAACATCATGGCACTGCTTTTACAAAGTTTAAGCGCACGTCTCGGTATTGTAACCCAACGCGATTTGGCACAAGCTTCGCGCGAAACGTATTCGCCTTTCATCAATTATATTTTATATTTTCTGGCTGAAATTGCGATTGCCGCCTGCGATTTAGCTGAAGTGCTGGGAATGGCCATCGGTATCAATTTGTTGTTTGATATTCCACTGATTCAAGGTGTGATGATTACTGTTTTAGATACATTTCTACTACTATTTCTAATCAACAAGGGCATCAGAAAAATGGAAGCTTTCATCATCGCACTAGTCATGATCATTGGCTTTTCATTTATTTTTGAAATGATATTCGCGCAACCTGAACTTCCAAAAATCATCCACGGACTCATTCCTAGTTTACCCAACAGCGCTGCTTTATACATCGCCATCGGAATCATCGGAGCTACAGTCATGCCGCACAATTTATACCTGCATTCGTCTTTAGTACAAACGCGAAAATTCGACCGCAGTACTGCCGGAATCAAACAAGCTTTAAAATACAATTTCATCGATAGCACTATTGCGCTCAACTTAGCGTTCTTCGTAAACGCTGCCATATTAATCTTAGCCGCAGCAACTTTCTATAAAAACGGCATGTTTGAAGTCGCCGAAATTCAAGATGCACACCGATTTTTAGAACCCCTTTTGGGCAACCAATGGGCGCCAATATTATTCGCAGTCGCGCTGATTGCAGCAGGGCAAAGCTCTACCATCACAGGAACATTAGCAGGACAAATCGTTATGGAAGGTTATCTCAATCTAAGAATCCAACCTTGGGTAAGACGCATCATCACGCGCCTCATCGCCATCATTCCGGCTGTAATTGTCATTCTGGTTTACGGCGAAAGCGTCACCGGAAAAATGTTGATTTTAAGCCAGGTGATTTTAAGTTTACAACTCGGATTCGCCATCATTCCACTGATTCACTTTGTGAGCGACAAATCGAAAATGAAAGGTTTTCACATCAGCAAAATAACCCAAATTGCCTCGTGGATCGTCGCCAGCATCATCGTTTCTTTAAACGCCAAATTGGTTTTTGACGAAATCACAGGTTGGTTAGAAACTTCAGAAAACCCAATCGTATTGTGGCTTACCGTGGTTCCTTTAGCTTTCGGATTTCTGATTTTGTTGCTCTATATCGTGTTCAAACCGTTCGTGACTAAAAGCAAACAAACCATCGAAAACCATTCGCCGCACCATATCGAATTAAAATTTTCACCCTTCGAAAACAACGCCAAAAAGAACATTGCCGTTACGGTAGATTTCTCAGCCGCTGATGAAAAAGCATTACAACACGCTATTAATTTAGGCGGAAAAGAAGCCCATTACACTTTAATTCATGTCGTAGAAACCGTCGGCGCGATGATGTATGGCAGCACCATTATCGATCATGAAACCACCATCGACGAGAAACTATTGCACGAATATTTCGAAATGTTGTCTGATAAAGGTTATCAAGTCGACACTAAGTTAGGCTTCGGAAAACCCGGAAAAGTCATTTCAAACTACATCAACGATGGGCATTTCGACCTGCTCATTATGGGCACGCACGGCCACCACACCTTCAAAGATTTGCTCTTCGGAACCACGGTTGATAAAGTGCGACATGAAATCAAAATTCCGTTGTTTATTATCAAGCATTAGAAGCCGGGAACCTGCTATCCGTTGATATCTTTCGCGCCGAACAACGGCACAAAAGGATAACCACTGCTATCAGGGCTAGGGCAATTTCTTAACAGGAACTTTCAATCCTAAATCGTATCTTTGATAAAATTTAGGTGCTAAGGTTCTGAGGTACTAAGGGCAAAAAACTTTCCGAGCACGACCTCAGAACCTCAGAACCTTAGTACCTCAGCACCTTGAAAAATGACCTTATCAGAAGAAAATTACCTCAAAACCATCTACCACTTAACTTCAGCAACCGATACTGAAGTAAGCACCAATGCCATAGCCGAAAAAATGGAAACCAAAGCTTCCTCGGTCACCGACATGCTCAAGAAATTATCCGAAAAAGATTGGATTCATTATAAAAAATACCAAGGCGTTTCACTGACTGAAAAAGGACAATTGGCCGCCAAAATGATTGTCAGAAAACACCGTTTGTGGGAAGTTTTTTTAGTCGAAAAACTCCATTTCGCTTGGGATGAAGTGCACGACATTGCCGAACAATTAGAACACATCAAGTCGGAACAACTCATCAACAAACTCGATAATTTTTTAGGAAACCCAACCAAAGATCCACACGGCGACCCGATTCCCGACAGCAACGGAAAAATCATCGCAATAGAAAAAGTGTTGCTTTCAGAAGTTTTGCCCGACCAAAAATGTCAATGCATTGGCGTGAAAGATTCCTCTGCAGCATTTCTGAAATACCTCGACAATAATAAAATTGCACTAGGAACCTCGATAAAAATGTTATCAAAAGAAGAATTTGATTTATCTTTAAAAATCGAAATCGACCTCAAAGAAATGGTCATCTCACACAAAATCGCGAGCAATCTTTATGTGAAATTGGTTTAAAAAATCAAAAGTTATGAAAACCCGAATAGCTATAGTGTTCTTAAGTTTGTTATGTCTTTCCGTTTCGGCACAAAAACGCAAAAAGGTAAAAGTAAAACTCACCGACTTTACAATCACACAAACCAAAACGCTCAAAAAAACCGGAACGCAATTGTTTCTCAAACAAGTCATTTCTGACGGTCGTTGCCCTGAAGGCATAAATTGTTTTTGGGCCGGAGAAGCGCAAGCCAATATTTCAACCTACAAAAACGGAAAATGGATTGATGAAACCATCATCACATTCACACCTAAAAAAGAACAGGAAAATAAGGAATGGCTTTCCAAACAATTGTCTATTCCGATAGAAAAAATAAAAAGTATGGTGTTGTTTCCTTATCCTAAGGATAGCTTGAAAATCAACCCTAAAAATTATGTAATCAAAGTGGCGATTAATAAATAATCAGTGGCATCCACAATCATCCGAACCACAATCTTTCCCTTTTTTTTTCTTTTTAAAAAAGAATTTTTTCACCAAAAAAGCAACGGCGATTCCGAGTACAACATACATTATGATTTCTTGGACCATGATTTCTTGGTTTCAAAATTTATTCGTGTTAATCTTTTATTTCAAAAGTTGATACGCCACCAAAGCCACAACATAAGCCAATCCGCTCATCAATACCAATTGAATCATTGGCCATTTCCATGAATTGGTTTCTTTTCTTGTAATGGCAAGTGTACTGGCACATTGCATCGCAAAAGCATAAAACAACAACAGTGAAATTCCTGAAGCAAAGTTGAATATTTTGGCTCCGGTTACAGCGTTGGTTTCGGCTTTCATTTTGTTTTTTATGGTGTCTTCATTATCGCTATTGCCTACACTGTATATCGTTGCAAGCGTTCCAACAAAAACTTCTCTAGCCGCAAACGAACTGATTACGGCTATGCCAATTTTCCAATCGTAACCCAAAGGCGAAATCACAGGTTCAATCGATTTTCCCATGATTCCGATATACGAATTTTCTAATTTTTGTGAAGCAACAGCATTCGATAATGCTCCTGTCGACAATGGATTTTCTTTGTTTAGCTCAAGCACAACTTTTTCTGCATTGTTGAAATTGGCACCCGGACCATTCGATGCTAAAAACCAAAGAACAACTGAAATGGCTAAAATGATTTTCCCAGCACCGAAAACAAATGCCTTAGTTTTTTCGACCACATTAATAAAAACATTTTTTAAAAGTGGTAATTTATAATTGGGCATTTCAACTACGAAGTAGGTTTTGCCTTTGATTTTCAAAATTTTATTCAACACAAACGCAGAGAAAAGTGCCATTCCAAATCCAATCAAATACAATAACATCAGCGTCAAACCTTGCAAATTGACAACTCCAAAAACATATTGATCGGGAATTACCAAAGCAATAATAATCGCATAAACAGGCAATCTCGCGGAGCAAGTTGTAAATGGTGTGACTAAAATCGTAATCAACCGTTCTTTCCAGTTTTCGATATTTCGGGTCGCCATAATCGCAGGAATTGCACAGGCAGTTCCTGAAATTAGTGGTACAACACTTTTTCCCGAAAGTCCGAAACGGCGCATGATTTTGTCCATTAGGAAAACCACACGACTCATATAACCGCTTTCTTCGAGTATGGAAATGAATAAAAATAGAAAGGCTATTTGCGGAATGAATATTAAAATGCCACCAATACCCGGAATGATTCCTTGTGAAATCAGATTGGTTAAAACACCGGCTGGTAAATGCTCACTTGCTTTTGTACTTAAAGTTGCAAAAGTACTGTCGATATAATCCATTGGGACTTTCGACCAATCAAAAATCGATTGAAAAATAACGCCCAAAATCAAAAAGAAAATCACATAACCCCAGAATTTGTGGGTTAATACACGATCCAATCGACTTCGAAAATCTTTAGCATTCGCCGTATCAATTTGTTGGCCTTCTTTTAAAACGTCATTGATAAATTGATAGCGTTTGATGGTTTCTTTTTGCTGCAATCGTTTTAAATCTGAGTGCGACTTGGTGAAAGAGCTTCGAATTTCATTGCGCTCTAAGTTCAAAAAATTGACATCTTGTGTGATGACCAACCACAATTTATAAAGCAATTGATTCGGGAATGCTTTGCGCAAATTATCGAAATAAATTGAATCAATACTCGAAGCATTGAGACATGGTTCGGTAGAAAGCGATTTGTAATTGACGATGAGTTCCTTCAATTCTGTGATGCCCAATCCTCTTCTGGAACTGATGAGTGCTACTTTGGTTTTGAGTTTTTCTTCGAGCAACGGAATATTGAGCGAAATGCCTTTGTATTTCATGCGATCCGCCATATTGATGACGAGAATCGTTGGGATTTCTAAATCTTTGATTTGCGTGAAAAGCAGTAAATTTCGTTTTAAATTTTCTACATCCGTAATCAACAAAGCCACGTCAGGATAGAGTTTGTCGTTTTTATTAAGCAATAATTCGATAACAACATTTTCATCTATCGAACTGGCATTCAAACTATACGTTCCTGGTAAATCAAGAATATTGGCTTTGATGTTTTGCGGCAATTTGCAGAATCCGATTTTCTTTTCGACCGTGATGCCGGGATAATTTCCAACTTGTTGGTTCAAACCTGTCAACTGATTGAATACCGAAGTTTTCCCCGTATTGGGATTTCCGATTAATGCGACATTGATGGTTTGCTTGGCTTTCATGATTTTTATTTTTGAAGCATTTCGACTTCAATTTCACAAGCCGTTTCTTGTCGAATAGCGACATGAGCGCCATTGATGTTTAGGTATAAAGGATCACCGAAAGGTGCGATTTGAATGAGCTCGACGATGTTGCCCGGCAAGCAACCCATTTCTAATAATTTTAGCGGAATGGCTTCAACATCAAATTCTTTAATTAGTGCTTTTTCGCCTTTTTTTAAATCGGAAATTGTAGTTCGCAAATCTTATTTAGATTGAATTAAGATTGTAAAAGTACAGATAAAAAAAGAATATTAAATGATAATTATCAGATTTAAGGAAACTTTATTCTTCGTTGCAAAGCCAATTGATATCATCAATCAAGCGTTGAATTTCTTCTTTTTTGGTGCCGTCGTAAAATCCGCGAACGCGTCGTTTGGTATCAATCAGCACAAAGTTTTCGGTGTGCACCATATCGTATAACTCCGAAGGTTTTCCGAGTTTGACAGCCAAATAAGATTTTCGGGCCATCGTATAAATAGCTTTTTTATCTCCGGTAACGAGATTCCATTTGCGATCATCAACGCCTTTTTCGATAGCGTACTTTTTTAAAACGGGAACAGAATCCGTTTCGGGAAAAACGGTATGAGAAAGCAACATCACTTTAGGATTGTGTAGAAATGCTTTTTGCACATCGACCATATTAGTCGTCATTATCGGACAAATCGAGCCACAAGTGGTGAAGAAAAAATCAGCTACATAAATCTTACCTTCATAATCTTTTTGAGTGATGGTTTTTCCGTTTTGATTGGTGAATGAAAAATCCGAAATCGTGTGGTATTTTTGAATGTATTGCACCGTACTGTCGACCAACTCAGGGTTTACATCAGACGGATTGAATATCGGCAATGTCTTTTTTGGCTTCAAAGCAAAATAAAACAATGCTATACAAATGATAGAAAACACCGTCATAATTCCGAAAAAGATTCGAAATTTTTTCAAAAAATGCAGCATAATTTAAATTTGTAACAAAAGTATGAAATCACGACCTATCGACATTCAAATTTTATCAATAGTTTTGCAACCTTAACCAAACTTTAAATAATGAAAATACACTTTTACAAACAACTTGTTTTAATCATTCCGATGCTTATCGGATGTCATGTTATTCAAGCGCAAGATTCGACAAATAAAAAACCAGGAATCAATGTTGCTGACATGGATAAAAAAGTAAAACCTAGTGACGATTTTTATCGATACGTCAACGGAACTTGGCTCGACAAAACGGAAATTCCAAATGATAAAACGGCTTGGGGAACTTCAGAAGAATTATACGAAAACACGAATAAAGATGTCGCCAAAATCTTAAAAGATGCTATCAATAATCCGAAATACAAATCAACTACCGATGAAGGAAAAGCGATCAATTTGTATAAATCGATTATGGACACCATTTCGAGAAACAAACAAGGAATCAATCCACTAAAACCTTACCTCGCGCAAATCAACGCCGTTAAAAATATGCAGGATTTACAAAACCTCATCGTTGCGATGGAACCGATTGGTGGCATTGGTTTTTTCTCAGTATCGATTGGTGCTGACGATAAAGACAGCAATAAAAACTCGGTCAATATAACACCCGGAAAAGTCGGATTGCCTGACCGTGATTATTATATTTCCGAAGACAAAGATTCGAAAGAAAAAAGAGATAAATATGTAACGCATGTGGCTCGAATGCTTAAGTTTTTAGACAACGACCCAAAAGCCAATACCTTGGAAGATGCTAAAAAAGTATTAGCCTTGGAAACGGCAATGTCGCAGCCAAGATTAGATCGTGTTGAACGAAGAGACAGCAGAAAACAATACAATCCGATGACGGTTGCTGAGCTTCAAAAAATGACACCAGCCATCAATTGGAATACTTATTTCACTTCGCTTGGAATCACCAAATTGGATTCTGTGATTGTAACACAGCCTAGGTATATGGCCGCTTTGCAAACCATTTTTTCTGAAAATAATATCGATGCCTGGAAAGCCTACATGCGCTTGACATTATTAAACAGAACTGCCGGACAATTATCCAGTACTATTGGTGATGCTAATTTCGATTTCTATGGGAAAACATTGAATGGTATTCTGAAACGAAGACCACTTGACGAAAGAGCTTTACAAACCGTCAATTTCTCTATCGGTGAAGCTTTAGGTAAATTGTATGTAGAGAAAATGTTCCCGGCTGAAGCCAAAGCCAAAGCGGAAAGTATGATTAAAAATATCATTCAAGCTTATAAAGTAAGAATCAATAATTTGACTTGGATGTCGCCTGCAACCAAAACCAAAGCGATTGAAAAATTAAACAAACTCATCATCAAAATTGGTTATCCAGATCATTGGAAAGATTATGGAACATTAAAAATTACAGCAGCCAATGAAGGTGGAAGTTACTTCGAAAACATGAATAACATATCGAGCTGGAATTTCAACGATGAAGTCCGAAAACTAGGCAAACCTGTTGATAAAACAGAATGGTTTATGTCGCCACAAACGGTCAATGCGTATTACAATCCATCGTATAACGAAATTGTTTTCCCAGCCGCCATTTTACAACCCCCATATTATGATTACAGAGTAGATGAAGCCTTGAATTTCGGTGCAGTAGGCGCTGTTATCGGGCATGAAATTTCACACGGTTTTGATGATTCAGGATCGCGATACAATGCGGAAGGCAACTTAGTAGATTGGTGGACAGAAGACGATTTGAAACAATTTACTGCATTAGGAACTGCATTGGCAGATCAATACAGTGCTTTGGAACCATTCCCCGGAATTCATGTTGATGGTAAATTTACTTTGGGTGAAAACATCGGCGATTTGGGTGGAATCAATGCCGCTTATGACGGATTGCAAATGTATTTGAAGTCCAATAAAAATCCTGGTTTGATTGACGGTTATACACCGGAACAACGATTCTTTATTTCTTGGGCCACCGTTTGGCGTTCGAAAGCGAGAGAGGAATCGATTAAAACTCAAGTGAAAACCGACCCGCATTCGCCGGACAATTATAGAGGTTATGTGCCTTTGCAAAATGTGGATGCTTTTTATAAAGCATTTGATATTAAAGAAGGAGACAAAATGTATATCGCTCCAGACAAACGAGTAAAAATCTGGTAAGTCTTAATTACATCATATTAAAAAATCCCATCCGTTACATCAGATGGGATTTTTTATTGAAGAATAACTTATAACTCGTATTCGTTTTTAAGCCGCCATTTTCTTTTTTCGCATTGCTTGATTGACTAAATACAATCCAATCAGAACAATGATTCCGCCAATGGCAATCAACAATGTTAGTGGTTCTCCAAAAATAATCGCGCCTAAAATCACCGCAACGATCGGGTTGATGTAAGCATAAATACTATTGACTTCTGCGGGTAATTTTTGTAAAGCATAAATGAAGGCAACGAATGTCAACACCGAACCAATAATCACCAAATAGCCAATCGACCACCAAGAGTTTGAAGGAATTTCACTTAATGGAATGGTCGTTCCTGTTGCGCCGATAATGGTAAATAAGAACAAACTCGAAATCATCATTTGCAATCCCAAACTAAAATACGGATTGAAACTTGCCGCTTTTTTCTTCGTGTATAAGGTGCCGAAAGCCCAAGTTAATGTGGCGATTAACGATAATAAAATTCCAAAACTAAAATTAGGTTGTAGAAAATCTTTGAGATGATCATAGAAAATAATGCAAACACCGCCAAAGCAAATCAGCAATCCGGTAACGGCTAATTTTGATGTTTTTTCACCTCTAAACAACGTGATGATGACAATCCAGATGGGAAAGATGGCGCCCAAAATCGCACCCAAACCACTACTGATATATTTGATGCCCCAAGTGCTTAAGCCGTTGCTTAAAACAAAATTCAGCAAGCTCAAAATCAGAATGGTTTTCCATTGTTTGCCTTTGGGCCAAGGTGTCTTTTTGAATAAAAAATAAGCTACATACAAAATGCCTCCTAAGAATTGTCGAATCGCTACTAGTTGCATTGCGGGCATGTGTTTGACACCTTCTTTCGAAGCAATCCAAGTGGTTCCCCAAAAAAAACTAACCCAGCACAAAGCCAGTATTGGCAAACCGATAGCTTTTACTTTTAGAGAAACTGCTTTTTTAATTCTTGCTTTCAATTACAGCTTGTTTTTGGTAAAGGTATAACCTAAGACTGAAATTACTTTATCGCTTAAAATTGTTTTTCCGATGCATCGCTTGTTGGCATTAAACTCAGGAATATCCAAATTCAAGTCGATGGCTTTTTGAGTGTAATATGCTTTTCGTGTAGGATGAAATGGCGCAACTGCATTGAACGTTTCATTCCAAAAATCGCTTTCAATAATTTTTTGAATGATGCCGATGCAATCGTCTTGATGAATCAAATTGATTGGCGCATCAGGGTTTTCAATGTTTTTTCTTCCTGCTAAAAAACGTATCGGATGTCTATCGTTTCCAATCAATCCGCCAAAACGAACAACAGTAGTTTGAAAATGATGGTTGTTTTGTAAAAGTTGTTCGGCTTGAAACAATTGCAATCCACTTTCGGAATCCGGTTCTGGAATCGTGACTTCTGTAATGGTTTCATTACAATCAGGATACACCGAAGTTGAACTCACGAACAACACTTTTTTGATGGTTGATGCTTCAACGGCTGCCATAATATTTTGAACTTTTGCAACGAAATTTTCTTTCACATCGCCTCGTAATTTGGGTGGAATGTTGATAATTAAAATCTCAGCGTTTTTCAAAAACGAAGTCACATCGCCTTCGATTCCTTCACCCGAAACATTGATTAAGAAAGGTCGAATACCGTTATTTTCTAAAACAACAAGTTTGGCTTCAGAAGTTGTGGTCCCTTTAATCTCATAACCTTGACGAATCAATTGCTGCGCTAAAGGCAAGCCCAACCAGCCGCATCCGAGTATGCTAATTTGTTTCATTGGTGCATTGTAAAATCAATATTATTTGATTTTGATGGTATCAACAACTTGTACAATACTATCATTTTTCAAGTCAAAGGTAGGAATTGTAATACTGGTTTCAGGTGTTATTATTCTTTCAGAAGGTTTGATTTTTTGTTCAATCACAACAGCATCCGTCAAAACGAAAGGCATGGGCATCATCCAAGAAGCGCGTTTGACCATAGTAAATAAAGGGTTGTTCATCAAATCGAAAGCGCTTTCCACCAGATTCATATTCAAAATCGATTTAGCATTAATACTGAATTCCAACTCCAACGGTTCATTATTCACCACATAATAACTCAAAACTCTTTTAGTTGTTCTTTGGTATAACGACCCTTTTTGCGTGATCGCTTTAACATGATTTGCTTTCAAATTATAGATTGCCATTTTTTCATCAGCGAAAATATCGTAGCGATTCACTTTTCGATTGGGTGAAATTCGAATTTTTAGCAAACGTTGATTTCCAACTACAGAATCTTTTAAAAATACAATGGTTGGTTTTGCAATATTTTTGATGGGTGCTTTCGCTGTAAAAGTAAATGCTGAATTGTATTTGCTAAACAAATTGTCGCCATCAACAGCATTCGGTTTTTGAGGATTTTCACCCAAATAATTTTTCGTCCATGCATCTAAATTTTGATCATAAGTTGCCCAAGTAGCTCGGTTTTTATCTGCATTTAAAACATAAACCAGACTATTAGGTTTCGCTTTTCCTACTTCATAAGATGAATAATAGTGCGCCATTCCAAAGAACACCATCGAAAGAATGAACAACGTGCTGATCCAAAATCTTTTTTTGCCAAATGAACCAAAAATCGGAAGCAACAATGCGAAAACCAATACCGTAAGAACGGCGCTTCCGGTCAACATTTTCAATCCCAAACCAATCGGAAATTGAATAATAAACGGCACAAAAATGACCAAAGCCGGAATCGATAAAATCAGATTTAAAGCCAAATTGGTTTGCTGTGTTATGATGAAATACGCCAACATCAACAACCCGAAATAAACGGGAATGATAAAAAATCCGGCGCCGGGAAGATAAATCGCAATGGCTAAATTGATTAAAATCCACACAAAAAGTGGTGCGATAGTTTGATTTAAATTGACCGTTGCCGTTTTCGAATTCCCATAAAATAAGAAGGCAATGGCCAAGTTTAAAAACGCAAAAGCGGCAAGATAGTAATGTCCGTTATACGTAAATCCTTGAAGAATATCCTGGTATTGCGGATAGATTTTCAACAGCAATTGCCAACCAAAATAATTGCAGAAACCAGCAGTAATCAACGCTCCAAACAAATACAAAAACCCTTTAGCGATTTCTTTGCCTAATAAGATTTTTTTGCCCGCTCCGATGATGACCAAAAATAAGAAAAACAACAACGCTCCAATAGCCATTTTCATAATCCATGCGAATGAATAACTTACAAAATAAAACGGTGTGTTGAAATAAACATCGTCTTGAGTTGAATCCAAATGCTTTAAATCTGCGTTCGAAAAATAACCCAACATCGGCATCAAATACGAGCCTTGATGTGCTATGGTTGTTGGATTGACATGCGCAAAATTATCCTGTGCCGTATGATAATTAAAATGATTATCGATAAACGCAAAGTTGAATCCTTGAATCTTTCCTTGTTCTCTGAAAACGGTCAAATCAGTGTCGTTGGGAAGCATTTTATAGA
Source organism: Flavobacterium sp. (assembly GCF_031411595.1). Classification (GTDB taxonomy): domain Bacteria; phylum Bacteroidota; class Bacteroidia; order Flavobacteriales; family Flavobacteriaceae; genus Flavobacterium. Next base: position 596 of record NZ_JANOBI010000002.1, on the reverse strand, counting down.
TGCTGTACATGAGTGAATTTGACACCGGATATTTCGGATTGGCTTTGGTGAAGCCTTCAACCATAGCAGAATTTCCTTGATTGACTTCCATCAACATATAACTTGGCCCTGAAGTTCCTCGCGCTTCAAAATTGAGTGCCAAACCAATTTCTTTGGCCCATTGATGTTGTGTTACGAAAAGTGCTGCGCCATTCAAACCCAACTCTTCTGCATCGGAAAATAAAATAACAATGTCGTTTTTATGTGGCTTTTTTTGATGTAAAAAAGCACGTAAACCTTCTAAAATTGTGGCCACTCCGGAAGCATCGTCGCTCGCTCCACAAGAAAAAGAATGCGGCGCGCTGTCATAATGTGATAATAGTAAAAGCGCTTTTGAGGTGTCTGTTCCGTCAATTCGGGCAATAATGTTTCTAGATTTAACGAGATTTCCCCATTCGGTTAGCGTTGTGCCTTCTTGGGTTTGAGGATTCAACCCTAGCTTTTTTAATTCTTGTATTAAGTAATCGGCTACCACTTCATGATTTTGCGAACCGATATAATGTGGTTTTTGAGCAATATTTCGAATGTGCTCTATGGCTTTGGGTGTAGAAAACTCA
>NZ_JANOBI010000001.1:0-12758 GCF_031411595.1 Flavobacterium sp. | reverse complement strand
TATGGTGATCAAAAAGTAGAGTTAAAACGATTTGTCGATAGTGCTGTTTTAAGAAAAAAACCAACAAAATAATTTTTTAAAAAAATAGTTGAATTAGACTTTGAAAAGTTGATTATTGTTATATATTTGCACTCGGAATTTACAACAAATTTCGGGGTGTAGCGTAGCCCGGTTATCGCGCCTGCTTTGGGAGCAGGAGGCCGCAGGTTCGAATCCTGCCACCCCGACAAAAATCCTTTCTGGTATCAGAAGGGATTTTTTCATTTAAAACAAATCCAAGTTTACTTGAGATTTGTTTTAAATGAAAAAATTCCAAGGTTTTGAAAAAACATTAAAGGTTTTTGTAACGCCACCCCAACTCAGGATCACGCTAGTAATCCTGAATCCAAGTTTACTTGAGATTTGTTTTAAATGAAAAAATTCCAAGGTTTTGAAAAAACCTTAAAGGATTTTTGTAACGCCACCCCAACTCAGGATCACGCCAGTAATCCTGCCAATTTAAAAAGCAAATTACTTGAAATTTCTCGCAAAGTCGCAAAGGCGCAAAGTTCAACTCCAATTTCCTTTGCGACTTTGCGAGCAAAACCAATTTGTTTATTCTAAAATAACAAAAACTGATACTTTACACTTTATATTTCAACAGATATAACTTAGCTTTGCGGTGCCTTAAAAAAATAAAAAAATGTCAGATACTATCGAAAAAATAAAATGCCTTATCATCGGCTCAGGTCCAGCGGGATATACTGCCGCTATATATGCAGCCAGAGCAAATATGTACCCAGTTCTATACCAAGGAACACAACCCGGAGGACAATTGACTACCACCAACGAAGTAGAAAATTTTCCAGGTTATGTTGATGGTGTTACCGGTCCAGAAATGATGGTGCAATTGCAAGACCAAGCCAAGCGTTTCGGAACCGACGTTCGCGACGGTTGGGCGACCAAAGTTGATTTCACAGGCCCAATTCACAAAGTGTGGATTAACGATACCAAAGAATTGCATTGCGAAACCGTAATTATTTCAACCGGAGCTTCAGCAAAATACTTGGGACTTCCGTCAGAGCAGCACTATTTGCAAATGGGTGGCGGTGTTTCTGCTTGCGCCGTTTGCGACGGATTCTTCTACAGAAACCAAGAAGTTGTGATTGTGGGCGCTGGAGATTCGGCTTGTGAGGAAGCTCATTACTTATCAAAATTGTGTAAAAAAGTCACGATGTTGGTGCGTAGCGAAAAATTCAGAGCCTCTAAAATCATGGAAGCTCGCGTTCGTAAAACTGAAAATATTACGATTTTAATGAATCATGATACTGTAGAAGTTTTAGGCGACAATCAAGTCGTTACTGGCGTAAAAGCAAAAAATAAAACCACTGGTGAAATATTCGATATTCCTGCGACAGGTTTCTTCGTAGCCATCGGTCATCAACCCAATACAGAAATTTTCAAAGACTATTTAACCTTAGACGAAACCGGTTACATCGTTAATGTTGCCGGTACTTCAAAAACTAGTGTGCCTGGTGTTTTTGTAGGCGGTGATGCCGCAGATCATGTCTATCGTCAAGCGATTACAGCTGCAGGAACGGGTTGTATGGCGGCTTTGGATGCGGAACGTTATTTGGCAGCTCAAGAATAGATTATTAGATTTTTGGATCGTTAGATTATTAGATAAAAAAAGCCCCGGTTTTACTCGGGGCTTTTTCATTATTGATTATTCATTATCAATTATTTCAAAGTTTTTTTACTCAACACAGCGCTATCCAAAAAGTTCTTAATCTCAATTTTTTGATTGCCGTACAATTTGATTTCCGCTTTTCCTTTAGCGTCAAGCACTAGTTTTGTAGCTACATTGATACTACATTCTGAAGATGCTTCCGCAAGCAATTCTGTGTTTTTTGTAGTGAGTTTGTTTCCGGTAAAATCGGCGTCGTTGTCCAATCGCAATTTGAAATCAATCACATCGCCTTCAATGACTGCTTTTGTTTTTTGGTACATATCAAACTTCATTTGTGTTGAAGCAATCAACGCTTTGAGTTGTGAGTTTTTACTCATTTCTATAGTCGCATCTTCCGATTTCAAGTTGAGTTCCGCTTTCGATTTATCATCAGACATCAACGTAAATGTCTTGGCATTCACATTCGCATAAATCTTGGCATTGTCATGAATTTTGAAAGTGAAATTCGGTATATTCAATTCAGCCAAAGCCGTAACATTCGCATCGTCTTTAGCCATCAATAATTTAAAATCATCGGTATAAGTGACTCTAATACTAAATTTCTTTGCTCCTGAAACTTGTCTTGTTGAAGCAAGATGCAGGACTTTCCCTTTTGCATTGATGGAAACGAATTCCTGTAAATTATCGTCAGCTTCAATCTCCAGCGCACATTTATCGCCTTTGATTAAAAATATTTCGAGGTTATCAGCCACTTCAAGTTCCTCAAATTCAGTGATATCTTTTTGTACTATTGTAACGATTTTAGATCCTTTCACCTTTTCTTTTTGCTGGGCAAATACCAAAGAAGTAAATAAGAAGAATGTTACTAGTCCAATAATTTTTTTCATACCAATTAATTTTTTTCAAATATAAAAAAACATCCTCGTTAATGTAGGATGTTTTAGATATTAACCTTTTCTTATAGTTTTTTGAGGTTGTCATCCGGCACACGATCGATCAAATAATTATAAGGATCGATTCCTGCTTGATAAGGTTTTGCCTTCGTTTTGAATGTAAATGTATTTTCTTTTTTGGTGATTTTTACTCTTTTATAAATTAAGGGTTTTCCTAAATTTTTATCATCCTTTCCTTCCTCAAAAATGGCAATATCGATATAATCGGCTACCGGAATTTGGGTTTCTTTACCCAACGAATTCGACCTAAATTTTTCGGAAGTGGTTTTTAAAGTGACTTCATATTCGTTCCCCACTTTTTTATAAGTAGCATCGAGCATGCGGTTCGAAAACATCGTAATCGTTTCAAACATATCTTTGATGACATACTGCAAACTGTCGGGTGTGACTTTCTTAAATTCATTCACCGCGGCAATCGAAGTTGGATATGGTGGATTTTTATAAGCATAAGTCGAAACCAGATTTCTCATCGCATGATTGACATTTTGCTCGCCAATCATTTCCTTCAAATAATACATGACCACACTAGCTTTATTGTAATGAATGTATTGCTGGCTTTCGGTTTTCATCAACGGTTGCTCGCCTTCAAATTCGGAACTTCTGCCTCGTAAATAACTATTCATTTCATACTCTAAGAACTTCTTCATTTTGTCTTTTCCGTATTCTTTTTCCATGACCATGAGTGCGGAATATTGTGCAAATCCTTCGCTCATCATCTCGCTACCTTGCATATTCGCCCCCGAAACTTGATGCGCCCAATATTGATGTCCCATTTCATGCGCTACGACATAAAATACTTGGTCGATGTCGTCTTTTGTTACATCACGCAAATCAATGATAAAACCAATTCCTTCGCTGAAAGGCATGGTTCCGGGAAAGGCTTGAGCGAAATCTGAATATCTCGGAAACTCAATGATTCTGCATTGTTTGTGGTAATACGGACCGAAATTCGCCGTGTAATATTCGAGCGATTTCTGCATGCTTTTGAGCATATTTGGAACGTTGTAAGCGTGCTCTTTATCATAATAAACTTCAAGGTCAATACCGTTCCATTTTTTTCTGGCGACTTCATATTTCGCTGAAATAAAGGAATAGAAATTCAATGATTTTTGGTCGATTTTATATTGATAATAATTTCTTCCTTTCGATTTCCATGATTTGATTAAAGAACCCGGCGCAATCGCAATTTGGTCTGAAGATGTGCTGATTGTGGTATTGACATCAACCCAATCCGAATCATGTGAAAGATAAGTATCGGCTCTTGATACCCTATCATTTTCATTGAGTTTGGGCATGCGCAGACGCGGCGGCAATTTGAGTTTCACGCGTTCATTTTTATCGGCGATTTCATAATCGCTTTTGTAACCGAACGCCGGCAAAATATCCGAGCTGTTGAAGAATGTCCCGTTTTGGGTAAGTTGCGTGAAACTGACTTCATTTTCAAAACCTTGATTGTCTTTCCATAAATCGATATCAATTTTAATAGAATCATTCGGAGCCAATGGTTTTGCTAAGGTATAAATGCGATACTTTAGACGTTTGTCATTGCTTTTGAGTTTCGCGCCTTTAATATTGATGTGAATGCTATCCGTGAGCAAAGGCATTGTGAAATGAAGTTCATTAATCGGTGTCGAAGAAATATTTCTCGCCCAAGAATCAACATGAACGGTTAAGTTCCGATCTTCGGGCATGATGTCGATTTTATAATCGAATTTGTAAAATCGAGGTTGTGTCAGGTGTTCGAATTTCTTGTATTTTTTTTCGTATTCGACTTGTTTGTTCTCGCGCTCTTTTTCAGAATCGTAAGTATTTAAAACTTTAGTATTGTAGAAAACGAAACCGGCACACACTGCAAAAGCAATAATACTCAACGCAAAAGCGACTTTATTTTTTCTAAGAATCGTTCCGGCAATTTTGGTTCTGATTTTAAATTGAAGTTCCTTTCCTCGAATGTAAAACGCATTGATTACAAAACATAAAATCACGCAGAACAACGCCCAATAGATATTAAACCAAATCGTCGATGGCACGAATGGGCCGAATTTATTCATGTCCGAATACGTAATACTAGGCCTTGAACCAAATGACAACATGTTGCTGTTGATTTCTATTAAACCCCAAATAAAACTATTCACCACCAAAAACGCTACAAAAGCAAAGTACGCGATGTAGCGATTGTTGATTAAATAATGAAATAATAGCGATAAAACGATATAAAAAGCAAAGCCCAACAAACCGATGATGAGTAATGATTTGACATAGACATCAATTTCGTAGTTGTAATAACCATAAGCGGTTTGCGCGATAATTCCAATGATAATGGTTGCGGAATACATAATGGCCAACGCGATAATCAACGCTACTAATTTGGATGTAAAAAGCATTCCTGACCGAATCGGAGTGGCATCTTCAATTTCATTGATTTTAGCATCGCGTTCCTTCCAAACTAAAACACCAGTGTAAAATGCAATAAATCCAATGATGAAAATAAAAAATGCATCATTGATGGTATCAACAATCGAATAGGTTACAGGATATTGATCGGTCCCGTAACTTCCGGTATAAGTCGTTAATCCAACAATTAAATTAATCAAACCAATAGCGACAATAATAATGAAAGTTGGGTTTTTAATCACCGCTTTGGTTTCGAATTTCACGAGTTTCCAAAACGTAATCAACGAAAAGGCATTGGCTTTAGTGGGATGATAATCGACATCGAACAATATCGTTGGTGCGATGTTCTTCTTTGATTTTTTCTGTTTTTTTACTTTTTCTTTTTTGGTATTGAATGAAAATTTGGCGTAAATCAAAAATAAAATCAGCACACTGATTCCCAGCCAAATCAAACGATTGAATAACAATGCATCGTGTAAAGTAACCACTTGCAAATTTTTTTCCGCGACAGTCATATACTTGGTCATGATGCGGAAAGGCCTCACGCCAAAAGGGTCTAAGATATTGGCCAACCATTCTTTTTGAATGTCGCGCGTGAATCCCGATGAAACAGCATAGAATACGAGAATCAACATCGAGCCGATGAACGAAACGATGCTGCTTCTGAAAATAATCGCTAATCCATAAAGCAAAACGCCAGCAATAATGACATTCGGAATCGCGAAAGCCAAAATTCCATACAAATGTCCAGACCAAATAATCGGCCCGAAACGCTCTGCGGGCGCCATATCAAATACTCCAGCCAAAATTGGCCCGAGCAACAATCCGAGTGAAACACCCAACATTGGAATTACAGAAACGATTGCTGCTCCAATAAATTTCCCGAAATAGTAATCACTTTTTTTAATTGGTGAAGAAAAAATAAATTGGTGCATACCGTATTGGAAATCGCGATTGGCAGTCGCGTTCATAAAAGCGGTCGTCATCAGCAATCCGATGATCGACATCACGGCATAATATTGTTCAATCACAAAAGGCGCATTTTTATGAATGTTGCCTACGCCGCCGCCAATGGAAACATTGTCAGAAGCTACAGCAAAAAAGACCAATAATGCATTGATAAAAAAGAATATCCAAACCATTGGTGTTTTCAACCAATAGTTTAATTCGTGTTGTATAAATTTCCACATAATTGTAAACTATTGATTTAAACTAATTCGTTGAGTTTCGCAAAGAATACATCTTCTAAATTCTCTTCTGCTTTACTGAATCCGTTGTCTAAATTCGTTTCAGAGAAAACATGAATTAATGGTTGACCGCCAACCAATTTATTGGAAATGATTTTGTAGTTTTTTTGGTATTCTGGCAAGTCGATTTTGGTGACTCTTTTCTCCCAAACTTTGCCTTTAATTTCAAGAAGTGCCTCATCAGTATTACCACTGAAAAGTACTTTACCATTGTCCATAACGGCCATTTGCGTGCAGAGTTCACGAACATCTTGAACGATATGTGTCGATAGAATGACTATAATATTTTCGCCGATTTCACTTAAAATATTGTAGAAACGATTTCTTTCACCCGGATCTAAACCTGCGGTTGGTTCATCAACAATCACCAATTTTGGGCTGCCGATTAAGCATTGTGCAATACCAAAACGCTGGCGCATTCCACCACTATAACTCGCTACGGCATTTTTTCTGTGTTCCCAAAGATTGACTTTGAGCAACAGTTGTTCTACAATTTGATTGCGGTCAGCTTTCGATTCGAATCCTTTTAACAGCGCCAAATGATCGAGCAAATCAACTGCTGATGTTCTTGGGTAAACGCCAAATTCTTGTGGCAAGTAACCCAAAACTTTACGAACGGATTCTTTGTCATTCAACACATCGATGTCGCCGAGTGTTACCGTGCCGCTATCAACATCTTGAAGCGTGGCTAACGTTCGCATTAAGGATGATTTTCCAGCGCCGTTAGGGCCGAGTAATCCGAACATTCCTTTTTGAATGGTTAGAGAAACATCGTTTAAGGCATGCACGCCATTGCTGTATTTTTTGTTTAGATTGTTGATTTGTAATTCCATATTGGCGGTTTTGGTGGGTTAATTTTAAACGTTGGTAGGTTAGAAATTGATATTGTTACAAGAATTCGATTTTGCTTTAGGAGAACCACTTGAGTTTTTGAAAATATTGAGGCAATAGTTTCACTTTATAATCATCCATAACAAAAATAAAGGTTTGGTTTTTTCTCAATAGAATCAATATGATATTGATCAAGATGATGGGCATCGTATTTTGAAATTTGTTGTAGTAATAATCTACTGCAGCATTTTCTTTATTATCAAGTAAAAAAGGAATGGTTTCTTTCGAATACACCATCGGAGTTCTTTCGAGGTCCGGTGAAACATAATTGGAATAATGTTTCGCTTGCAGTGGATTTCCTTTTCTCAAATCGGTAAACAAATCCACTACCGAGAAGTAACTGTTGTGGGCTACATCTTCAAAAATAATGGCTTTATGAATGTCGATGGCCACCCATTTTTGAAGTTTCGTGGAATAAATTTCATTGAAGGAATGTCCGAATTGTGAATTATAAAAGCAATCAACAATGCCCCATTCTTTAACTCGGATGCCATTAATCAAACAAAAAACATTGAAAATCTGAGAGAAATCTGAGCATACACCACCTTGGCCGGCCAACATGATTTCTAGCGTTTTTTCGGATGAAAGTCCAATGCCGGTGCCGCCTTTTAAAGTGCTTCTCAAAAAATCGCCAATGACTAAAGATTTTTCCAATTCGTCTTGGGTTGGATTTAGTTTTATTTGGGTATTAATTTCAAAATACAACTTGGGAACATCGGCAATATGATTCGAATCGTTAAAGCAATAAAGGTTAGTGATATCGGTTTCTTTATTGTTTTTTGACAACAATAGATACCGTACAAAATATAAAAATGGATGCCGCTTGAATGCGTGTTTGACCTTTTTAAAAGTGATTGCCATCAGTAGTGAATGATTTCGATTTTAGCGCTAAAGCATAGATGATTCGAGGTTGGCTAATTTAAAAATTTTTTTAACAAATGATTCTTTTAGCCAATGATTTATAAAAAAAAATCACCCAATTGGCTTGGATGATTTTTATCAATTTAATTTTTTTGAAGTTTATTCTTTGCTAATGCTTCCGCCCGAAGACGATTTTTTATTAATGTTTTTAGGCACATTGTGATAGTTGATCACACCGCCACTAGACGCATCTGCATTGAGACTCACTAACGGAAAAATTTCGATGACACTGCCACTTGATGCTCCAGCAATGATTTCATTCGAGAGCAGTTTTTCAGCATCGATGGTGCTTCCGCTCGATGACGCAGCTTCCATTGCCATGGCTTTTCCGTATACTTTGATGTCGCTTCCGGAAGAAGCTTCACAACTGGCTTTTTCGACTTCAATCGCGATATTCATCGAAGAACCACTACTTGATTTTAGAGCGATTGTATTGCCTTTGATGGTGTTTTTTGCATTGAAACTTACACCACAACACACATCAATACTTTCAATATTCGGTGCTTTTACGACCACTTTTTTCGATTCGACATTGATGTAATTGTTGATGTCAGAAGTAATCGTCAAAACCCCATTTTCAACAGTTGTTTTGATGTGTTTCTGCAAATTGTCATCGGCAATTACGGTAATACTCGTTTCAGGCGATTGCTCTAAAACCACATCAAGTCCTTTTTCAGCTTTGATGCTTTTAAACGAATTCGGAACCGTTCTGTTCTCTGTAACCACATTGCCACTGCCTTTCACACCATTAAACTGGCAGGCAGCAAACAGCATCACAGTTACAGAAAGCAACGCCGATTTTTGGATGATTTTTTTTAAATGCAACATGACTATTTGGTTTTAATGGTAATGCCGTCTTCGTTGATTTTAACACTTTTAATTTCCTTGTCTTCGGATCCTTTGTTGTCTTTTTTAATCAAGATTCCGTTTTTATTTAAGGTTACGCTGGTTGAAGTTGAGTCGTTATCCACTTCACCTTTTACATCGTTCCATTCGTTTTCGTCAGGCGGGCAATTCATACATTTCACTTTTGAATTTTCTACCTTATAAGTATAATCACCACTGAAATGTAGATTGAAATAAGAATCGTCAGAATCGTCATAATCTTGGATGCTACTATCGGGTTTCAATAAGGTTCCGACTGGCAAGTATAGGTAGATTTCAACTTCTTGATCGCGCCATTTGTTTTTAAATTCGGTCAACAGATAGTTGTCTAAAATTAAATGATTGCCTTCGATTTTGTAACCGTATTTGATTTTCTCAGCCGTTTTCTTAGCTTTCGATAATGAATTGCCTTTGGCTTTTCTTTCGATTTGGATGTAAGGTGTTTTTTCATCTGTTTTCACAACATACAAACGAACTTCATTCGAGTAAATGACTTTTACGTCAGTTGAATCTTCTGTAACAATAAAGTTATCATTGTCATGAATTCCGTTAGAGAAATAATCATTCGATTTGAATTTTACGAAAAGTGTATCATTGGCTTGCACTGGAATGTTTTCTTTTTGGATGAATCTTCCGTCAACTGCGAATTCTGTGGCTTGTCTGATGCCTAGTGAAATCAATATTCCTAGTGAAATTAGCCATAAAGCGAGTAACGTATATTTGATGACATTGTTAATCGATTTTATTCCCGGTGACAATAATTTGAAACCTAAGATTAAAAAGAAAAAGAGTGGGATTCCGATAGCGAAGAATATTAATAGTCCAAAAGCCCAAATCGGATATTCAGAAAAATTGCCGGCTTCCACAAAACTTTGCCATGGAAAATCGATAAAAGCGCCAGAACCTAGTGTAAATACACCGATGAATAAAATCACGAGCCATGTTAAACTTGACAGAATTAAGATCACGCCTAAAAACTTAGCGAATACTCTAAAAATACTCATGAAGACTTCGCCTACACCGCCTGTAAATTTCTCAACGCCGGTTTTTACTTGGTTTCCCATTTTGTCGTAATTGGCATTTTTGAATTTGTCAGAAACTGAATCGAATTCTTCTTTTACCTTTTTCTCGATGTTTGAAATGGTGATGGGTTCACCTTTCATTTCTAATTTTTCAGAAGTAGTAATCGCTTCTGGAGTTACAATCCAAAGTACGAGGTAAGCAACGATTCCGGATCCGAATCCACCGAAAACCAATACCACTAAAATGATTCGCAACCAAACGACATCGATTCCGAAATAGTGACTCAAACCAGAGGCTACACCACCAATCATTCCGGTGTCTTTGTCGCGATATAGCTTTTTATTGGCTCTTGTGGCACTATTAAAGTCGCTGGCTTGTTGTGCTTCTTCACCGTCTGGATCAATTCTGTAATCTTCGGGTTGTCCCATGACAGCGATGATTTCGTCTAATTCTTTTAAATTGATGACTTGTTTTTCGCTGGTGTGTTTTTCCGCGACCAATTCGCCAATGCGCATTTCGATGTCTTTGATGATTTCGTCTTGCCCGTTAGAATTTGATAAAGAACGTTTGATAGCATCGAAATAGCGTGTCAACTTTTGGTATGCGTCTTCATCAATATGAAAAAACATACCGCCTAAATTTATGTTTACAGTTTTATTCATGACTATTATTTTTGGTTTGTTATTATGTTTACGGCATCGGATAGTTCGGTCCAAGTGCCATTTAATTCAGTTAAAAATGTTTTTCCAATTTCGGTGAGTCCGTAGTATTTTCTTGGCGGTCCCGAAGTAGATTCTTCCCAACGGTAGTTGAGTAATCCGTCATTTTTGAGTCTTGTCAATAGCGGATAAACAGTTCCCTCTACGACAAGCAATTTAGCGTTTTTTAAGGTATCTAGTATCTCTGAAGTGTAAGCATCTTTTTCTTTGAGAACAGATAAGATGCAAAACTCGAGAACCCCTTTACGCATTTGGGCTTTTGTGTTTTCAATATTCATGATGCTAATTTTATTTGGGATTATTCCGCTGCGCTCCATCAGTTCGGCGGCGCCTCGGGTTTTATTCGTTTTTTGATTCCCTGATATTAGTTGCTTACATTGTTGTAAGACACTAAACTATTGTAATCTGATTTTTTGAAGGCTTGCGCTTCTTCATTCAATTCGATTTTTTCCGGAAATCCGGTGTAAGAAACTCTGGCTTGATCAGTAACATTCAGAGCAACATTAGTATTGGCGTGTATCATAGCAACCGATTTTCCGTTGGCACTCAAATTAATGGTATTGGCAATAAAATTCTTAGCACTCAACAAAGCCGAGTCAGCTGTTTGAAACGAAGCATTTTCTGCTTTTCCTGTTAAATTAATTTTGGCGTTACTTTTAAAATTCCCTTTGAGTATTTTGGTTTCAATTTTTCCATTGAATACAGTTCCATTGGCAGCATACAATTTGGTTTTTTCCAACGTTTTGATGTTGCCTGTCAATGTGGCTCCGGAATCTAAAAGAATGTTCAAATGATGCGCATTGAATTGATCGATAATCGTAATTTTTGCTTTCGAGTGTGCTTCCAAGGCTACAATATTTTGCGCCGATAAATACACTTTTACAGTTTCATTCGATGGAATTTGTGTTCCTTTTTCCATAGTGATTTTTAAAGTTTTTCCGTTCACTTCCGTGATGATTTCGTTGAGTACGGTTTGGTTTTCTGATTCAATTTGCAACGAAGTTGATGGGTTTTCGGTGTAAATGAGTTCAATGCCATTGGCTACTGTTACTTTAGAAAATGCAGATACGTTTCTGTTTTCTGTTACTTGTCCTTTTGCTAAGATTCCAATGAGGAATACGGTTAGCGTTGTGATGATTTTTAACATGATTTGTTCGTTTTTTTGATTGATGATTGATTTGTTGATTAAAAAATTGATGATTGAAATTGATTTATTTTAAAAAATTGATGGTCAACGGATATTTGAAATCATCTCCGTTAGATGTTTTAAGCGAAGCGTAGATGATTAGAAAAAACTCCGCGATTTTCATAAATATAAATAAGATGATGGCTAAGATGGCAACAGTTAAAACACCATTGATGTTATTGAAATTGAATTCGTCAAACACCAAATCGTCATGATTGATAAAAGCTGAAAAACTAGCATTTTGAATTACAGTAATGATGATAATCGGAATGGCAATCATCGCAAGAATGCAAGTGTAAACGAATAAGCTCAATTGAAAATTAATAGTTTGTTTTCCTTGCTGATCAATATATTCTGACTTATCTTTATTGGTACTCCAAATGATGATTGGAAAAATCAAATTTCCAAACGGAATAAAATACTGTGTCAAAGTGCTTAAGTTGATTAAAGCTGCTGTACTGTTTTTTGATTGTGTTTCCATGATGATTAAAAGTATATAGTAATTTCTTATGCAAATATATATCTAAAAGACAATACTATGTTTCGCATAGTAGTAAATATTAACAAAATATTAACAAAAGTATTTGTGTTGAAACCAATCCGAAAATGACTATATTTCGGAAAAATACCAGCATACATGCACATCACGCCACAAAAAATAAATGCATTTACTTTTCTAAAGTTACCAGCCGCTTTTTGGTGCGGCGTTCGTGTAAAAACGCTTGAAGTAGATAGATGCACGACATCTGTAAAGCATACTTGGAAAAACCAGAACCCATTCCACTCGATGTATTTTGCCGTACAAGCAATGGCAGCAGAACTGACCACGGGTGCACTTGTGATGTTTCAAATTCAAAAAAGTGGTCGTAA